>JASFKY010000047.1:0-17859 GCA_050118395.1 Myxococcales bacterium | reverse complement strand
GCGCGCCCTCGTCGCGGACTTGTCGTTTGCCTCTCGCGAAGCCGTATCGCCTCTGTTCAGGCTGGAGACGGCGCTTCATCCATGGGTGGCTTTTGGTATCATGCCCCTTTTTGCGCTTGCCAACGCGGGGGTGGCCATCGATCTCGGACAGATCGCGGAGCCGGTTGCGCTCGCCGTGGGCGCAGGGCTCTTCGTCGGGAAGCCACTGGGCATCTTCGGGGCATCGTGGCTCACCGTGAAGCTCGGTTGGGCTTCGCGACCTGCCGGCGTTACCTGGCCCGTGTTGGGCGGGGCGGCTTTTCTCGGGGGCATCGGGTTCACGATGGCCTTGTTCATCGCTTCGCTGGGCTTATCCGGCGAGCTTCTGGTGTCGGCCAAAATCGGCATCATCGTGGGGTCCTTCGCCAGTGCAGTGGTGGGCATGTTGGCCCTATACTCGGCGACGAAGCAGGGTTGATGCGCTACGCGATCTTCGCCATCGTCCTCGTGCTAGTCGGGTATGCTCGAGCGCAGGAGGCGCCGTTTTTCTATTCGTACGTCAACGATTCGGGCCGGACCGTCTACGTGAACCGGTTTGCATTGATACCACCGGAAAAGCGCTCCGACGCACGCGCGGTCGATCTTTCCCAGGTGAGCCTCAACGAAGGCTTGGCCGAGGAGCTGGCCGATGCCGTGGAGGACGAGCTTCGGCGCCTCAAAGACTCGGACCCGTGCAACGAAGCCCGCAAGGAGCAAAGCGTAGGCGCATGGCGACACGTATGGCATCGCCATGGACCATGGGTCTTGGCCAGCTTGGCAGCTTTGGTGCTGGTCTTGATGTCTCCGTGGATGGTGCAGCGCACACCGCCCGGGCTGTGGTCCAGGTTCCTCATGGTGGCGCTTCCCGCGTTGGCGATGACCGTGGTGATGGCCGTCTCCGTGACTCGTGCGACCCGCTCACTCGAGGCGGTCCAAGAGCTTGCTACGCTTTGCGAAGCCAACGAAAAGGAAGCGTCGCCGCGAAAGCAATTGATGCGGCTCAACGAGATGCACGTCTACATCGACGAGTTATACAGAGAGCAGCACGAGAAGATCGAAAACGCCACCCAGATTCAATGAGCCAGGTTTCCCAATTCGACGACATGACGCGCTGCCCTTCGTGTGGACAGCCGAACGAGTGCGCCATGGCGGCGGGGCGCGATCCCGAGTCCTGTTGGTGCGTGTCGGTCTGCATCGATCCGGAAGTGATCGCGCGCCTTCCCGAAGCGGCACGAGGCAAGGTGTGCATTTGCCGGCGTTGCGCGACGGGCTCGTCCGACCGACAATGAGGCTGCTTCAGCCGACCGCAGTGGCCGGGCCGCACGGATTGCAACGATTTGCCAATTCATCGTGCTCGACCTGGATCGTGGCGTGCTGGATCGTGAATCGGTCGGCCAAGATTCGATTGGCAGCGTCGATGATGTGCTGGTGGTCGGCATCTGCGGTCGTGACCAAATGGGTGGTGGCAATGTTTTTGCCGCTGGTCAGGGCCCAAACGTGCAAGTCATGGGCTTCTAAGACCCCGGGGAGCGCCTCCAGCGCCGTGGCGACCTCGTCGACGGAAATGCCCTTGGGAACACCCTCCATCAGGACGTCGAGCGTTTCCCGGATCAGCCCCCAAGCCGAGTAGAGCACGAGCGCTGCGATGATGAACGAGGCCACCGGGTCGGCCCAAGTCCATCCGAAGAAATAGATCCCCAAGCCCGCAGCAATCGCGCCTACGCTGCCCAGAGTATCGCCCAGTACGTGCAACCAAGCTCCGCGCACGTTCAAGTTCTCCTTACGGCCGCCGCTGAGCACGGCAAGGTTCGCGAAATTGATCACGAGTCCACCGAAGGCAATCGCCAGCATCAGGCCGCCCCGGACTTCAGGTGGCGACGACAGGCGCTCCCAGGCCTCGCGACTGATCAGGACCGAAAGGACCAAGAGAGCCGCTCCGTTGGTGAGCGCTGCCAAAATCTCGGCTCGATGAAAACCATAGGTGCGTTGTGGCGTCGCTGGCCGTTGAGCCAGCACCACGGCAACGAGCGACAGCCCCAGGGCTGCAGCATCCGAAAACATGTGGCCGGCGTCTGCAAGCAAAGCGAGGGAATTGGCGACCAGCCCGCCCACGATCTCGGCAATCATGTAGGTGGCGGTCAGCACCAAGGCCAAGGTGAGCCGCCTGCGGTTGCCCTTCGTGGCGTCCGCAGGCGCGTGATGCACGTGTTCGTGTCCCATCGACGATTTCCCTTACCACGGCGCCGGCCGAGGATCGATGCGAGGTCGGTTCGTTCTAGAGCTTCGCGTTGGGCTGTAGTACACAATGTGTTCCGGATCGCAGCGATCACGCGATGACCGCAGGAGGACTCGATGAGCGAAAAGAAGCCCGTCAGCTACGGGGGAGGGCAGGTCGACGTGCAATGGGATGGTCGGCTTTGCATTCATATTGGTGAATGCGGTCGGGCGAAGAACGACCTCTTCGTCGCGGGTCGGCAGCCGTGGTGCGAGCCCGACCAAGTTAGCGCCGATGAGGTTTCCGAGGTCCTCCGACGATGCCCCAGTGGCGCTTTGAGCTATCGACGAAAGGACGGAGGCCCGCAAGAGAGCGCCGATCCCGAGAACGTGGTTTCGGTGATGTACAACGGACCGCTCTATCTGCGAGGCGATCTCGACGTCGACGGGGCGAACGACGACATGCCCGGAGTGCGCTTTCGGGCTGCGCTCTGCCGCTGCGGACAGTCCATGCGCAAGCCGTTTTGCGACAACAGCCACGAGGCTGCCGGCTTTCAGGATTACGGCGCGGTTGGCGAAACGGGAGATGGGTTTGATGCGCCGGGTGGCAAGTTGAAGGTCAGCCCCGCACCCAATGGCCCGCTCTTGTTGAGCGGCAATGTCACCATCATGGCGGCAAGCGGGCGAAAAGCCTGGAGAGGCAACAAGACGGCACTTTGTCGTTGCGGGCATTCCAACAACAAGCCGTTTTGTGACGGCAGCCACAAAGAAGCGGGATTTCAAGCCGAGTGAGCGTTTTTGACGTACACAGGAGGCGAGGGTGAGCTTTTCTACGATGATGGATCGGCCCCTGCTGATCTCGGGTCTATTCGAGCACGGGCGCCGCTTGTATCCGGACAGTCGCGTCATCACAGTGGGCGAAACGGGCGATCGCGTCAGCACTTACGAACAGGTGGGAAATCGAACCGACCAACTGGCCAAGGCTCTGAAGCGGCTCGGCGTCCAGCGGACCGATCGGGTGGGCACGTTCTGCTGGAACAGTCAGGAGCACCTCGAGGCGTACTTCGCGATTTCCTCGATGGGTGCGGTGATGCACACGCTCAACATTCGCCTTTTTCCAGAACAGCTTGCGTTCGTGATCAACCACGCGAAAGACAAAGTCATCATCGTGGATGACACGCTCATCGCCGTGCTGGCCCGAGTCGCCAAGGACATGAGGACGGTCGAGCACATCATCGTGGTGGGCGATGGAGACGATAGCGCGTTGCGCGCTGCACCGCGCGCGTCCCTACATCGCTACGAGGACCTCTTGTCGAGCGAGTCACCCGGCATCGAATGGCCCGAGCTCGACGAGCGAGCACCGGCCTCGATGGCGTACACGAGTGGAACCACCGGCGATCCCAAGGGAGTCGTGTACAGCCATCGTTCCACGTTGCTTCATTCGTATGGCATTACCTCGGGGGCGGTGACAGGCCTGAACGACCGCGATCGAGTGCTCACCATCGTGCCGATGTTTCACGCGAACTGTTGGGGTCTTCCGTATGCGGGGTGGTGGGTCGGTGCCGATTTTCTGCAGCCCACCCGATTCCTGCAGCCTGAGCCCTTGGTGGCGATGATCGAGCGCCATCGGCCCACGTTCGCGGGCGCCGTGCCCAGCATTTGGACCGCCGTGCTTCACTATGGCGAGGACAAGGACATCGACCTGTCGTCGCTTCGGCTGGTGATCTGTGGGGGGTCGGCGGTGCCGGAATCCTTGATGCGCGCGTTCGAAGAGCGTTACGGCGTCACCATTCTCCAATTGTGGGGCATGACCGAAACGAGCCCCTTGGGAACGGTTGCGTCCGTACCGGCCGATGTACAGGGAGAGGAGGCCTGGGATTATCGGGTCCGAACGGGACGACCCGTAGCCGGCATCGAGCTACGCATCGTCGATGACCGAGGTCGGGTGCTGCCTTGGGACGGAAAGTCGGTCGGTGAGATTGAAGTGCGGGGCCCTTGGGTGACGGGTAGTTATTACGGCGTCGACTCCCCCGAGAAGTTTCACGACGGATGGCTGCGCACCGGTGACGTGGGCTTCGTCGATCCGCGAGGGTATGTGCAGATTACCGATCGATCGAAGGATGTGATCAAATCTGGGGGCGAGTGGATTTCGTCCGTCGAGCTCGAAAATGCCATCATTGGGCATCCCGAGGTCGTCGAGGCCGCCGTCGTCGGAGTCCCAGACGAAAAATGGGATGAGCGGCCACTCGCGTGTGTCGTACAAAAAAAGGGAAGCACGATGGGCCCAGAAGACCTCCGAGCGTATCTCGAGGACAAGGTGGCGAAATGGTGGCTGCCCGAACGGTGGGTCTTCATCGATGAAATTCCGAAGACGAGCGTGGGCAAGTTCGACAAGAAGGAGCTGCGAAAGCTGCACGCCGAGGGGAAGCTCAGCCCCGTCGTCGTTTCCTAGGCGCCCCAAACGCTCAGCCAGGGGCCTCAGCCAATTGCGGGCTTGCGGGCGGTTATCGAGTAGCTGAACACCGTCGTCGCGATCTCGTTGATTCGATCTTCGCCAACCAAATCGACCGCCGCTTTCCACATCGGGTCTTGCAAGCTCGAGGTCAGCAGTGGACCAGCCGGTTTACGGGTGAATCGAACGTCCTCGAAGCCCGCTGCCCGGATGTAAGCAAGATACGCTTCTTCGGTCGAAGCGCCCCCGACGCATGCGATCCAGCTCTGCGCGAGCTCGGCCACATCGGGTGGTAGCGGTTTGCTCAAGACGATGTCGCTGACGGCGAGGCGTCCGCCTGGTTTGAGCACTCGAAAAGCTTCGCGAAACACTCGAGGCTTGTCTGGGCTCAGGTTGATCACACAGTTCGAGATGATCACGTCTGCGCTGTTCGAGGCGACGGGGAGCTCTTCGATGAGGCCTTCCCGGAACTCCACCGTGCGTGCGAAGCCGGCGTTTACGGCATTGACGCGTGCCCGCTCGAGCATCTCGGGAGTCATGTCGACCCCGATGAACCGACCTTCGGGGCCGAGCTTTTTGGCACAAAGCAGCGCATCGAACCCGGCGCCCGATCCGAGGTCGACCACCGTCTCCGCCGGGGCGAGATCGGCGAGCGCGGTGGGATTGCCGCAGCCGAGGCCGAGGTTTGCTTCTGCGGCCAACCCGGTCGCATCTTCCTCGGAGTAGCCGAGGAGGGTTGCCGTCGCGGCGTGCGGGTTGATGTCGTCTTCCGACGGAGCTTGCGACGTGGATCCGCAGCAGCTCCGACCTTGGCGCGCCACCTCCGCATACCCGGATTTGACCAGCTCGTGCGTTCTTTCGCGGTCCATACGGCCTCCCATGGTTGAATCATGGAGCCGAACTGGGCGAGGTCTCCAACGAAAATTGGGGTCGTCCTAGGGCGGGCTCTAGGTGTCTGTTAATACTTCGTTTTTAGGATGGATGCGTGTCCCGTAGGAAATCGAGGAGGGCTGCCGTGAATACGGGCTCGTTTTCGCGGTGGGGCCAGTGGCCCGCCTTGGGCATCACGACCAAGTCGGCGCCGAGCTCGAACAGTCCTTGCGATTTCTTGTAGGGGCCCAGGCGCCCTCCGAAATCCTTCCCACCCGCTACCATCAGGCCTCGAGTTTGGAGCGAGCCGGTCAGGCGGCGATCGACCTTACCAAACATGGCGCGGTAGTAGTCGAGCGCTGCAGTCAGTACCTGCGGATCCGAAAACGCCTCCTTGGCTCTGCTCAGCGCAGCGTCCCTCTCCGGCCCCTGCCAATCGGGTGCCCACCGACGATAGAGCGCTTCGATGTAGGCAAAGTCGTTCCTTCGTGTTCCCACTTCGGCCCACGGTAGCTGGAAGTAGATGAAGTGGCGCGCCATGAGGAACAACGCTGCGGTCTCGAACACGTTCTTTGGCTTCAAGGTACGCGGATGCGGTATGGCAATGGGCACGATCGCATCCACGCGGGCAGGTGCGAGCGCCGCGGCACCATAGACCAAAGTGGCTCCCCAGTCGTGTCCAACTAGCACCGCAGATTCGAGCTCGAGCGCGTCCAATAGACCGAGCGCATCCTGTGCGAGCGTCAGCCGATCGTATGGACGCCCCTCGACGAGGGTGTCCGGATGATATCCACGCAGGTATGGAAGGATCGTTCGGTATCCTTCTTCGTTGAGCGCCTGAGCGATGCCGGCGAATGAATGCGGTGTGTCGGGAAACCCATGGAACAGTACGATGGGCCTGCCCAGCCCGGCGTCATGGTAGCGCCAGGTTTGCTGCCCTAGGGTCACATTTCGAAATTCGGACTCGGTGAGCATGATCTGCCTCATCTGTCATAGCCTCCACTGCGGCAAGCATTCAAGCGGGAGTTGACCTCGATCAGCCAAACGCGTACGAACGACTAGCAGTTGGAAGGTGCGATGTCCGAGGCCGACTCAAACCGCCCGCGCTCTGCCATTCTCGCGGCTCATGACGTGACCAAGGTGTATCGCATGGGCGACGTCGACGTGCATGCGCTTCGGGGCGTGACCGTCCCGCTCTACGAACGAGAGCTCATG
Source organism: Myxococcales bacterium (assembly GCA_050118395.1). Lineage (GTDB taxonomy): Bacteria > Myxococcota_A > Polyangia > Polyangiales > Houyiibacteriaceae > SG8-38. The sequence continues at coordinate 11,090 of JASFKY010000047.1, read as the reverse complement.
GTGCTGTTGGGTCCTTCCGGCAGCGGAAAGTCCACACTGCTCAACATTCTCGGCGCGCTCGACGTGCCGACGTCGGGGCAGGTGCTCTACCGAGGTGAGAACATCGAAACCGCGGGCGAGCGCGAGCTGACACAGTTTCGACGCGCCCACGTCGGCTTCGTCTTTCAGTTCTACAATCTCGTGCCCAGCCTCACCGCGCGGGAAAACGTTGCGTTGGTGACCGAGATCTCCGACAACCCCCTGGATCCCCGCGAGGCGCTCGATCTCGTGGGGCTGACTGCGCGCATGAACCATTTTCCGGCGCAACTCTCGGGTGGCGAGCAGCAACGGGTGGCCATCGCGCGGGCCGTCGCCAAACAACCAGAAATTTTACTGTGCGACGAGCCGACCGGCGCCCTCGACTTCAAGACCGGAATACGAGTGCTCGAGGTGATCGACGAGGTCAATCGAACACTCGGAACGACGACGGCGGTCATCACCCATCATGCGCCCATCGCCCGGATTGCGGATCGGGTCGTGTCGCTTTCCGACGGGCTCGTCGCCGGCGATGAGGACAACGAATCGAAGATCTCGCCGTCCGAGCTGACATGGTGAAATCGCTCGATCGCAAGCTTTTTCGGGACTTACTCCACCTCAAGGGACAGGCTTTCACCATTGCGCTCGTCGTCGCTGTCGGCGTGGCGAATTACATCACGCTGCGTAGCGCGTGGCGTGCGCTGGAAACGTCGAGGGCCGCGTACTACGAGCACTACCGCTTCGCAGACGTTTTTGCTCGGCTCAAACGCGCCCCCGATTCGGTCGCGGATCAAATTCAAAGCGTTCGGGGGGTGGCCTCCGTGTACCCACGCGTCGTGGAGGACGTGCTGCTGCCGATGAGCGACCTCCTCACGCCAGCCCGCGGGCAAATCAACTCGCTGCCCATCCACGGCCGTCCGCCGCTCAACGACGTCTACTTGAAGGCAGGCCGCTTTCCCGAGCCTGGCAGAGGCAGGGAAGTGCTCGTGTACGAGCCGTTTGCCAAGGAGCACGATCTCGCACCCGGATCCACCCTCACGGCGGTGCTCAACGGCAAGCTCCACCAACTCATCGTGGTGGGACTGGCGCTGTCCCCGGAGTACGTTTTTGCCGTCGAACCCGGTGGCTTCACCTCGGACGACGAACGCTTCGCGCCCATGTGGATGTCTCGTAGCGCTCTGGCGGCCGCGTTTCAGATGGAGGGCGCCTTCAACGACGTCGTCCTTCATCTGGAGCCAAGAGCCGATGAAAAGGCGGTCCTGATCGCGCTCGATCGAATTCTCGAGCCATACGGCGGCCTCGGCGCGTACGGTCGCAAGCTGCAGATCTCGAATTCGATCTTGGACGGAGAGCTTGCTCAAATCGAAGCGATGGTGATCGTGTTGCCCGGTGTCTTTTTGGCAGTAGCCGCGTTTCTGCTCAACGTGGTGTTCTCCCGATTGGTCACTCTCCAACGTGGGGAGATCGCCGTGATCAAAGCCGTTGGATACGGCAACTCCACGATTGCTTTGCACTATGTGAAGATGGTTTGTGTCATCGTGCTGATCGGCTCGCTGCTGGGAGTAGGGCTCGGCGCTTGGTTGGCCGATGCCATGCTCGATCTCTACGGTCAATTCTTCCGGCTTCCCATGATCCGAGGCCGTCTGGACCTTCCCGTTGCGATCAATGCGATCCTAGCCAGCTTCGTGGCCGCGGTCGCCGGCATTGGTTTTGCCGTCCGCGCCGCGGTGATCCTGCCACCGGCCGAAGCGATGAGGCCGCCTTCGCCTACCCATTACCAGACATCCCCGGTCGAGCGGATACCAGGCCTGCGCCGGATTCGACAGACGACGATGATGGTGTTTCGCGAGATTTGGCGTCGGCCGCTCCGCACGGTGCTTTCCTCGGCCGGCATTGGTTTTGCGCTTGCTATCGTGATTCTCGGTCGCTTTGGCAGGGATGCGCACGGTCCCATCATCGATCTGCAGTTTGGCCGCCAGCAGCGCGAAGACATCAGCGTCCGCTTCACCGAGGAAGTCGAGGAACGCGCGCTTGGATATTTGGCACACCTGCCGGGCGTCGACCAGGTCGAGGGGTACCGCGCGACTCCCGTCCGTTTTCGGTTTGGGCCACGCTGGCGCGACAGCATCGTCATCGGCTTGCCGCCCGACGGCCATTTGCGTCGGCTGTTCAATCGGCAATTTCAACCGGTGGAGATTCCGCGCAACGGCATCTTGGTCACCAACGTATTGGCGTCCATTCTGGGAGCCGAGCCGGGAGACATGATCGAGGTCGAGCTCAAGGAGGGAGACCGAGGGACCAGGCGGGTTCCGATCAGCGGAACCATCGACGAAGCATTTGGGCTGCAAGGCTACATGCAGAAGGGCAGATTGCACGAGCTGCTACGGGAAGAGCCCACGATTACCACGGCGCTCCTCCGGGTCGATCCGGAGTGGGAAGCGGAGCTCCAGAAGAGGCTCACCGACATACCCATGGTTCAGAGCATCCAACGCAAACGCACGTTGCTCGAGAGGTTCGAGGAGCAAACACGACGAACGATGCAGGTCATCACGCTGATCTTGACGCTTTTCGCGACCGCCATTGCGGTTGCAGTCGTGTACAACAATGCGCGCGTGAGCCTCTCGGTTCGCAGCAGGGATCTGGCAACGCTTCGCGTCTTGGGCTTCACACGAACCGAAATTTCCGCGATCCTCCTGGGTGAGCAGGCCGTCCAAGTGCTCGTCGGAATCCCCTTGGGGCTGGTGCTGGGAACGCTCGGGGCGAAGGGGCTCGTCGAGCTTCAGGCCGACCCCGAGCAGTTTCGCATGCCTTTGTTGATCTCCTCCCAGACCTATGCATTCTCAGTCGTGGTAATCTTGGCCGCCGCCGCGCTGAGCGCCCTGCTGGTCCGGCGAAAGCTCGACACCCTCGATCTCATCGGCGTGCTCAAGACCCGGGAGTAGACAGCGATCGGCAAACGAATGCGGAGCTCGGTGTGAAAAAGTGGATTCGAAGAGTCTTGATCGCGATTTCCGCGCTCGCCGTGGTGGCCATCATCGTAGTCGCGTGGATGCCAGCTCCCGTGGTGGTCGAGATCGCGAAAGTGCAGCGCGGTCCGTTGGTGGTCACGGTCAACGAAGACGGCCGGACACGAGTCAAAGATCGCTACATCGTCTCGGCACCGGTCACCGGCAATCTCGGAAGATTGGAGCTCGAAGCGGGCGACCCCGTGGAAGAGAATCAAGTGTTGGCCCGCCTGGTGCCCCTTCCTCCGCCGTTGCTCGACTCCCGAACTCGTGCGGAGGCCCGGGCTCGTGTCGACGCGGCGGCCGCGGCCGTCCGCCAAGCTCAGGCTGCGGTCAACCGGGCAAGATACGAGCGCGACTTCGCCAAGCAGGAGGCCGATCGAGCCACGGCGGTCGTGGAGCAGGGGGGGTTGGCCCGCAGCGATGCCGACCGAGCGGTTTCCACCTATCGCAGCAGCCAAGAGGCGCTGAGCTCGGCAGAATTCGGAGCGCGCGTCGCCGAGTACGAGCTGAAGGTCGCGCGGACGGCCCTCATGCAGCTCAGCGGGCAGGGCGAGGACATAGAGCACCTCGAAATCACCTCTCCGGTGTCCGGCCAAGTTCTGCAAGTGTTCCAAGAAAGCGAGGGCGTGGTGCAGGGAGGTACTCCCATCTTGGAGGTGGGTGATCCCGAAGCCCTCGAAATCGTCGTGGATGTTCTCAGTCAAGACGCAACCCGCATCCGACCGGGAGCTCCCGTGTTGATCGAGCGTTGGGGCGGAAAGAACCCGCTTCACGGTCACGTCCGGATCGTCGAGCCGTCGGCATTCACCAAGCTATCGGCTCTCGGTGTCGAAGAGCAGCGAGTCAACGTGATCGTCGACTTGGATGACGACCGCGAGCTCTGGTCGACTCTCGGCGACGGCTACCGGATCGAAGCGCGAATTTCGGTATGGGAGGGGGAGAACATCCTCAAGGTTCCGGCCAGCGCCGTTTTTCGGTCCGAGGAAGCCTGGGCCACGTTTGCCGTCGAGGACGACACGGCCGTCCTTCGGTCCGTCGAGATCGGCGAGAGTAACGGGCTCGAAACTCAGGTGTTGTCCGGCGTGCAGGAGGGAGACGAAGTGGTGGCCTACCCGAGCGACAGCGTTCGTGACGGCGTATCGGTGAAGGCGAGGTAGCTGGGTGCCCATCCAGACCACGATTCCGCAGATCATTCAAAGTCACGTGTTGCTGAGGGACGTCGTTGCAACCGTGATCTTGTTTCTGGCGGTTTTCCTGCTGCGCCACGCGGCTCTGCGCTTCGTCCGCCGGAGGCTTCCGAGCACCGACAAGCTCCAGCTCCGCTGGGCTACCCAAATTCGAGGCCTTTCGTACGCGATCATGGTCTTCGGCGTGTTCATCATTTGGGCTGCGGAGCTCCAAGCCTTGGCCGTGTCATTCGTCGTGCTGGCCATGGCCATCGTGTGGGCCCTCAAGGAGACCATCGCGTGTGTCCAGGGCGCGGTCTACCGACTGAGCTCCAATGCGTTCGAAGTGGGTGACCGCATCAACGTCGGAGGCGTCCGCGGCGACGTGATCGACCCAGGGCTCCTGAGCACGACCGTTCTCGAGGTTGGCGAGGGCCACCAGCGCACGGGGCGCACCATCAGTATTCCGAACAGCTTGTTCATGACCACGCCCGTGCTCAATGAAAGCCTGGCCGGGGAGTACATGCTGCATTTGATGACCATTCCGGTCGACCGGAACGCCAATCTGGCCGAGATGGAAAAAAGGGCGCTGACCGCGGCGCAAGAAGCCTGTGCGAGCTTTTTGGAAGACGTCCGTCGGCCCATTGCCTCCCGTTACCGCCGTCACGGCTTGAACCCGCCCATCGTGGATCCGCGCGTGACCTACCAGGTCGTCGACAAGAACACGGTCAACATCTTGCTGCGCATCCCCACGCCGACCCGCCTCGAGCGCCAGGTCGAGCAGCACGTTCTGCGAGCCATTCTGAACGTGCCAGCGGGTCGCGATACACTGCCGCCACCGCGTTGAAGGAGGTCACCGGGGCAGTTACTGCGCGAATCGACCGCGGGGCGGTAGAATCCTCGGACTGATGGGCGGTGCGGGGGAGAGGAAGGCGCTCGATGCGTCCGTCGCGGTCGCGCTCGGACTCGCGTATTTCGGGCTCTATGTCCTGACGCTCTGTCGCACGGTGTTTTGGTACGACAGCGCCGAGTACGTGACCGCGGCAGTGACTCTCGGAATTCCCCATCCGCCCGGATATCCGCTCTACACGATCTTGGGCCATCTCTTCACCCTGCTCCCGATCGATGCGGCGGTAGCCGTCAACGCCATGAGCGCCACCTTTGCTGCCCTCGCGGTTGCGCTCACTTATCTGGTGTGCCGAAGGCTCGGGGTCGGGCGCGTTTGTGCGGGGGTCGGGGCAGCGATGCTCGGCGGCGGAAAGTTGTTTTGGGCCAATGCCGTGGTGGCCGAAGTGTACTGTCCGGCTCTCGCCATGATGGCGTTGGTCTTGTATCTCCTGCTTCGCTCTCGCGAGGAGGGAAGGTTCGGATTGACGGCCCTGGCAGCCTTTCTAGCCGGCCTGGGACTCGGAATCCATCTTTCCATTGCGACCGTAGGCTTGGGGCTCGCGTTGCTCGTCTGGGGGTTCGGCACCCCCGTGGAGCGCCCCTCCGACCTGGGCCGGCTGTGGGCTCGACGAGGGCTGGCCGTCCGAATCCGCAGGTCGCTCCAAGCCGGCGCCATGGCGCTGTTGGGAAGCATGGTGTTTCTCTACCTGCCACTTCGTGCCGCCCACAATCCACCCCTCAATTTCGGAAATCCGTCCAACCTCACGCGGTTCTTGTGGGTCATTACGGGCGGTACCTACAAAGGCTGGTTCGCGACGGACCTGGATCTGCCACGACGAGGCATTGCCATCGTCGAGGCATTCAACGAGCAACTCTCGTTCGCGGGCAGTGTGCTGGCCCTCATGGGCATCGTCTGGTTGGGCAAGCGGCGGCCTTTGGAGTGCGCTTCGTTGCTCCTGATGGCCCTAGGAAACGTGGCATTTTTCTATCGGTACCAGGTGCATGATCTCGCCGTTTTTTTCTTACCCACCACGCTCGTTCTCTGCTGTCTGGCTGCGGCAGGCGCGCAAAGCGTGGTGGGCGGCGTAGCTCGCCTGGTCACTCCGAAAAGAGCAGCGACGATGCAGAGCTTGGTCAAGGTGGCCCTGGCCCTGTTTTGTATCTCCCTGGCCCTGGGCAACTACCGTTCCGTCGACATGAGCGATTTCAGTGAAACCGATCGATTCATCGCCGCGGTCGTGAGCGGGCTTCCCGAAGGGGCGGTCATTTTGAATTACACGACGCCGCCGGAGTGGAAGCTCGATGCAGTATTCGGCATGTACGTTCAAAAAGTTCTCAAACAACGCCCTGATGTCGACGTGGTCATTGCCCTCGATCCGAACGTCGCACCGGCTGCGCTCGAATCGGGCCGGCCTGTCTATGCCTACGCCCCGGTTGCTCAGCTTGCGCGGCGATTCTCGCTCCTCCCCGACGGGCCGCTCTTTCGTGTGCTAGGAGCCCAGTAAATCAAGAGCTCGAGGGACTGATTGGACATGAGCGCAATGCCACCAGACGATATCGAAGCCCGCATTTGTCGATTGGAAGCAATCGAGGCCATCAAGAGCTTGAAGGCTCGTTACTGGGACCGGTGTGACCACAAAGACGTCGAAGGCGTACGGAGCTGCTTCGTCGACGGTCCGGTGGAGATTCACTACGACGGTCCCGTCGGTCTGGTGCATCACCGCGATGCTCTGTACCAGGTTTTCGAGGACGTGGCGTGCAACGCGCAGATCGTCGAAATGCATCATGGCGGGCCGCCCCGGATCGAGGTCTGCTTGCCCGACTCCGCCAACGCACGGTGGCAGCTCGTGTACCATTTGATGAATACTGATGCTCGCACGATGAGCGTGGTCGGCGGATACTACGATGACGAATATCGATGCATCGAAGGGGAGTGGCTCATCAGCAAGACTCGCTTCACGGTGTGCTCGGCCGTCACCTACGGCTGGAAGGACGCAGTCGCACGGGTTCTGCATGCCGGATCCCAGCTCCCCGAGTGAGGTTACGCATTTGTTGCCCGCGTCGGATCAGCCGCACCGAGCCCCCCGGTGACGCTGTGTCGCTTTTCTGGTAACACCGAACCCCTTGACCCGTTCTAGGTGGTACCTATGAAAAGCGACATGGAAGCGCAGGCTCTTTCGGAGGACTTTGCTCGCGTGCGCGCAAAGACCGAGGCCCTCGCTGCTCCGCTTTCCGCCGAGGACCAGTGCGTGCAAAGCATGCCTGATGCCAGCCCAACCAAGTGGCACCGCGCGCACACCACCTGGTTCTACGAGACTTTCGTCCTCGGTCCCGCTGGGATCGAAGGCCTGTCGCCGCCCGAGTACGCAGTGCTGTTCAACAGCTATTACAACGCGGTCGGAGAACAATATCATCGTCCGTCCCGCGGCCTGTTGACGCGACCCTCCCATGAGGAAGTGACGAGCTACCGGCAACGGATCGACTCGGCGGTGCTCGAGTTGCTGCAGTCGGGCGTCGACGAGACCACTCTCGAGCGGCTCGAGCTAGGTCTGCACCACGAGCAGCAGCACCAAGAGTTGCTTTTGACCGACATCAAGCACCTGCTTTCATTGAATCCCCTCGATCCGGTCTATTCCTCGAAAGGCAAGAGGGCAGGAGAGGGTGGATCGGTTCCGGTCATGCGATGGTCGCGCCATCCAGGCGGAGTCGCGTCTATCGGCTGCGAGCTCGGGCAGTTTCACTTCGACAACGAAGGTCCGGTCCACGACGTCTTGCTTCAACCCTTCGAGATCGCGCAGCGCCTCGTGACGAACGGCGAGTACCTCGACTTCATGGAGGATGGTGGTTACGAACGTCCCGAGCTTTGGCTCAGCGACGGCTGGCGCGCGGTGCAAGAGCACGGTTGGCGCGCCCCTTCGTATTGGCGACGTGAAAGCGGTCGATGGAGCGTCTTCACTCTGGGGGGTGGGATTCCCGTGGTTGCGAGCGAGCCAGTCGTGCACGTGAGCTACTACGAGGCGGATGCCTACGCGCGCTGGGCGGGTGTCCGGCTGCCTACGGAGCACGAGTGGGAGGTATCAACCGTCGACCCGGAGCCTGCCTCATTGTGTAGTCGCGGCCCGGCCTTGCATCCGTCGTCGCCCAGTCTCTACGGCGCCGGGTGGCAATGGACATGCTCCGCCTACGCAGCCTACCCAGGCTATCGTCCCGCTGCCGGGGCAATCGGCGAGTACAATGGCAAGTTCATGTGCGGCCAGCACGTGCTTCGGGGGAGCAGCAGCTTCACGCCTGCGGGTCATGGGCGGCGAACGTATCGCAATTTCTTTCCTCCCGGGGCGCGCTGGCAAGTCAGTGGCATCCGGCTGGCCCGGGATGTTGGATGATCCGATGATTGCATTCGAGACACTGAGCAAGGAGGAACGCGTTCGCATCGTGGACCTTCATCCGAAAGTTGGCGACCTCCGTGCCGAGGCGGTCGAGGGGCTCGGTCGCTCCCCCAAATCGTTGCCGTGCAAGTACTTCTACGATGCCTTGGGTGCGCGGCTCTTCGAAGCGATCACCGAGCTCGAAGAATACTACCCCACTCGTACGGAGCTCGGGATCATGGGTCGATGGGTCGACGAGATGGCCGATGCCATTGGACCCCACGCTACGCTGGTCGAATTCGGTTCGGGAGTCGGGCTCAAGACCAGGAAGCTTCTCGACGCATTGATCGAGCCGAGCGGATGTGTCCTCATCGACATCAGCAAAGCTGCGCTCGAGGGATCGGCGCGTGCGCTCGCGGCCCGCTATCCGCAGATGGAGGTGGTTGCCGTGTGCGCGGATTACACGCAACCGCTTCGGTTGCCGCGTCCTCGGAGACCGAGCGCTCGCACCGTGGCTTTTTTCCCGGGGAGTACGATCGGAAACTTCACCCACGACGAAGCGATCGGATTCCTGGAGCGAGTGGCCGATCTGGTCGGTCCTGGGGGCGGCTTGTTGGTGGGGATCGATCGCAAAAAGGATCCGCGCATCATCGAACGGGCCTACAACGACGCGCTGGGCGTGACCGCGGCATTCAACTTGAACATCCTACGGAGGCTCAATGAAAACGGCGCTAATTTCGACCTCGGCGCGTTTCGCCACCACGCGCCCTATCTAGAGGACGAAGGACGAGTCGAGATGCGGCTCGTCAGCGAGCTCGATCAGCGGGTTCGGGTGGGCGACGCGGACTTCGTGATGCAAGCCGGGGAGTACGTCGTGACCGAGCACTCCCACAAGTATCACCTCGGGCAGTTCGAAGCCATGGCGCAAGCGGCGGGGTTTCGGCTGAGCAAGCAATGGAGTGACGAACGCAACTGGTTCAGCATTTGCTTCCTCGAGACGGATCGGCCGTCGCCGTGAAGCCAACGTCAGTTTTGCGAGATTTTGCTCACTAGCTCGAGCTCGACCGAGTAGACGGTGCCGTGATATCGAAAGCTGCCCTTCTTGTCCGAGTAGGTCAGCTCGAAACGATACGTTCCTGGCAACAAGCTCGCGCCCGAAGGGTCTTCGAACTCATCTAGGTTGTCGATCTCGAAATGTCGGCTCGACCCCGGGGGTATTTCCACCGATCCCGATGTGCACTTGTGGTCGCGCATCGCTTGGTACTGGGTTTCCCACTCGTCTTCCTTCTTACGCACCCGGTAAAATGGGGTGCCGCACTTCGTCTGGAGCCAAATCTTTCGCTTCGCCTCGTTCACCACTCGTGCCTTGATCTCGTCGTCGAAAGTCAGACGCGGAGGTCGGGCTTCCACTCTGATGTCGCGGGCCTCGGTCTGGATCACGGCGCGGCAACCTTTGCCGGTCCAACGATCGCTCGACCTGCATTCGCACGGTGCGCATGAGGGACAAGGCGCCTTGGGTGGGCACTGAGGGCATCCCACGTAGGTTCCGCGCGAGCTTTCGCACAGAGCCTGTACGCTTCGTGCTCCTCGAAAGAGCTCCGCGGGCTCGCTAGTGAGCACGCAGGCCCCGTTGAAGCATTTGCCGAACGGGGTCCTGCACTCGAAGTCGCACGTGGTGAGCTCTCGCTCGCTGCGACATTCCGCTAGCTGCTTCTGGTAGTCGAGCAGGTAGGCCTCGTTGACTGCCACGCCGCACTCGCAACCCTGGGACGTACAGCTGGTTTCGACCACGCCGCAAGCCTCGCCTTCCTCGCAAGATCGGTGTCCTGCGGCAACCTCGATTCGTTCCAGGGGCTTCTCGGCTTCCTCGCAACCCGACGCAGAGGTCCAGAGGACCCCCAGACCCAGAAGTACCATCCACCCCATGAACAGAGGTCGTACCCAAGGTCGAGGAAGCTGGCAAGAAGCTGCGTTGTCCGACGGCGTGGTGCCTGTGCCCGCGCCGCGCCCTGCTACATGGCCTGGAGACGGGCGATTCGCTCTTCGAGCGGAGGATGGCTTGCCATCAGCTTGAGCATACCCTCGCCGCGAATGCCGAAAGCCGTGAGGTTTTCGGGAAGCTGCGAAGGCGCATCTCGCATGGCGCGCAAGCGGTTGAGCGCCGCAGCCATGGCACCGGGGCTTTGCAGCCTCGCCCCGCCCGCATCCGCGCGAAACTCACGCCTTCGCGAGAACCACGCCACGATCATGCTGGCGAGGATTCCAAAGACCATTTGGAGCGCGATGTAGATCATGAATCGACCCCGGTCGAACTGGCTGGCAATGACACGGGCGACGAAAAAGACGAACGTGTTGAGCACCCCTTGGATCAAGGTGAGCGTCACCATGTCGCCATTGGCCACGTGCGTGACCTCGTGTCCGAGCACCGCCTCGGCTTCCTCTCTGCTCATGAGGCGCAAGAGGCCGGTGCTGACGGCCACCAGCGCGTTGTTGCGAAACATTCCGGTGGCGAAGGCATTCGGGTCGGGGGAGTCGTACACGGCCACTTCCGGCATCCCGATGCCCGCCCCTTGGGCGTGCCGCTGCACGGTGTCGATGAGCCATCGTTCGATGTCGTTCGAGGGCGACTCGATGACCCGCGCCCGCGT
>JASFKY010000046.1:0-17863 GCA_050118395.1 Myxococcales bacterium | reverse complement strand
CCGCCGCATCGATGTCGTAGTTCTCTTCGCTCTTATCGGACCAGGGCAACGCCAGGACCCAATCGATGTAGTTGCGGATCACCGTGGCCTCGGCGCTCATCGGCTGCATCATCTTGAGCTTCTTGATCTCTTTGCGTGCCTTGAGATGGGCCTCTTTGCTGAGCTTCTTTTGCTTGAGCTGCTGCTCGAGCTCTTGCATCTCGCTCTTGAACTCGTCCCGCTCTCCGAGCTCCTTCTGAATGGCCTGCATCTGCTCATTCAGGTAGTACTCCTTTTGCGTCTTCTCCATTTGCTTTTTGACGCGCGAGCGGATCTTCTTTTCGACCTGCATGATCTCGATCTCGGCGTTCAGGAGCTGGAACAAACGCTCCAACCGCTTTCCGGGATCGATCGTCTCGAGAATCTCTTGACGGTCCGAAAGCTTGATGCTGGTCAAGTGGACCACGACGGTGTCGGCCAACTTCGACGGGTCTTCGATGGTCTGGACCGTCATCAGCATCTCGGGCGCGATGCGCTTGTTGAGCTTGGCGTACACGTCGAACGCCGACTGCACCGAGCGGATCAACGCTTCGATTTCGACGTTGGCTGCGTAAATCTCTTCGACGGGCTCCACCGCGCACAGGAAGAATTCATCGCTGGGGAGAAATTGCGTGATCCGAGCGCGTCGCTTTCCCTCGACTAGAACTTTGACCGTGCCGTCGGGAAGCCGTAGCAGCTGGATGATGGTGCCGACGGTGCCGACCTCGAAGATGTCGTCCGCCGTGGGGTCGTTCGTCTTGGCCTTCTTTTGCGCGGCGAGCAGGATCTCTTTGTCCTGACTCATCGCTTCCTCGAGCGCGTTGATCGACTTTTCCCGACCCACGAAGAGGGGGACCACCATGTGTGGAAACACGATGATGTCGCGCAACGGCAGCAGCGGGTAACTCACGCCGTCGGGTGTGTTCTGCCCATCATTGCGTTCGTCGTTGTCGTTACGGTGAAAGAACATCTGTCTACTCAGAGCATGCCGAGGCGTACACGCGCGACACCGGAGCCACTAAGCCAGCTCCGCCTCTTCCTTCTCGTAGACGATGAGGGGCTTTTCGCCGGACGCGATGACTTCTTCGCTCACCACCACTTCCCGAATGTCCGCCTGCGATGGAACGTCGTACATGATGTCGAGCATCGACTTTTCCATGATGGCCCGTAGCCCCCGTGCGCCCGCATTGCGCTTGAGCGCCTCTCGCGCCACCGCCCTGAGAGCACCGTTGGAGAACTTCAGCTTGACGCCGTCCATCTCGAAAAGCTTTTGGTACTGCTTGACGAGTGCGTTTTTCGGTTGGGTGAGGATGTCGACGAGCGCTTCTTCATTGAGCTCGTGAAGTGTGGCGATGACCGGCAAGCGCCCGATGAACTCGGGAATCAGGCCTGCCCGAAGCAAATCTTCCGGCTCCACGCGTTCGAGGAGCTGCCCGATCTTTTTGTCTTTCCGGGAAGGAATGTCCGCTCCGAAGCCGAGGGAACGCTCGCCGATGCGCCGTTCGATCACGTCGTCCAACCCCACGAATGCGCCACCGCAGATGAAGAGGACGTTCGAGGTGTCGATTTGCAGGAAGTCTTGCTGCGGGTGCTTGCGACCGCCTTTGGGAGGCACGTTGGCGACGGTGCCTTCGATGATCTTCAGCAGTGCTTGCTGCACGCCTTCGCCGCTCACGTCGCGCGTGATGGAGGGGTTGTCGCCCTTGCGAGCCACTTTGTCGATCTCGTCGATGTAGACGATCCCTCGTTGGGCCCGTTCGACGTCGTGGTCGGCGTTTTGAAGCAACTGGACGATGATGTTTTCGACGTCCTCGCCGACGTAACCCGCCTCCGTCAGCGTCGTTGCATCTGCGATGGCGAACGGCACGTTGAGAATGCGAGCCAACGTTTGCGCCAAAAGCGTCTTGCCGGAGCCGGTGGGACCGAGGAGCAAGATGTTCGACTTCTGAAGCTCGACCTCATCGGCACTGACCTTCGAGTCGATGCGCTTGTAGTGGTTGTGCACTGCAACCGAGAGAATCTTCTTCGCCCGCTCTTGGCCGATGACGTATTCGTCGAGAATGGATTTGATCTCGGCGGGCTTGGGAAGCGGCGTGGTCGTGGTCAACGACTCTTCGCGCTCGACCTCTTCGGCGATGATGTCGTTACAAAGGCCGATGCACTCGTCGCAAATGTAAACGGTCGGGCCGGCGATGAGCTTCTTCACTTCTTTCTGCGACTTTCCGCAGAAGGAACATTGAAGGTTGCCGTGCCCGTCGTCTCGTCTGCGATCCACCATGACCTTACGTCGGAGTCTAGCGTCCTGCCCCGTTCACGGCAAGGACTAGGCGGCTCGCATCCGTAGCGTTTTGCCGGGTGTCAGCGCTCCCGCTTTGGCTCGATGACTTCGTCGATGAGACCATACTCTTTGGCCTCTTCCGCGGACAGGTAGCGATCGCGTTCGGTGTCTTCCTTAATGCGATCGGCAGTCTGGCCTGTATGCTTGGCCAGGATCGTGTTCATTTGTTCACGAAGTTTCAAGATCTCTCGGGCATGAATCTCGATGTCCGACGCTTGGCCGCGAATGCCGCCGAGCGGCTGGTGAATCATGATGCGGCTATTGGGGAGACACTTGCGCATGCCGGGCGTCCCAGAGGCGAGAATCCACGCCGCCATGGACGCTGCCTGGCCCAAGCAGACGGTCGAGACCGGTGACCGGACGTACTGCATCGTGTCGTAAATCGCGAGCCCTGCTGTAATCGATCCGCCCGGACTGTTGATGTAAACCGTGATCTCCTTGTCCGGGTCGTCGCTCTCCAAAAAAAGCATCTGGGCGATGATCGCGTTGGCGACGTCGTCGTTCACCTCGGTGCCGAGAAAAATGATGCGATCTTTGAGCAGACGGCTGAAGATGTCCCATTGCCGCTCGCCGCGGTGCGTCGTTTCGACGACCCAGGGCATGTACATCTGCGCGGTGGTTGGCTCGCTCATGGCTGGTCCCCCTGGTCTGGTGCCGCGTCGGGCTCGTTGGCGTCGGTCGGTCGTTCGCCTTCGTGGATCTTGGCATGCTCGGAAAGCCACGCCATGACCTTCTCCTCGAGAAGCTGTGATTCGAGCGAATCCCGCTGAGCGTCTTGGTAGTCCGCGCGGACCTTGGCGACGTGCTTGCCGGTGCGCTCGGCGATCTCTTCGAGCTTGGCCTCGACGTCCGCCTCGGTGACTTCGATCCCCTCTTGGCGGGCCAGCGACCCGAGGAGGAGGCCGGCTTGGACGCGGCGCTTGGCTCGCTCCTCGATGCCCGAAAAGAAATCCCCTCCCGGTACCCCTTGCTGACCCGCGAGCTGCATTAGCTGCGCCATCTCGTACATCATCATCTGCTGTTGCTGCTGGATCATCGACGGCGGCACCGGAATGTCATTGTGCTCGATGAGGCTGTCGATGAGCTGGTCTTTGACCTGGGACTGAGCGCGCCGTTGGGCGGCCTCTTCGAGTCCCTCGCGAATCTTGAGGCGCAGCTCGAGCAGCGTCTCGTAGTCGCCGCAGTCCTTTGCAAACTCGTCGTCGAGATCGGGCAAGAGCTTTTCGTGGAGCGCTGTCGCTTGGATCGCGAACTCCGCAGTCTTGCCTCGCAGATCCTCGTTCGGGTGGTCGTCCTCGAAGGGCACCTCGATGGTCTTTTGCTCGCCTGGTTTCATGCCGAGCAGGCCCTCTTTGAGCGCCGGCAGCAAGTGCTCGTCGTCGATTTCGACTTGGCGACCTTCGGCGCCCAGCCCTTCTTTGACTTCGCCGTCGACCGAGACGGTGTAGTCGATGGTCAAAAGGTCCCCCGGCTCTGCGCCGCGCATGGGCTCCGGCACTTGAATCTCGGAGTGCTGGTTGCGCAGCTTTTCGACCTCGGCGTTCACGTCTTCATCGGGGATGTCGATCGGCTGCTGCCAGGCCTCCAGGGCTTCGGTGTGCACCTGCTCGATCTTGGGACGGACCTCCACCTTGGCCTTGAAGGTCAAGGGCTCGCCTTGCTTCAGCTCCGGAGCTTCGTCCATCTCGGGCTGCGCCACGATGTGGAGCGCATGCTCCTTCACCGCTTCCATGAGCCCCTGTTCGACGAGCGTCCCGGTGACCTGCGCCGCGACCTGGCGGCCGTACACCTGCTTCACGACGTTTCGCGGAACCTTCCCTGGCCGGAAGCCTCGCACGCGGGCCGTCTTGCCGATCTCTCGGTAGGTCTCATCGAGGTCCTTGGCGACGCGGTCCCATGGAACCGCCACGGTGACTTCCACCAGGACGGGGCTAATCTCGCGAATTTCAGATTGCATCGGCTTTTTGGCGGGGTCGCCAGGCGCGGTTCGTACTGCCGGGGGCCGGATGCGTCAAGGTGCAGCCTTGGGCACGGCTCGCTCCCTGTGCAGCTCGACCAGCTCGATCCCGAGCGCCTGCGACACCTCGAAAATCCGCTCGTCGCGGTAGAACTCCTCGAACACGATTCGCTTGATTCCGGCGTTGCAGATCGCTTTGAAGCAGTTCCAGCAGGGAGAGGCGGTGACGTAAATCGAGGCGCCGTGGATCCGGGTTCCATTCTTGGCAGCCTGGATGATCGCGTTGATTTCGGCGTGGATCGTTCGCACACAATGACCGTCGTCCATCATGTGGCCGACCTCGTCGCAATGAGGGAGCCCTCGCACCGAGCCGTTGTATCCGGTGGACAGGATGGTCTTGTCGGCGACGATCACAGCACCGACGTGCTTACGAGAGCAGGTCGAACGCCGAGCCACGACCACGGCGATGTCCATGAAGTATTCGTCCCACGACGCCCGTTCCATGCGGCTTTCCTAGCGTGACGTGCCTAAGGGCACAAGCTCATCTGCCCAGCGCGGGCCGTAGTAAGGGCGGTGGGGGCACGTTTTTGATGCGGCGGGCGAACTCGAGGAAGTCTGCCTTCACCGATCGCTCGAGCTTGGCGGGAATGCGATGAAGGATGAGTAAGGAGCGGTCTTTCCGCTCGACACTCACCTGCCTCCTCTGCTGGGATAGAGCACGTGCCGCCTCGTAGGCCTCTTTTGCGTCCTCCTCTGTATCCCAAGTGGTCCACCACACCACCGCTTTTTCGGAGCCTCGAACGTAGACGACGAGGCGATCCCCCGCCCAACCTTCCGCCGCGCGATCGTTGGTGCCCGAAGGACGATCCTGGCCGAGGTAGACGCTGAGCTCGAGCTCGCCGAGCGTGTCTTCGTCGGCACGCTCGAAGCCGGCAGCCAGCAGGCCTTCGTTGTCCGGCACCTCGATTGGCTCGCCGCGCTCGTGGGCGAAGAATTTCTCCGGATGCAGAATCTGTTCCGTGGTGGTCGGTGGCGCACGGTGCGCGTTGTTGACGGCGGGCCAGCCTCCTCGCCCCTGCACCGCCGCGACGAACTGGACGCCGCGGACGTAGGGCGCAACCAACGTCACCCGCAGGATTGCGGGCGCCTCGTCCAGCTTCTCTCCGCGGACCAGTCCTTCGATGTCGACCAGATCTCCCATCTGCTGGATTCCTGCCGTCGCTGCGGACAGCGGAATTCCCTGTTGGCGAAGCGCGTGCGCCAGCATGGCGAGGGTCGCATCCCCTTCGACCACCGATCGGAACGCATTGTCCGCGTCCGCGGTGCGCTCCTCCTCGTAGGATTCACCCAGGCCTAAACGTTGATCTTGCAGGGCGTGTACCAGCTCGTGAACGAGCACCAGCCGTGCCTCTTGCATCTGCTCGGGTCCGAACTCGCCGCTGAGCCCCTCCATCACGTCGTCGCGCACGACGAGCCGACCCGTGTCCGGGTCGTAGTAGCCAATCACCTGCTCCCCAAGCACCGCCGAAAAGACGGATTGAAGGTCCTCGTCGGGATCGATCAATCCAAGGGCACCGTAGACGAGCCGGGCCCGCTCGATCTCCGATTCCTCGATCTGGGAACGAAGACTGTTCACGATCGCCTGGCCGTCTTCGATCTCGATCGTCACCGGTCGCAACAGTCGCAATTGGCGAACCGACTCGGCGGCACGGCTCAACTCGGCAATCATGGCCTGCTCCGCGGCCGTCGCTGGGCGCGCCACGCCGCTCGGTGCCGGCAAGGGCGGCGGCGGCTCGGGCTCGGGTGTGGCGGGGATCGAGACCGCCTCGAAGCGCTCCGCGGAGAGCGGCGAAGTGGGCTCCGGCTTGGCTTGCCGATGGCAAGCCGCGACCAGCAGCATGGCGGTGAGCCAAACGACCGAAAGTCTCATGCTTCTCCGTCGACCTCCGCGATCACGAGCGGACGTCTGCGGTGATTTTGCATCAGGAACTGGCGAGCGGCTTCTACAGCCGCCTCTCGTGCCTCTTCGGGCGCCGCGAAACGAAGCTTCTTGAGCCGACTCCGCACCTGCTCCGCGACGCGCCGCTCGAGCCCACGCCGCTCCGCCTCCTCGAAAACGCCACGGGACACCACTCGCGGAAACTCCCGCATGCGACCGGCTCGAAGAGCGAGCAGGATGGTGACCAATCCTCCTGCTGCCATGGCGCGGCGCTCGGCCATCACGTCCCCGCTCAAGGGCGCCGTCCCGTCGACGTACACTCGCCCCACGGGTACCGAGCCCACGACTCGCAACGAGTCGCGCGTCACCTCGAGCACGCTTCCATTGCTGATCAGTCGAGTCTGTCGGATTCCTTCCTGCTCGGCCAGCTCCAGGTGCCTGCGACGATGATGATGGGTCCCATGGACCGGCACGAACGCCGTGGGCTTGAGGAGCTGGATCATGGCTCGCTGCTCTTCGCGGCTCCCATGGCCGCTCGCGTGCACTTCGGGATGCTCGTCCCGGGTGATCACCTCCAAGCCCCTGCGTTCGAATCGATTGATGACGTCGAACACCCCCACCTCGTTGCCCGGAATCACACGCGACGAGAAAATCACCGTGTCGCCAGCTTCGAGATGGACGCTGGTGTGCTCGTCACGCGCCAGCCTGGTGAGCGCGGACTTGGGCTCGCCCTGTGTGCCGCCCGCAATGATCATCACTTGCTCGCGGGGCAGACCATCCACTTCTTCGGGAGGAACCAGCGAGCTTTCGATCGGAGGGATGAGCCCCAAGCGGTGCGCGACTTCGGTGTGTTTGTGGACCGACATGCCGAGGAGACAAATCTTGCGGCCCTGCTCGCGAGCAATGCGAACGGCAGATCGGACTCGAAAGGCGTTCGAGGAAAAGGTGGCGACGACGACCCGGTTCGGACAACGGGCGATCCATCGTTCGAGCGCCCGTTCCGCATCTCGCTCCTGGCGCGCGCGTCCTTCCACGGTCGCCCCGGTGGAGTCGCTCAGGAGGAGCCGAACGCCCTGGGCCGAAAGCTCCTCGAGCCGGCGTCGGTCGAAGCGTTGGCCCTCGCAGGGGTCGAGCTCGATTTTGAAGTCTCCGGTATGAACGACCGTTCCTATCGGCGTATCCAAGATGAGCCCGGTGGCATCGGCGATCGAGTGATGAACGGCAAAACGTTCGACCGCGATGGAGCCGATGCGTTCGCGGCTGCCGACCGCCTGAATACGCAAATCCACGTCCTTGAGACGGTGCTCCTTGAGGCGGTCCTCGATCAGCGCCGCCGCGTAGGGCGGCGCGTAGACGGGGACACGCTTTTCTTTCAGCAAGTAGGGAAGGGCTCCGATGTGGTCCTCGTGCCCGTGGGTGATGACCACGGCCCGAAGCCGCTGTCGCTGAAGCCAACGGAAATCCGGGTGTGCCAGGTCGGCACCAAGCTCATCGGTGAATGTCACCCCGCAATCGATCGCGATGGTCGTATCTCCGCAAGTCACTGCTGCGCAGTTCATTCCTACTTCGTCGAGCCCACCGAGGGGTATGAACTGCAAGGTATCGGTCACGGAGATCTCGGCACGGGGGCTAAAGGTCGCAGGGGCTTCCGTCAAGGTAGCGATTCCCCCGTTGACCCGTGTGATCTCCGCATGCTACGCCCCCGACCGCACGGGTTTCATGGGCCGTTTCATAGCGATTCTTGCGGTTGGCGCCTTCTGGGCGACCTCGGTAGCCGCGCAGCCGACGACTTCGAGCGCCGAACGGGTGGACGCGACCGAAGAAGAAGCCGCGATCTCCGAGGAGGAGGCCGAGCGAGCCAATCCCGAGCCGTCCCGGGAAGAGGACCTGCCGCCGCAGCTCCGGGCGCCCAGCATCGAAGGCCTGCAGCTGCCTGAGCCACCGCGATCGGAGGGAAGCGACGAAGAGGAGTTCGACGAAAGCGCGTTCGACGAAGACAAGAGCGTGGCTTCGGACGACGCGAAGCTGCTGGGAGAGGCAGAGCCGCCGGCGTCGGACCCGACACTGGCAACTTGGACCAGCCCACGACCCGTGTTCTCCCTGAACGGATACTTTCGAGTTCGTGGCGAGTGGATGAAGAACTTCTCGTTGGGTCGAGTCCCCCTCGACCGTTTGGCCCCCGGCGATCCTTTCACGCGCTGGATCCCGATTGACAACGCGCCTGCTTCCGGCGGTGGTGGCGTCTTGCCCCAGGGCGGCTGTAGGGGTCCCGCCGCTTCCCCCGCAGGGCAGGATCAACGATGTGGCGGCAGTTCCGTGACGAAGTTCGCCAACATGCGGCTTCGCCTCCAGCCGACGTTTTCTCTCAGCGACAACGTCCGCCTGCACATGATGATCGACGCGTTCGACAATCTCGTGCTGGGCTCTACCCCCGAGGTCAAGTCCGTCGATCAATTTGGACAGATCCCTGGTCGCGCGCCCGGCGTGCCGGTCGACACTCTGACCCGCACGGTTTCCCCGCCTGAAGCTTTTCGCAATACCATCGGGGATGCGTTGATCGTTCGCCGTGCGTGGGGCGAAGTGACCAACAGCACCATTGGCCAGCTTCGGTTTGGGCGGATGGGCAATCAGTGGGGCCTAGGGATGCTGTGGAACGCGGGCGAAGGAACCAACATCTTGGGCACCGTGCTCGATCAGGACTTTCAGTCAGATGTCGATCGCATCCAGTTGATCGGCAAGTTCAAGGGCGTCTTCTTCGGTGTTTCCTGGGATTTTGCAAACAAGGGCTACATCTACGATCCGGTCGAAGACATTCAGGCAGTTCCCCGCGACGCCTCGGCCAAGGACGACACGCATCAATGGAGCTTTTTGGTGGCGCGGCGTCTCGATTCGATCAGCCGGAAAAAGCGATTGGCAAAGGGCAAGTGGGTCGTGAACGGCGGAGCCTACTTCATCTATCGGAGTCAGTTTCTCTCGACCTCTACGGCGCCTTTGCTGGGAACGGCCGTCGACATCGAAAGCTCGTTCGTGCGTCGTGATGCCAAGGTCTACATTCCCGATGGTTGGTTGCAGGTGCTGTGGAAAGACCTTCGTATCGAGCTCGAGGCTGCAGGGATCTTCGGACAGATTCAAAATCTGTCTCCCGGACAATTTCCGCCCACTGCCGAGGGCGCCAAGTACAAGTTGCGTCAGTGGGGTGTGGCGCTCGAAACCGAGGCTCGGTTTCTCAAAAAGAAGCTCGGCGTGTACTTGAAGACCGGCGCCGCCTCCGGGGACCCCGACGTGGTCGGTCTTTCCCAATATGAAGATCTCGCCACGCAGCCCGTAGGACAGAGGACCGTTTCGACGTTCTCATTTCATCCCAATTACAACATCGACTTGATCCTTTGGCGCCAGATCATGGGGCGGATCACGGGCGCCCTCTATCTGGCGCCTGCGGTTAGCTACGACATTTTGCGTAGCGAATTCGGCCGAGTCCTCGGGGCGCGAGTCGACTTCATCTACAGCCGGGCGCTCTACCAGCAGCAGACGTATTCCTCCGAGCCCAATCTCGGCGCCGAGATCGACTTGTCGATCTACTACCGCACCGAAGAGGGTCCCCAGTTCACCGATGGGTTTTTCACGGCCTTTCAGTTTGGAGTGTTGTTTCCCCTCAGCGGTCTGAAGTACTTGACCGTGGATGGGATTTCAGAGCCTGGGACCGAGGGGCTGGGCACCCGAAATGCGCTCAACATGAGGCTCATCCTCGGCATCCAGTTCTGAGCCTAGCGCTGCAGGAGGGCCTCGGCTTTGGGCGCCACTCGCCATTGCCTGCAGCCCTCGGCGAGCACGATGCCTCGAAGCGCGGCCAGCGCCCGCTCCAGATCGTCATTCACGATCATGTAATCGAAAAACGGGTAGTGCCCGATTTCTTCTCTTGCCTTTTCGAAGCGACGCCGTCGGGACGGAGCGTCATCGGAGCCGCGACCTTCGAGTCGGCGTCGAAGCTCCCCCATGGAGGGAGGTAGGATGAACACCCCCACCGCATCGGGGAATTTTTCTTTGATTTGTCGCGCGCCCTGGTAGTCGACGTCGAAGAGCACGCCGGTCTTTCCCTCGTCGTGAGCCTTTCGAATCTCGTCGACGCTCGTGCCGTAGAGATTTCCGTGTACTTCCGCCCATTCGGCAAAGCCATTTTCGGCGATGATCTTGCGGAACACCTCCTCGGTCACGAAGTGATAGTCGCGGCCGTCGACCTCGTTGGCTCGTGGCTTGCGCGTAGTGTGCGATACGCTGAAGCGGAAGTCGGGGAATTCCTCGAGCAGCCGCCGGGTCAAGGTCGTCTTTCCCGCTCCCGATGGTGAGCTGATGATGAGCAAGATGAGATCTGGATCTGTCGAAGCGGCGACGCTCATGACAACACCCTTTCGATGCTACCTCTACCCCGCAGACCGCAGCACCTAAAGCACATTTTGCGCTTGCTCGCGCATTTGTTCGATCGTGGCCTTGAGTGAGACGACGGTGCTGGTGATCACTCCATCCTGTGCTTTGGATCCGATGGTATTGACCTCGCGCACCATTTCCTGGAGCAGGAAGTCGATGCGCTTTCCGACGGCTGTGTCCGAATTCTCGATGAGTTCGAGCATTTGGTTCCGATGGCTTTCCAAGCGCACCAGCTCCTCGGTGATGTCGGAGCGGTCTGCGAGCAGCGCGATTTCTTGCTCCAGACGCGCCGGGTGGAGCTCGACATCGGCATCGCTCAGCAGGGCCTGCACGCGATCCCGGAGACGGGCCCGGCGCGCTTCGATCCATTGAGGAGTCGATGCCTCGAGTTGGGACCGATCCGATTCGAGATCGCGCAATCGGCCTCGAAGCTCCTCGGCCAGTGCCTCGCCCTCCTTTTTGCGCATGGCGATCACGGCCTCGCATGCATCGTGGGTGGCTCGTTCGAGTGAGAGCTCCAGCGCGTCTGCGTCGACTTCGGTATGAGTGCCAAACAAGTCGGGGACCAAGGAAAGCAAGGACAGGGGCACCGGATCTTCCGGGCTCAGCGCATCTCGTAGCGAAATCAAATCACGATAGGCAACCCGGGCGCGATCCATGTCGAGCGCGGCATGTGGGAGCGTTTGCCCCTCGAAGCGCGCCGTCACGTCGACACGCCCTCGCGTGACGTGTGCCCGGACGACGCGCTCGACGATTGCAGTCCGGCTCTGGATCCGCGATGGAAGACGAACACGCACGTCGAGATAACGATGGTTGACGGTGCGCATGTCGAGCACGACGTGTCCTTCGCCGAGCGATGCGCGCCCGCTTCCGTATCCCGTCATGCTCTGCATGCGTTGCCTACTCGAGCCCGCGCTTGTGCTTGATCTGGTCCATCACCTTCGCGTACTCGACCTCGAAGGCTGCCGTACCCTCTTGTAGGTTCTTGATCTTGGAGCGGACCTCTGCGTCGAGACCACTTTCGACTTCCATGTGACGTCGCAAGATTGGGGTCATCTTCTTTCGGAGCGTCGTATCGTCGGCGTAGATCTCGGCGACGTTGGCGCTGTGAAAGAGCATGTTGAGCAATTGGTCGATCAGATAGGGCAGGGTTTCGTCTTGTTGGGGGAAACCCATTTCTTTGGCGACGCGCTGCCGGACCCGGCCCAACTGCGAGTAGCCGAGCCCCTCGCGCTGCATCCGGTCTTTGGCTTCGTCGATCATCTGGCGCTCCCGGCGCACGAATTCCTTGAGGACAGCCTCCAGGTCCAGCCTGACTTCCGCTACGTCCTCGACCTCGATGTCTCCCTGTGCGGTCAGATCCCGAACCAGGTCATCGACGATCGGGCCAATTTTTCCTGAGTAAAGTCGCATGGTTATAAGCCTGGCCCTCGACCTGGGACGACACCCGTCCCGATGGGAGCGACACTAGCGAAGGCCGAACCGCCGGTCAACACGGATGAAAAAGAGATAGTTCAGCTAAAATTGTGAAACTACGCCTTGACGGTAATATTGCATTAGTGCACTCTACCGTTAAGGCTGTAAGTATGGATTCTAACGCTCCTGCACTTCAGAACGGCTCCGGCGCTCGGCGACTTCGGACGACCGAGGAGCGGCGATCGAGGATTCTTTCTCGCTGCAGGGCTTTCGAAGGTCTGCCCGAAGACATGCGAGAGCTCGTTCTGAACGGAAGCGCGTTGGTCGACGCGGACCGGCGAGAATCTCTTTGCATGCCGAGCGACCCAGCGATCTTCGTGATTGGAAGTGGTCGCGTGCGGCGCGTTCGTCGCACTCCGGAGCGAGAGCTGACGCTTGGCTACTATGGGCCCGGTGATCTCATCGGCGAGATGTCGCTGATCGACGCCGAAGCGCGCCTCGAGACGGTGGTTTTAGATTACGTGGAAGCGCTACGCATTCCGCCTCGGCTCATCAAAACGGTGATGAACGAGGACCAGGAGTTCGCTTCCGCGATGCATCGATTGATGGGGGAACGCCGTCTGCTCGCAGAACGGCGAATCGATGCCCTGCTCACGCGAAGCGTAGAGTCGCGTGTGGCAGAATTTTTGCTCGATGCGTCCTCACGGCACGGGATTCCCGATTCGAGGGGGATCCTGGTGGGTGTGAAATTCACTCATCAGGAAATAGCGAGCTACGTAGGCTCGACACGGGAAACCGTCACTCTGGTGCTCGGTGCGTTCAAGCGGGGGGGCTTGATCACGACGGATCATCGTCGCGTCGTCATCCGAGACATAGCGGGACTGCGAAAGAGGGTCTAACAAAAACGGGGAGTTGTCCAAACGGCGCGGCCTGGGGGGGCCGCCGCCGGGCGGACTTTTTTAATTAGCGTCAAAGCCAGCGAACAAGACCGCAGCTCAGAAAAACGCACGACACGCGCCTGCGGTGCACGGAGCGGTTTGTATGTCGGGGCTTTTCGGAACGCGATGCGGGGATGTGTCGAACGGCTCGGCTTGCATGGGTGGCCGAAAGGACTGGTGAGGTTTGGCCACGCAAGCCTCGCCTCGGGGCTCGCGACCAATCGGAGGTGGTTGCAGGCATGCCGATTGGCACTCGCCACGTCGCCCCATCCCCGCATCGCGTTCCGAAAAGCCCCTACGTATGTCGACGTTGCGCTGTCAATGGCTTGGGCTCTGACGCCGTCACGGACCCTGCCGGTGGCGCTGTCGCCGACGCAACGAGCTCCGATTGGCGCGCCGCCCGAGGAGCGGTTTGCGCGGCCCAAGCTTTCAAGTGCACCGGGCCGCCTATGCAAACCGCTCCGTCCCCCGCAAGTCCAAGTTGCGCGTTTTTCTGAGCCCCGGTTGTAGAGCTATGGCAGCGGGTCTCGTTCCTCGAGCTTCTTTTCCATGCGCTCGATCAGGCCGTCCCAGCCCTCGTCCGCGATCACCCTTCGGAACTGCCGTTTGTAGTTCTTCACCAGGCTGACATCGTCGGTGAAAATGTCGAAGGCCTTCCAGTGGTTGCCCGTTTGGCTCATGTTGTAGTCGATGGTGACGGGAGGCTGGCGCTTCTTGCTCCGCGAGCGCGCAGATGACTTCACCTTCACGCCGCCTTCGATGGGCTCGGTCCCTACCCAGGTCACCTCGTAGTCGAGGGTTGATTCCATGTTGCGCTGGTACTGACGCTCGACCAGCTGGCGCAGCAGGCTCACGAATCGCTCTCGCTCGCGTGGCGTGCGTTTGTCCCATTCCTCGTCGAGGGACAAGCGGGCCAGACGCTCGTAATCGAGGAACTCCCCGAGGAGGTCGGTGAGCTCTTCGGCCCGTTTCGGGGTGTCCGGCTTGCGAAGCACTCGACGGACTTTATCGTGCTTGTTTCGGATGAAGCGCTCGGCCTTTGCCGCGTCGGGTTCGGAGACCGCCACGGTCGCCCCGACGCTGTGGGCTTTTTGGGCCGCCGCCGATACGGAGAGCGCCGAGATGGCGATCCAAGTGCTTACGATGAGCGACACACGAGCCATGGATTCCTCACAGACGAGAAGGGGAGACGCCTTATTCCTCGCAGTCCACCGGACGCCAGCCCCGCTCGGAGACCAAGGGCATGTTGGTCGCTTTTTCGAGGCCGGCAATGGAAAGGTTGTAGTCGGCCACCGCCATCAGCCGGTTCGCGCGCGCCGTGAAATAGGCGCTGATCGCATCGACGAAATCCCTGGCATCCATGGTGCCGACTTCGTATCCCTGGGCCGCCGAGACGAACCACTTGCGTGCTTCCTTTTCGGAACGCTGCCAGCTTCCGACTCGGCGCTTGGCGTCTTGGAGTTGCTCATACAAGACGTTGACCTCGATCTGGATCCCTTGCTTCGCTTCTTCCGTCTTGGCCTTCAACGATGCGATTTCGGCTTTGGCAGCCTTGACTCGGGCGTTGGTGCCCGCGAAATCGAGCTTCCATCGCGCGACCAAGCCTACGAATGCTCCGGCGAAGTTGCCGCGATCGATGATGAACGGATTGTTGATGTCCGTGATCACGGGAGTTCGGGCGAAGGACGCCCGCAGTGCCAAAATGATGTCCGGCAGGTATGCGGCGCGCTTCACCGTCAGGTTCGCGTCTTTGGCCGACTGCGCCGCTTCCAACTGATGGATTTCGGGCCGACTCTCGACAGCACGGTCGATTTGCTCGGCGAGCTCGACGATTTCGCTTTGCACCACTTCGAGCGCGCACTCGGGGACGGCTGCAGGTGCAATGCCCGAAAGGATCTCGAGCGCGCTTCGGGCAGACGCTTCGAGCCGTAGCGCGTTAGACTCGCGAGACTCGATCTGGGATAGGGCGGCCACCAGTCGAAAATAGTCGGTCTGTTTGACTCGTGGATCGTCCGCGTCCAGGCGCTGGCGAAGCTTGTCGACGCTGCGCCGCAGCTTTTCCTTACCCTCCGTCAGCATCGCCTGCAGATCGAGGGAAAGCTGCACTCCGAAATAAGCACGTCGAACGTCGAAGACGACGCGGTTCAAGGTGCGGTCCCGTTCTTGCTCTGCCGCCGTGATCCCTGCGCGCGCGGCCTTCTTGCCAGCCCGGTATTTTCCAAAGGTGTAGACGGGGATCCCGCCCGCGATTCCGACCTCTCCGCCTGGGCCCCAGCGATTGGACCAGGGAATCTGAGGATCGGGGCTGAAGGTCGGAGTCCCGCGCGCGCCGGGCGCGACGAAGAACTTCGCTTGGCCTTCGAACTGGAAAAAGGGGGAAAGCCTCGCCTCGTCCAGGCGCGCTTGGGCTGCGTCGATGTCGGCATCGGCCGCTTCGAGGCCGGGATAGCGATGGATTGCCGCCCGAGTGAACTCGTCGATGTGGTGCACGCGCCTTGGTTCCAGCGCTTCGTCTTCGAGCGGGACTTGCTCTTCGGTCGACGCCTTCTGAGCGACTCCCGGTTGCGCAATGCCGAGGCTCGCCAACGCCGCAACGGCTAGCGCATGGGACCGGAGCATGCGCTTTTGTAGCCGGAAACCGCCTGCGGAGCCACGAATGCGCGACTACTTGGATTTCTTGCTGCTGCTGCCGCCGCCCTGCTTGGCCTGCTGGTTGTAGCGCTGGATCAACACATCGGTGAGATCGAGGTTCGAGGGCACCCACACGACGCCGCCTTCATTGGCCTCGATGATGAGAGTGTATCCCTCGGTCTGACCGATGCGGCGAAGGATCCCTTGCATTTTCTCGAGGATCTTTTGGGTGAGCTCGCCTTCTTTTTGGGAGAGCTCCTGCTGGTACTGCACGTACTCGTTTTGAAGCTCCATCAGGTCGGCCTGATACTTCTCGACCTTCTTCTTGAGCGCATCCTCGCTGAGAACCTCCTGTTGGCGTTCGAGGCTTTCCTTTTGCGCCTTGAGGTTCTCCTGCTTTTGGTTGAGGGACTCTTGCCGTTCGTCGAACAGCTTCTTGAGCCTGCGCTTTGCCTGGCGACCATCCTCGGTTTCATTGATCGCACGCTGAAGGTCGACCACTCCAATCTTGACCTCTGCGCGGACGGTCGACGCAGATCCGGCCAGCATGAAGGTGGCCATGGTGAACATCACGATTCGGGCAAAACGCATGGAAAGCATCCTTTCGGGCCCGGCCTAGCTAGCCGCTTGGTGGGCGGAGGTCAAGCCGCAGGGGTTATACGATGCGGTCGCTCGTTCCATTCTCTAGAAGGATTGACCGATGGTGAATTGAAAGTTGATGGGCTGGTCTTGCGGGCGACGCCGGATCGGAATGCCCCATTCGAAGCGCAGAGGCCCGAGCGGGGAGAACCAGCGGACGCCGAAGCCCACCGAATACCGCAGAAAGCCGTTGATGCCGCAAGGCCGTGACGAACGGTCTGCCTCCGGAGCCACGGGCGCCTGGCAGTTGCCGAATTGATCTCGGAACGCGAAGAGGTTCCAGGTGTTGCCTCCGTCGGTGAAGATGACACCTCGGATCCCCACCGCCGTGATGATGGGAAACTCGAACTCGATGTTGTAGAAAGCCTGGAAGTCGCCACCGATGGGCCGGCCCTGGTAGACGATTGGCAGGTTCGGGTCCCCTGCGGAGGCGACGCCTGCTTGAGGACCGACCGATTGCAGACGATATCCACGGATGGTGTAGATACCGCCGAGATAGAATCGTTCGAAGACCGGCACCTGCTTGCGCGAGGTGATCAGGCCTACCTCGGTGTTCACCTTGAAGATCACCGGGCCGAACAACTTCTTGTAGAAGCGGGCGAATGCGGTCTGGCGGATGAACGTGTTGTCGGAGCCGAGGTATTGGTCGGCGACCTGGACGGCATAGTTCGCGAAGATGCCCTCGGTGGTCGACAAGCGGTTGTCTCGACTGTCCCAGTTCAGCGTGCCGCGAATCGAGCTGGTGATGCCGTCACGAAAGGCGTTCGCGATGAAGATGTTGGAGAAGGTGTTTTGAAGCTGGCCTCCGACGCCCAGTAGGTTTCCTCGCGGTTGCGAAATCTTCACGTTTTCGAACTCGTAACGCACGAAAATGCGGAAGCGCGGATTGAACAAAGGGTGTCCGGTGGTGATGTTCGCACCCGTGGAATCTTGACGGAAAGAGGTGAAGGACCGAATGCGCTTGAACACGCCGAACCCCAGGCTCCACTCCGATCCGAGGAACCAAGGCTCCACGAAGTCGAGATCGATTTGCTGGCGGATGCCCGAGAGTTGCAGGTTCAGACCGAGGCTTTGACCACGCCCGAATAGATTTTGCTGCTGAATCTGTGCGGTGACGATGAAGCTCTCGAGGGAGGAGAAGCCTGCGCCGACCTGAAACGTTCCGGTGGGCTTTTCGGCTACCTCGACGTTGATGACCATTTGGTCTCGCGCCGTGCCCTGCTCCTCGGATACGTCGACCCGTTCGAAATAGCCTAGCTGGTTTACGAGCTGTCGCCCATCCTCGAGCTTGGTCTGGTTGTAGAGGTCTCCCTCGCTGATGCGGAATTCCCTCCGAACGACCGCATCGCGCGTCTTCGTATTGCCGCGAATGTGGATGCGTTCGATGTAGACCAAGGGACCGCGCAAGATGTTGACCGTCACGTCCACGAGCCGGTTCGCTTCGTCCAGATCGGTCCCCGGCACCATTTCGACCAATGCATAGCCGGCGTCGCGATACGTTCGGCTCATCGCTTCGATGCCCTCGCCGATCTTGCTTCGACTGAACCATTCGCCCGATTCGAGCT
>JASFKY010000045.1:0-17884 GCA_050118395.1 Myxococcales bacterium | reverse complement strand
TAGACAACTTCATCTCACGCCTTCGCCGTCGCTTCGAGGAGGACCCTGGCCACCCGGTGCATTTCCTCTCGATTCGAGGCGCCGGATACAAGTTCGTAGCCTGAAAGCATCCGCATTTTTACACAACTATGACAGACGCGGCATGAACCGTGACGGTGCCAGAGACTCCGGTGCGGTAGCCTTCAGCGCATGAAATGGGTCCGTACCTTACCCTTCGTCTTGTCCCACCTAGCGGTGTTCGGGGCGTTTTGGTCTGGTGTCACCTGGCAGGCGGTCGTCCTGTGCTTCGTGCTCCTGTTCGTTCGCGTGTGGGGAATCACGGCGGGTTACCATCGCTATTTCGCGCATCGGAGCTACAAGACGAGTCGCGCGTTCCAGCTTTTTCTCGCCGTTCTCGCGCAGTCGAGCTCCCAGAAGGGCGTTCTCTGGTGGGCCAGCCATCACCGGGTTCATCACAAGCTCTCCGACCAGCCCGGCGACGTGCACTCTCCGGTGCAGGACGGTTTTTGGTATGCTCATGTGGGCTGGATATTCGCCGACACCGAAGCCACGCATTGGGACAAAATCCGCGACTTCGCCAAGTATCCGGAGCTTCGTTGGCTCAACCGGTACTGGTTCGTTCCACCGACAGTTCTCGCCGTGGCCTGCTTCGTCATCGCCGGCTGGTCCGGCCTGTTCATCGGCTTTTTCCTGAGCACGGTCTTGCTCTGGCACAACACGTTCTTGATCAATTCGTTGACCCACGTCTGGGGCAAGAAGCGCTTCGATACGGCCGATCAGAGTCGGAACAATCTACTGACGGCACTACTGACTCTCGGTGAGGGCTGGCACAACAACCACCATCACTATCAGTCCTCGTGCCGGAACGGATTTTACTGGTGGGAGGTCGACGTCACGTACTACGTGCTGAAGATGCTCTCCTGGGTTGGGCTGGTTTGGGACCTGCGCGAGGTTCCCCAGCACGTGCTCGAAGAGGGCCGCCGCCGCGACCGCGGCGAGGTCCGCGAGGCGCAGAGATCCAGCCGACGAGCCTCGAAGAAGCTCAGCCTGGCCGCCTAAGGCTCGATTACAACCACCAGCGCAGGATGTGCGCCCACCAGGGGGCCGGTTTGTTGGAAGGTCGCCAGTTTCGTTCTTTGCTTTGCATCAGGGCCTCCATTACGAGATGACGAACCCCGTCGCGCGATTATACAGAAATGATACTTGTTTCCAAACTGTTTCGCTATTGGCAGTCCCATCAAAAATTGCTAGATAAATCGAACACTTAGCGAACCAAGGAGACGGTCCCATGCCACAGCTAGGCTCCATTTCGAGCCCCGTCCGCCGTACATCCGATTTCGATCGGGCTTCGGCTCTATCCAGGGCGCTTCGCGCTCACTTCGACTCTGGAGCCACGAAGGCGCTTTCATGGCGCTTGTCTCAGCTCGATGCGCTCGAGCACTTCTTGATGGAGCGCGAGCAAGACATCCTCGCTGCGCTCACGGCCGACTTGAGCAAACCTGCGACGGAGGCGTTCGTCTCCGAGATTGGGTTCACCCTCGCCGAGCTGCGGTTGACGAAGAAGAAGCTTGCCTCGTGGATGAAACCAGAACGGGTCCGCACGCCGCTCGTGGCCATGCCGGGTCGCAGCTACGTGTACCGAGAGCCCCTGGGCGTCGCGGCGATCATCGGGCCCTGGAACTATCCTTTTCAGACGGTGGTGGTGCCGATGATCGGCGCGCTTGCAGCGGGCAATTGTGTCGTCCTCAAGCCATCGGAGCTCGCGTCCAACGTCTCGGAGCTGCTGGCTCGTTGGATTCCCAAGTATCTCGACCCCAAGGCCGTTCAGGTCTGGCAGGGTGGGGTACCCGAAACGACGGCCCTCTTGCGCGAGCGTTGGGATCACATCTTCTATACCGGGAATGGACGCGTCGGACGCGTGATCATGGAAGCGGCCGCAAAGCATCTCACCCCAGTGACTTTGGAGCTCGGGGGCAAGAGCCCGTGCATCGTGGATGACAGTGCGGATCTCGACACGGCCGCGAGACGGATCGTATTTGGCAAGTTCTTCAATGCCGGGCAGACGTGCGTGGCACCGGACTACGTGCTCGTCGATGACCGCGTGCACGATGCGCTGGTCAACCGCATGGCGGCCACGATTCGGGAGTTCTATGGGGAGGACCCGCAACGAAGCTCCGACTACGCCCGAATCATCAACGACGGACATCACGCTCGGCTCACGGCGTTGCTGAACAGCGGAGACGTGGTGACCGGAGCAAAGGTAGACCCCGACGCTCTGTACATCGCTCCGACCATCTTGAAGAACGTGCGCGAGAGCGACCCGGTCATGCAGGAAGAGATTTTTGGCCCAATTCTGCCGGTCCTGGCCGTCCCGGATGTCGATGCGGCAATCGCCTACGTGAATCGACATCCGAAGCCGCTGGCTTTGTACGTGTTCTCGACGGATCGGCGCACGCAGGATCGCATCCTTGCTCGGACCAGCGCCGGAGGCACCACCATCAACCACGTCTGGATGCACCTCGGCGTACCCAAGCTCCCGTTTGGCGGGGTTGGTGCAAGTGGGATGGGCGCCTACCACGGACGCCACACGTTCGAGGCGTTCTCCCATCGGCGTGCGGTGCTGAAGAAACCAGCGCTTGGCGAGCCACGCCTCCTCGAGCCGCCTTATTCGTTGCGCAAGCTTCGGTGGATCAAGCGCCTAATCTAGTTTGTGCGCTGATACAAGTCGCGACCTTCGCCCTCGACATGCCGTTTGAAGTAGGTGGGAATGCGCAGTAGGTCATGGCGAACCGCGGGGCGGATGATGGAGACGAAGACACCATCGCCGATGTCGACCAGGGCCCCGAACGAAACCAGGGTCCGATCCGTTCTGTACGGACGAAGCCGGATGAAACCCCATCCCGCGCGGATGTCGTGCTTCTGGGAGTGATCCACGCGGAACATCATGGCGTGTCGGTCCTCGTCCAAAGTCGTCTGCAGGACGTATCGAACGTCTACCGGACCCCACTGCTGGCGAATGGCCAACTCTGCTTCCTCGCCGGACCGATTTTGGACGTCCGATTCGGTCGCGAGAGGAATGATGCTCTTGTAGCGGGACAGGTCTTGTAGCGCCTCCCATGCCACATCGATGGGGACGTCGATGATTTGCCAACTCTGCCCGCCGATCAGCTTGTAGGCGCCCCGTTGTTCGTTCTTTTGCTTCATCACGAGCTCGCCGGCGACCAGTTGCTGTTTGTCTTCCCTGGTCAAGTCGTCACTGCTCCCAAAGGAGCGAGACGGCGCGCCAAAGAAAGCTGCAAGCACGAAAAGCACCGCGATAGCAGCGGACAAAATTGACCCGGAGCGGGTTTGCTGTCTATGTCTGCTGTAATTCATGCGAGCGGTCCTCGTGGTTGCTGTGTTCGTCCTGGGTTTCGCGGCCGCGAAGGCAAGCGCCAATCCGACTGACGGTGCCGCTCCCACCGTCATTCAGGATTCCCCGTTAAATAACACAAGCGGCGCCACCGTCGAAAGGCAAGGCATCGAAGGGGGGGCTGAGGGTGCATCTTGGACGGCGATTGTTCCGCCGCTCGTGGCCATCGTCCTCGCGTTGCTGTTTCGTAACGTGCTGGTGGCGCTCCTCGCCGGTGTGTGGCTCGGGTCGTTCTTGCTGTCCGACATGTCGCTCATACTGTCCTTTGCCCGGCTTCTCGATACGCATGTGATCGATGCCCTTGCCGACCACGGTCATGCCTCGATCGTCGTATTCAGCTTGTTGCTTGGTGGGATGCTCGGCTTGATGACGCAAAGTGGCGGCGCCAAAGGGTTGGCGTCTTGGGTCGACACCGATGCGACCACTCGCAGGCGCGCGCAGCTCACGACTTGGTCGTTGGGTCTGCTCATTTTTTTCGATGACTACGCCAACTCCCTGCTCCTCGGCTCGTCGATGCGTCCGGTGACCGATCGTATTCGCGTGAGTCGGGAAAAGCTGGCTTTTCTCGTCGATGCAACCGCCGCCCCCGTGGCCAGCCTGGCTTTGATTTCGTCGTGGATCGGCGTGGAGGTCGGCTACATCGCCGACCAGTTTTCGCATCTGGGCATCGAAAAGGATGCCTACGTCACTTTCATCGAAACCATTCCGTTTCGCTTCTACCCGATTCTCATGCTGCTCTTCGTCATGTGGGTTGCCATTCGCGGTCGTGATTTCGGGCCCATGCTTCATGCAGAGAGGCGGGCCGAGAAACGCGGGTTGCTCTTGCGGGTGGGCGCCCGCCCAGCATCGGATTTTCACGCGGAGTCGGTCTCGGCGGACACACCCGGCCGTCCCATGAACGCCCTCATCCCCGTGCTGGTGGTCGTCTTGGTGGCGGCAATCGGGATCTACGTCGACGGGCGCGCCAAGGTGGTGGCGGCAGGGCTCGAACCATCCTTGAGAGCGATCGTCGGAGCGGCCAGCTCGAGCTCGGCGATGCTTTGGGCGACGGGCGCCGGTTGTCTCGCGGCTTTGGCGCTTGCCGTCGGAAGCGGTGCGCTCACGTTCGCCCAATCCATCGATGCGTGGACGAACGGCATTCGGTCCATGGTCTATGCCATCCTCATCTTGGTTTTGGCTTGGTCTTTGGGAGCCGTATGCCGCGATCTCCAAACCGCGTCGTTCCTCATGGGTGCCGTTGGCGATTGGCTTGCACCTGCTTGGATTCCGGCGGCCGTGTTCATCATGGCCGCATTGGTGAGCTTTGCCACGGGGACCTCTTGGGGCACCATGGCGATCCTCTTTCCGCTGGTCGTTCCGCTCGCACAGCAGATCGCGCCCGGACGAGAGACGATCTTGCTCGGAACGATTTCGTCGATCTTGGCCGGCTCGGTATGGGGCGATCATTGCTCCCCGATCTCGGACACGACGATTCTGAGCTCCATGGCCGCGAGCTGCGATCACATGGACCACGTGCGCACCCAGTTGCCCTATGCGCTGTTCATCGGACTCGTCAGCCTGCTCTGCGCCGAGCTCCCGGTTGCAGCCGGTTGGTACGGACCCTGGATGGGCTTGGTCGTTGGCGCCGTGGTCACCATCGCCATTTTCGAGCTAATCAGCCGGCCGGTGGTGGGCTAGATCCTCGGCGCGAATGCGTCCTGCGACGAGCTCCTCGCGCAGGCGTCGCTTGAGCGTCTTTCCGCTCACCCCTTGGGGAAGCGCTTCCACGAACGCGTAACGTCGGGGGACCTTGTAGCTCGCCAGCCTCTCTCGAACCCATTGGTCGAGCTCATGGGCAGCGACGGGTCGAGTGGGCTCTTTCACGACGACGGCGACGATTTCCTCCCCGTAATAGTCGTCCGGCTGACCCACGACCGCCACGTCCTGCACTGCAGGGTGGTGAGCGAGTACGTTTTCCACCTCTGAAGGATAGATGCTCGCGCCGCCCCGGAGGATGAGATCTTTGCTCCGGTCGACGATGGTCAGGCGACCCTGCTCGTCCAAAAAACCAATGTCACCGGTATGAAGCCAACCGTTTCGCATGGCGTGATAGCTCGCGAGCTGATCGTCGAGGTAGCCTGCCATGACGTTCTGACCGCGGATGAGCACTTCTCCGTGTGCACCGGGGGGCAGCGCCTCGCCGGATTCGTTCGCGATACGCACCTTCACTCCAGCCACCGGCTTACCGGACGAGCCGGCAACGGCTACATCCGGGGGTGCATTGATGGCGGTAAAAGTCGCTTCGGTGAGACCGTAACCCTGGCGCACCGGCGCACCCAAACGTCGTTCTGCGCGTAGACGAACGTCCTCGGCAAGTGGAGCGCCTGCGCTCAAGCACCAGCGCAGCGCCGGCGGAGTCGGCGCGCTTCGTTCGTTCGCCCAGGCCACGAACATGGTGGGGACGCCCGGAAGCCACGTGACCCGATGTTGCGCGCACAGCTCGAGTGTGCGCGCAGCAGAAAACTTGGGAACGAACACAGTTCGCGCACCGGCGCAAAACGGGACCAGAAGCGTCATGCGGATTCCGTAGGAATGGCTCAACGGCAACGAGCCCAAAATGCAATCGGCCTCGCCGAGTCGAAGCGTCTCTTCGACTAGGGCGCGGGTATGGGTGCGAAGCGATTCATGCGTGATGCAGACCGCTTTCGAGGCGCCGGTCGTTCCGGAGGTGTAAAGCAAAAGTGCCAGTGAATCGGGTGATACCTCGGCAGGTTCGATGGGTTCGCTGCCGCTTTTTGCCGATTCCTCTACATGAAAGACGTGCGTGGAGATGCCGGCGCGCAACTGGCCCTCATGAGCGACGTTTGTGTGTTGCGCGTCCGTCAACAACGCCTTGCACCCAGCGTGCTGGAGTCGAAATGCGATCTCGCGTGCAGTCGACGTCGCAGGAAGCGGAAGGGTGGTGCATCCAGCATATACCGCGCCGAACCAGGCCGCGACGAAGTCGAGCCCGTTGTCGGTGTAAATGGCTACGCGATCTCCGATGCGCAGGCCTCGATCCGCGAGGTAGGACGCGACCCTGGAGGCGCGTCGGTCGATCTCGGCGTATTCGAGCGCGGGAGCTTCCCGGCCCGCATCGATCATTGCCGTTCGTTTGGGATCCCGAATCGCCCATTGGTGCAAAAAGAGCCCAACGTTCGCGTTCATCGCGGGAAGGTAGCACGGCGCCACGCTGCTGGACGCATGCAGGGGCCGGGCTACGATTGTGGCCATGCCGAAAGCCAAAGCGATTCGTATCCGGGAGCCGGGTGGACCGGACGTGCTCGGTATCGGAGAAATCGAAATCCCCAAGCCCGGGCCGACTCAGGTGCTCGTCGAGGTGGCCGCGGCAGGGCTCAACCGCGCCGACTGCTTGCAACGCCGGGGCTTTTATCCTGCGCCGCCCGGCGTTCCGGCCGACGTGCCGGGCTTGGAGCTTGCAGGTGTCGTGGAGGCGGTTGGCGATCGGGTCGCCCGATGGAAAGCGGGCGACCAAGTCATGGGCATCGTGGCTGGAGGGGCGATGGCGACGCGTGTCGTGACCGAAGCAGACGAGCTGATGCGCGTGC
Organism: Myxococcales bacterium; assembly: GCA_050118395.1. Classification (GTDB taxonomy): domain Bacteria; phylum Myxococcota_A; class Polyangia; order Polyangiales; family Houyiibacteriaceae; genus SG8-38. Next base: position 10,885 of record JASFKY010000045.1, on the reverse strand, counting down.
CGAAGCAGGTGTCACTCGAAGAGGCTGCGGCGATACCGGAAGTATTTCTGACCGCGTATGACGCCATCGTCCTGCAGGGCAACTTGCAAGCAGGCGGAGCTCTGCTGGTGCACGCCGTGGCGAGCGGGGTGGGCACCGCGGCGATCCAGCTCGCAGCCGTGCTTCATGCCACGTCGGTGGGCACTTCGCGAACCGCTCACAAGCTCCCGCGGTGTACCGAGCTCGGTTTGAGCCATGCCGTCCTCGTCGAAGACGGCCAGTTTGCCGACACTGTTCTAGCCGCAGCGCCGAAGGGCGTGGACGTGATCCTCGATACCGTAGGCGCCGCCTACTTGAATCAAAACGTCGAAGTACTCGCACCCAAGGGCCGTCTCATCGTGATCGGGTTGATGGGTGGGGTCCAAGGCGACCTCAATTTGGGCGCCTTGCTGTCCAAACGCGGCTCGATCGTCGGCTCCGTTCTTCGCAGCCGCTCATCGGCGGAAAAGGCGGAGCTGACCAGCGCATTTGCAGCTCAGATGCTCGGACGATTCAACTCGGGAGAGCTGCGGCCGATCGTCGACGAGGTTCTGCCGATGAGCGAAGTCCAGCAAGCACACCGCCGCATGGAAGCAAACGAGACCTTCGGAAAGATCGTGCTGCGCTGGTAGCAAAGACGTCCCAAGACCGGGCCTTGGCGCAAAGCGTCGGCGCCAGCGATCGAGTCCGGGGCTCGGAAAACGCGCGACACGGACTTGCGGGGGACGGAGCGGCTTGCATAGGTGGCTCGGTTCACTTGAGAGCTTGAGCCACGCAAGCCGCTCCTCGGGCGGCGCGCCAATCGGAGGCGGTTGCAGCCATGCCGATTGGCACTTCGCACGCCCCCTCCAGCCCATGTCGCCCATTTTCCGAGCCCCTTCATACGGGATTGGAGCCCCCAACCCCGCAGGCTCTATAACTTCAGGGCGCGCTTTACGTAATTCGGGAGGGCAAAGGCGGCTCGGTGAATGTCGTCGTTGTATGCCTTGGAGCCTTCGAGGATCGACTCCTGGCGCTCCATGATGGGCCTCAGCGGTTCGCCCGTATCCGAGCACCACGTCCAGCTCCAGGTGCCCGTCCCATAGAGCGGAACCGGTCCAAAATAGGGATGCACTTCGGAAAACAGGCCTCGAAGCTTGTGCTGTGTTTCTAGAAACACGTCCATCATGAGCAAGGGAGATTCGCTTTGCAGCGCCATGACGCCGTCCGATGCAAGCATGCGTTTGCATCCTCGATAGAAGCTCTCGTCAAAGAGTACGGCACCGGGCCCGATGGGGTCCGTGCCATCGAGCAGGATCACGTCGAATTTGTCCTCCTCGCTCGTCCTCACGTATTCGATGCCGTCGATGAACCGGAGGTCCAGGCGGGGGTCGTCCCATGCGGTCCCGATGGACGGCAGGTGCTGCTTCGACACCTCTACGACCATCTGATCGAGCTCGATCATCACGCACCGTTGCACTTCGGGATGACGAAGCACTTCGCGAACGGTGCCTCCGTCGCCTCCTCCGATCACCAAGACGCGCTCGATCTTTGGCGCCGTCGTCAGCGCAGGGTGCACCAGCATCTCGTGGTAGAGAAACTCGTCGTACTCGCTGGTCATGAAAACGTGGTCTAGAACCAAGACCCGTCCGAAGCGGACGGTGTCGATCACCTCGACCTTCTGATACGGGCTTTGCCCCGAAAAGAGCGTCTCTTCGACTCGAATTCCGAACCGTGTGTGGCCGTCCAAAGTTTCGTCGTACCAAAGGCCCATGTGCTGATTCCTAGAGAGCCAATTGAAGCTGAGGACCATCGACGGCCCCGAGCTCGAGAGGCTCACGTTGATGCGCCACCGCTAGTTTGGTTTTGCCATGAGGAAGGGCCGCACTCGCGGAGCTTCGCGCCAGTTGCGGCGTGTTGTTGGTGGCGGACAAATGCATCAGGACGACCCGCGATGGCACGTGTGCAAAGCTCGCGAGCAAGTCTCCCGCCTGCTCATTGGATAGATGCCCGAGAGGGCCACCGACCCGTCGCTTGAGCATGGTGGGATAGGGTCCGGTGGCCAGCATGTCTCGGTCGTGATTGCTCTCGAGCAAAATGGTCTCGCAGTCGTCCAAGAATCGCGACAATCCGCGAGGCACGCTTCCGAGATCGGTGACCAAGCCGAGCTTGGTCTCTTTGGTCTCGAAGGCGAGCGCGGCTTGGGGCGCATCATGGGGGATTGGCAGCGAGTAAACCGTGATGTCTCCGACGCGAAACCGCCTGCCCACCGAAAACGGATCGGCCTGCACGGACGATCCCAGGCGAATCGAGTGAAGCGTCTCATTGCTTCCGCGTACCGGACAACGAAAACGGGTCGCACAAACCGACGCGTGGGACGCATGATCGCCGTGGCTGTGCGTGATGATGAGGGCGGAAACGTTGCTTGGTGGCGTGCGACCGAGCGCCGCAAACCGCTTCAGCAGCTTGCGGTGGGACAATCCCGCATCGACCAGGACACTGGTCGTTCCCGACTCCAAGAGAAGAGCGTTGCCCTCGCTCCCACTTCCCAGGATCGTGACCCGCACGAGCAACCTAGAGCACAGGTGTCATCCGTTGGCAAGACTCTGGGGTTGCGCATGCCCCTTGAGGGCGCGAGAGTTGCCGCGTGACCGAAAGCGATTTCGAATACGACAGCGTGCTTGTGGTGTCCTTCGGCGGCCCTGAGCAGCGCGCCGATGTCATGCCGTTTCTCGAGAAGGTGGTCCGTGGCAAGAACGTTCCAGCGGAACGTCTCAAGGAAGTTGCTGCACATTACAATCATTTCGATGGAAAGAGCCCCATCAATGACCAGAATCGGGCCTTGATTGCCGCCTTGCAACGAGAGCTCGAAGAGCATCACATCGATCTACCGATCTACTGGGGCAACCGTAATTGGCATCCCTTTCTGGCGGAGGCCTTGGGCCAGATGCGCGATGACGGCAAGAAGCGGGCTCTCGGGTTCTTCACCTCCGCCTACAGCAGCTACAGCGGATGCCGGCAGTACCTGGAAGACATCGAAAAGGCTCGGGCGGAAGTGGGAGAGGGTGCGCCCTGCGTCGACAAGCTGCGCGCGTACTACAACCATCCAGGCTTCATCGAGGCCAACGTCGATCATCTCCTCGCCGCGCTCGGCACGTTGCCCAAAGCGCGGCGCGAGTGCGCCAGGGTGGCTTTCACCGCCCACAGCATCCCCGAATCCATGGCCGAAACCTGCGACTACGTCGATCAGCTCCAAGAAACGGCGCGGCTGGTGGCCGAGGGCGCACGCCACGAGCGCTGGCAGTTGGTGTATCAAAGTCGGAGCGGGCCGCCGCACATCCCCTGGCTCGGGCCCGACATTCTCGACCACTTGGATGCGCTTGCCAAGATCAACGTCAACGACGTGGTGGTGGCGCCAATCGGCTTCATCTCGGACCACATGGAGATCGTATGGGACCTCGACCACGAGGCTCGGGATCGCGCCAACGAGCTCGGCATCACGCTCACCCGCGCGTCGACGGTAGGCACGCATCCCGCGTTCGTCTCGATGATTCGCGAGCTGATCGAGGAGCGTCTCGGCAAGATCACGGTGCGGGCCGCCGTCGGCAAGCGAGGCCCGGCGCCGGACGTTTGCCCGCCCGACTGCTGCAAGTACCAGCCCAGGGTCTCGAGGCCGCCGGAAACCGGCTGATCACTCTGGGTCTTTGAACGAAGGCTCGCGTTTGGCCATGTTGGCTTGGACCGCCTCCATTTGATTGGGGCTTCCCAAGAGAGAGACTTGCAGCGCGGTCTCGAGCTTGAGCGCATCCGCACGAGTCATGCCTGGCCCGTCATTCAGCAGGGTCTTGCCGGCTCGAATGGCGTGTGGCGATTTCGATGCGATCAACGAGGCCGTCTCGAGGGCATCCGCCAGGGGGTCGCCGCTGACCTTGGTGGCGAGGCCCAAAGCCACGGCCTCCTCTCCAGAGACGACGCGGCCCGTGAAGGTGAGCTCTTTGGCCACATCCAGAGGGACCAACCTCGGAAGCGTTTGCGTCAAGCTCATGTCCGGGATGAGGCCCCACTTGATCTCCATGACCGACAGCTGCGCGTCTGCGGTGACGTATCGGAGATCGGCCGCAAGAGCGATTTGAAGCCCGCCGCCAAATGCGACTCCGTGCACCGCGGCAATGACCGGCACGTGCACCTCTTGCCAGATCCATGCGGCGCGTTGCGCCATGTTGGCCGGGCTTTCTTCTTTGCGCTCGAGCAATTTCTGCATCAGCTGGGGCGACCCCATGAAGGATCCAAAGTCCAGGCCCGCGCAAAACGCTTTGCCTTCTCCGTGCAGCACGACTGCGCGAATGCTCTGGTCAGCGATGATTCGCTTGCCCGCCTGGATCAACGACTCGAACATGGCCGCGTCCAGCGCATTGCGCTTGTCCGGTCGAGACATGCGCACCGTCGCAATCGCGCCCTCGATGCTGAGTTGAGCTCGTTCTGACATGCGTCCTCCTTAGCTGAAAACGACCGTCTTGTTGTCGTAGACGAGTATGCGATCGTCGAGGTGCCAACGAACCGCGCGCGCAAGGACCACCTTCTCGAGGTCTCGGCCCTTGCGGACCAGATCTTCGACCGCGTCGCGGTGCGAGCACCGAACGACATCTTGTTCGATGATGGGCCCTTCGTCGAGGTCGGCAGTCGCATAGTGCGCCGTGGCGCCGATCAACTTCACGCCTCTTTGAAAGGCGCGATGGTAGGGTTTGCTTCCCATGAATGCTGGTAAAAACGAGTGATGAATGTTGATTACCTGGCCCTCGAATGCTCTCAAAAAGTCGTCACTCAGGATCTGCATGTAGCGAGCGAGCACCACCAAATCGATTCGCTCTTTTGCGAGTAGCGCCAGGGCTTCGTGCTCTTGATCGGGCTTGGTCTCTTTGGTGATGGGCAGATGATGAAACGGAATCTCGAATTGCTCTGCCACGGGGCGGAGGTCCGGATGATTGCTTATGATGAGCGGGATCTCCGTCGACAATTCCCCGGCCCGCTGCCTGAGCAACAGATCGTACAAGCAATGGTCGTACTTCGAGACGAAAATCGCGGTCCGGTAGCGTTGGGTCCCGTCAGAGATGTGCCAGCTCATCGAAAAGCGGTTGGCGACCTCTGCGATTGCCGTCTCCAAGCTGCGTCGGTCCGTGTGGAGCTCCGTCATGTCGAACCGAATCCGCTGAAAGAATTGCCCCGCCACCGGGTCCGTATGCTGGTCGGCATCGAGGATGTTTGCACCATGCCCGTAGAGAACCTGCGCCAGCGCCGCGACCAGGCCCTTGCGGTCGGGACAGCAAACGAGAAGGGTGGCGGTCTCTTCCACGACCGATGTGTAGCTGCTCGGTGGCCGATCGGCCAGCGCTAGCTAGCGATTGAGCCGTTCCATGGCATCGCCGAAGATGTAGACGAGCTGGAGAATGCCCGCCACGGTTCCGAGCACGGCGCCGGCTGCAATCAGCTTCCATTCGTCTTGTTGGAACGCGGGGCGGAGGACGCCCTCGTAGCTTTCGCGATCGAGCGCCTTCATGCGCCGCTCGAGCTCGCCGTCCAGGTCCACGGATTCACCGGCAAACGTGTGGAAAAAACCTCCTGGCTTGGGCCATTCCGCCTCGATGCGCTCCAGCAAGTCGGCGCGGAGGGCGGCGCGTTCGGGCTCAGGTATGAGCACGACCGCGAGAGGGTGGGATGCGTATTGGTCGATCAGCTCACCGACTCGACGCTCGATGATTTCGTTCATTCGGTCGGCTCCCTCGCTTTGCATCACCGTCTTGACGATGTTGTCTGCGTTCAGCACGCGCGTAGCGACGGTTCGGCCGAATGCTTCCGCCACCTCGTTTTGACGCTTGTGAAACAATCCCTGGACGATGATGGGGCCCACTCGTATCGGCTCGCGAGGAGCGAAGACGAGCTTGATGGCGATCCAGTTGGTCAGATAACCGACCACGAAACCCGCTGCGGGAAGGATCCAAGGCAGAGGGTAAAGAACCCAAATTACCATCTGGAAGAGTCCGAGCAAAAAGCCGAAATAAAGGCCCGAGCGCTCGATGAACTTGAACTCCGCGCGGCCGACTTCGTAGAACATCTCGCCCATCAGCCCCCGGTTTCGCTCGATGGCATCGAGGACGGTTTGCTCGATGTCCAAGATGTTCTCGATGTCATCTGCCATGTCCATCGCGATCGCGCGTGATACCTGCAGTACCTCCTCCCGCACGCGGACCCGGATCTTGCTCTGCATCACCTCGCCGGCGTTGTCCCACAGGGGCTTGGCGTGCTTGTTGGCGATCTCGTCGATGACCTGCTCCGTGACGTCGTCCAAAACGACCCCGAGCCGGCCCGTGAAAGCCTGCGCGTCGAACGTTTCGTCGAACAGCTCACGCAAGGACAAGAGCTTTTCGGTGATGAGCGTGTTGGATACTTTGGCCAGGCGCAGTGCGTTCGCAGGAATGACGCCCTGCCACCCGAGGTATGGTGGAATCCCAACGAATTCGACCGGATAGAACATCATCTTGACCGCCACCACGTTCGTGAACCAGCCCACCAGAGCGCTGATCACCGGGATGAGCAGGACGATCCAATTGTCTTGAATGCGTGTCAGCAGCTCCATGGACCCGATGCTCGCATGTCACCCTAAGGCGTATAGAGATGCATCCAGTAGAGCAACAAGGCGATCGTCTTGGCGTCCTCGATGTGGCCGTCTTTGATCATGTCGCGGACCTGCCACTGCGGAATCGGAAAGACTTCGATCTCCTCGTTCTCATCGAGCGCTTGAGCGGTTCGTTCGAGGTCGATGGCCAAAAAGCCGTACATCCGTTCGTTCAACACGCCTGGTGACGAGTAGAAGTCGATCAGGGGGTGAATCGCCCCTGCGCGATACCCGGTTTCTTCTTCCACCTCCCGCGCGGCGCAGACCTCGGGCGCCTCGCCCTCTTCCAACGTTCCCGCTGGCAGCTCCCACAGCACCTTGCCCACCGTCCTGCGGCGGTTGCGAATCATCACGACCCGGCCATCGTCCAAGAGGGGAAGGATCACGGCTGCTCCGGGATGCTCGACCACGTCCCGAACGATCTCTTGGCCGTCAGGCCCTTCGAACCTCAGACGAGCGACCTGAAATTTGGCGGCGGTCAACAAAAGCTCCCGCGATTTCATGGCGCGCATCATGGCCGACTTCTGGTTGCTTTTCACGTCAATTTGACTGGATCGTGCGCGATCGCCATTGTGAGGGCGTGCGGGTTGCGAATCTATGGCGCTCACCCTTGGCGGTGGCGCTCACGGGGGTGACGATGGCGGGCGCTTGGACTCTGGGCTACGGCGCCTCGACCAGCTCCGCAGATACGACGCCGAAGACGCCTGCCGCGATCGCCGAGGCAGGGGTCTTGGGTACGCTTCGCTCGCCACGGCGGATGGGGCCCAAGCTCCTGGAGCCTCCCTCCAATGACGAGCTCGGCCTCGACATCGCCATCGAAGACCGCGACGGGCATTCGATGAGAGCGTTGCACGAGGCGCTCGCCCGCGCTGCCGCGGGTGAAGGTCAAGCACGGCTGATGTTCTTTGGTGCCTCGCACGTGGCGAGCGACCTCTTCACTGGATACATCCGTCACGAGCTACAGTCCCGCTATGGAGATGCGGGACATGGCTTCGTGGTGCCCGTTCATCCTTGGCGCACCTATCGACACCAAGACGTTCGGATCGAGAGCGACGGCAAGCGCTGGAAGACCCACCGAATCCGTGTTGGCGATACGGAGGTGGAGCGTGTGGGCATCGCGGGCCTGGCCATGGAGAGCCATCGACCCGGCTCGTTCGGTGCGGTCACCACGGAAGGGGAGGGCAAGATCGGTCGAACCGCAAGCTTCTTCGAGCTTTATTACATGCGCCAGCCCCGCGGCGGTGACCTGGAAGTGTGGATCGACGGCAGAAAAGCTAGGCGCATTTCTACTCAATCACCGAAGGTGTCGACCGGTTATGCCAAGTTCCGCGTGCCTGACGCCCCTCACCGCTTCGAGATTCGGACTTTGAGCAAGCGACCGGTTCGGGTGTTCGGCTTGGCCGTCGAACGAGACAATCCGGGCGTCATCGTGGACACGTTGGGGATCAACGGGTCTCGTGCACGCTATCAACTACTGTGGGACGATGCGATCTTCCGCGAGCAACTTCGGCGCCGCAAGCCGGATTTGGTGGTCCTGGCATACGGGACGAACGAGAGCGGAGACGATTCACCCCTCGAAGACTACGAACGCGATTTGCGCGCGGTCGTCGGGCGGGTGCGCGAGACGGCGCCCCAAGCGTCGTGTCTGCTGATCGGTCCTTCCGACCGGCCCATGCAAGTCGAGGAGCGGGTTTTCGAAGATCGAACGCGGACCATGAGGCTCATCGAAGTGCAACATCGGGTGGCGCTGGAGCTCGGTTGCGGTTTCTTCGACTTGGTGGCTTTCCAGGGAGGCGCTTTGTCCATGGTCCAATGGGCGGCCAACGACCCCGCCTATGCCTCGCAGGATCACATCCACTTCAGCCGTCTCGGCTATCAGCGACTCGGGGAAGTCTTGTTGGCCGCTTTGCTCGAAGGGATGCCGGAGCTTGCAACCTCCGAGTCGTCGGGCAGCGCTGGCAACGCAGTGGTTGACGACAACTCCGTGGAGGCGCTCCGCGCCAAATAGTCGGCAAAGCCTGCCAACAGCGCCTTGTAGAACATGTTGCCGATGATCTCGTAGCCCGCGGGCGTGGCGTGCCTGAAGTCGCTCATGGCGAGTCGCGGGCTTGCTTTGTACCAGCGGCGCATCGCGTTCTGGCCTCCCATCGCTTCCCACGTATCATAAAATGCGCAGCCCGAATCGAGCGCGGCACGTCGCTGCGCGGCAACGATTCTCGGAATCGTCGGCAAGGTTCGTATGCGTCCACGCTCGCGGTGCGCTTGATCCAGAGGAGCAAAGACGAGGCAACCGAGATCCTCACGCCCTTGCCGCATGTGACCAATCACTTGCATGTAGTCTTCGTAGAACGCGTCGTCGGTGCGATCGTCGCTCGCTTCGTTTCCGCCGAATCCGAGCACGAGCAAATCAACGCCGCGCTGCTCGAGCTGGCTACGTATGTGCTCTCGATCGTAGTTGAGAAGCCGATTGGCGCGCGCGCCTACCAGACCCAATGAAGCGTATACGACCCCCGGCCCGTCGTTTTCGACCGCGACGCCATAGAGGTGTACCGGGCCACCTCGCGCGTACCGGACCTCCAGCTGGTGAGATCCTCGCGGTGCCTCCGCCGTGTAAACCACGTCGCGCACCTCGTCCGCCTCGGTCGAGATCATTTTTCGCTTGCCGCCGTCGAGGCGGACGGTGAATCTCCCGCCACGCGGTTGCTCTTGGTAGTAGATCTCGAAGCGAGATGCCTCCGTGCCCACATCTCCGCGTTTCGCGGTCGCGACTCGGGCCCACGCACCCGGTGCCGGCCGCGATTGGACGCCTCCGTACCCGTATCGCCCGTCTCGATCTTGGCGCCTGACCACTTCGCGAACATCCCACGCATCTGCGTTCGAGGCCTGCCGAACTCCGCGGTGCTTGTAGGGGATGAAGCCCTTGGCTGCGATCACGAAGCCGTGGCCCGCATCGCCGAATCGTGCCTGCAGGTTCTCTCTCACGGTCGACGTGATCAAATCGGTGGCGATGCTCGAGTCACCGTAGTGCGCCACGCGCGTGACCGCCGCTCCGTCGCCACGAGCCGTCTTCTCGAGAGCCTCGTAAAACGGCCGCATACCATCTCCGGTGGGATCCTCGATGAACACCGAAATGCCTTCGTACTCGGACGGATCGATCCGCAGGGCATCTTCCGGCTTGGACGGAAGAACGCCCTGGTGCCTCCTAGGCCCTAGATTGCGAGCGACGGTCTCACCGACCGTAGCGGCCAATCGATCGGTGCTGGCTTCGGTGGAGGCCGTCGCGCGGTAGGAGCCGCCATGGCCTGCAAATGCCGGGATCTCGCCGGCCCCTTTGAACAACCGCGCGATCGGAACTCCCTCTTCGCCGGGGATCCAGGGCCTCAAGGAGGCCAAGGCCGGCACCACGTACGTCAGCGCGCACGCGGCCAGCATGAACGCAGTCACCGTGACCAGGTGCTCGAAAGGAGAGTTCTGCCTATGGAGACGTCTGCGCATCAGAATTGAAAGTAGATGTAAGGAACGACTTGGCTGGTCGCGACGGCGCTCAGGCCGAAACCAACCATGGCAAGAGCCACTCCTTGAGCAGGAGCGGGCAGGGCCTTGAATCGGAGCTCGAGCGACTGGAACCAGTGCTTGGGGGTGTAGTGTGCTGCGAAGCTCGCGATCAACAACGCCCATACGCCGGCGGAGATTTGCGCAACCGAGAAGGTCCCGCTGCCGAGTCGGGCAGTGATGTCGAGTGCATTTTCCAGGTTCGTCGCGCGAAACAAGATTCGCGAGAAGACGACGAACTGAAGAGCCCAGAAAACTTTGAACGCGCGAAGCTGCCAGGAGTCGACCGTGTCCCGGGTGCGACCCGAACGCCGATAGAAAAAGCGATGCGAAACCATCGCCGTAGCCTGAAGAATCGCGTAGAAGACGAAAGTCCACGAAGCGCCGTGCCAGATCCCGATCAGGAACATGGTGAGCCAGAGGTTCCAATAGGCTCGGCCAGGTCCGACGTGGGATCCCCCTAGCGGGTAGTAGAGATAGTCGCGCAGCCACGTCGAAAGGGTCATGTGCCACCGGCGCCAAAATTCCGCGGGGCTGGCGGACTGATAGGGCCTGTCGAAGTTTTCCGGAAGCTCCAGCCCCATGAGCTTCGCCGAGCCGCGTGCGACGTCGGTGTAGCCCGAAAAATCGCAATAGATCTGCATGGTGAAGCCGTACAACGCGATT
>JASFKY010000044.1:0-18023 GCA_050118395.1 Myxococcales bacterium | reverse complement strand
TGGTGGCATTTTTCGACGCCAGGCCGGTGACACCGAATGGCGGATCATGTTTTTGGTCGGCCTCTTCACAGCCGGTTTCATCTGGCATTTGTTTCGCCCCATGGACTATCAGTTCGCGATCGATCGCTCGATCCCGGCATTGATCGTGGCTGGTTTGGCCGTAGGTGTAGGCACGCAGCTTGGAAGTGGTTGTACCAGCGGACACGGCGTTTGCGGTATCGGCCGCCTTTCCAAGCGTTCCACGGTCGCCACCGTGTCGTTCATGACCACCGCGGCCCTCACGGTGCTCGTCGTCAACGAGCTACTCGGGGGCTCCATATGAAGATCCGGATCGGCGCCTTTTTGGGAGGCATGGTTTTCGGCATCGGACTTGCCATCGCCGGCATGACTCAACCGGCCAAGATCGTCGGCTTCTTCGCCTTCTTCGGAAGTTGGGACCCGAGCCTGGCCTTCGTCATGGCTGGTGCGCTCCTCGTGTACACGCCCATTTATCGATGGGCCGTGCGAACGTGGCAGCGCCCGATCTGGGCCACCTCGTTTTCGCTTCCGACGCGCCAGGACATCGACTGGCGCTTGATCGTGGGCTCGGGAGTCTTCGGAGTCGGGTGGGGTCTTGGCGGCTACTGCCCCGGTCCCGCATTGACGTCGGTTGGTGCGGGTTCCTCTCAGGCGGCCATTTTCGGGCTGTCCATGTTGGTCGGGGTGGGCGGATACCAACTCTTCACGCGGCTCCGCGAGGGGCGACGAGGCGAGCAGAGCCGCCGAGCTGCGGCGGTCGTGGACGGATGAGGCGCGCGGTCGGCGGAGCCGTCATCGCGCGTCTATGGCCAAATAGATCACGTCATCACCGACATCGACGCGGTCGTTCGGAAGGACCGCATAGCACTGGCGATTGACCCGAATCTCGGTGACTCGGTCCCGGCCCACCAGGGCTCCCGGTTCGAGCTTCTGGAAGCCCTTCCACGGGGCGCCAAAGCCGAATTCGTGACTTGGTTTGGTAATCCGTTCGACGACGTGGACGGTCTGGACGGCGTTCGCTGCCAGTGCCTGACCGTCGTCGAGGGTGCCAGTAGCCCGCAAAAAGCTCATGGCAATGTCGTAGGCCTTGTCGGAGATGTCCGGATCATCGTGTGAACCGCACTCCACCGACAGAGCGGGCACGCCGGACAACTTGAGAAAGCCGATGATCACCTTGTCGGCCAGCCCGTACCAAGACTCCACCAAATAGGAGATTCCGATGCGCTTTGCGATCTCGTCGATCGGAGGCTCCCCGTTGGTGACTCCGAATGCGGGCGTCGTCGTGGTGGCCGAGTGCAAATCCAGAAACACATCGAGGTCACTCAGGGTGTCTCTGAGCTCGAGCGCTCGATGATGCTCGTAGCCCCAGGCGTCGCTTCGGAGGGTCTTGGCGAACTCAAAATCCCAAACTCGATTCAGATCGGCTCCGGTCGGGGTATGTCGGCGCTTCTGCGACGTTGCCTCTGGATTGGCATGGATCAAGAACACGGTGCCACCCGCAGGCGTCAGCTCGCCGCTCTCGAAGTCCCGTTTCAGCCTCTGAATCGCATCGGCACCGCATGGCTCGTTGCCGTGCATGGCTCCGCAAACTCCGACGTACGGTCGCGGCCAATCCGCAAAAGTCGATACTTTCGTCAAGCCGTGTCCTAGCTCTTGGATATGCAAACCTCACCCTCCGGTTTCCTGGTCCAAAACGAGCCTCGTCCGTTCGAACCATTGCTCCGCCTCTTCGGGGCTCTTGCCCACGGCGGTGATGCCGAGCTTCCCAAACTCGCTCAGGGCGCCGGTGAAATGGAACAACACTCCCGATTCCGACCAAGCTTGATAGTGCAAGCCATTGACCGCAGCGATGTCCAGCAGGTCTTCGAGCAGCAGCCCCCGATACGAGTCCGAGCACATCGAATCGGTGGCCACGTAGAACTGCGGCTCGCCTCGGGGTGTCAGGTAAAGGCCCGTATCGGGGTCATAGCGGCCATCGGTCATCATTCGTAAGAGCATCATCGGATGGGTCGTGCCCCCCAGCCTCAAATTGGTTTCGATCGCGAAGTGTTGCCACGAGCCGTCTTCGACTCGCACACAAATGAAGTCGACGGCCAATCGCCCGATCGCTCCTTGGTCCTGAAGAACGCGGGCCGCCCGCAGCGCATCCCGTTGAATCGCCATGCGATAGGCGGCATCTGCGGGAAATCGGCAGCCCGCATAGACCTGTCCGTCCACGCCTTCGACCAACTGATCGTGCGTGGAAATGAGGTCGAGGCTTCCTTGTGGAGAAATGCGCAACTGGCAGCTCGAAGCGCGCTTGCTCGCTGCCTCGACGAAGGACTCCACGATTCCGCCTTCTCGCTCCAGCTTCGTCTTGAAGCGTTCCCAGGTCTGTCCGGGGTCCACGAAGCGCATGGTACGAAGTGCGTCGGTCAGTGCAGCGATGCGATCGTTGCGGGCAACGGGGCTCTTGGGCGCAACTCGCGAAAGGGGACGCAGATCCAAGATTGCATTGCCCTGCCCGCTGAAGCCGCTGTTCTGTTTCACCACCACGCGCTCGAGATCCTCGTGCTCGGCCCACAATGCCTCGATCGCCTCCACTACTTCGGCTTCGGTCTTTAGGTCTTCCGCGCCTGGGAGCAATGGAATTCCAGCCTTGCGAAACGCCCAGCGCGACCCGCTTTTCGTGCCGAGCCAGCGCAGATCGGGGTCGACTCCATACAGCGGAATTCCAAGCGCGACCGAGAGTGAACGCTCGAGCGCAGAGACCGTAAAGCAGGTCATCATGGCGCATTCCGGTCGAATCGACTGCCGAATCCGTTCGATGACTCGAGGTCGGCTGAGAATCTTCTGGCTGAGCGGCGCCAAGCAATTATCGTAAAGCGAAATGACCGTCAGCCGCTCTCGCATGTGTTGATTCGGGATTCCACTGATGAGCGACAGCATGTAGTCGACGGCTGTTGGATGAATCGGCGCCGACGTCAGGTAAACGAGGCGCGCGCGGGGGTTTCGGAGGAGGTTGAGTGTGAAAAGCATCCGCTCCTCGTAATGGAGCACACCCTCGATCGAAACGGTGTCGATGCCATCGAAGGAAAGCGATGGCACGACGACGATGTCGCGCGGCTCGGGTCCCTCGCCATCGGCCAGAGTCCAGCGCTGGTCGAGTTGGGATTGGAGCTCTCGAAATGCGGTAAGCTCGTCATCCCCGTCTTTCATGGTATCGATTCGAATATACCATGCCCCTGCAGGATTGACTTGCAGCCGGCACCCGACGGGGGCACAAGATCAGCGTGCCCATGACCAAGAGTCCGAGCGAAGAATCGGCGTCGGAGGGTCTGTTCAGCTTTCTTTCGCGGCGACGCTTTCTCAAGGCGAGCCTCGTGGCTGGCGGGGCGATCTTGGGGATCGGCGGCGGTGGGCTTCTTGCGCTGCGCGGCCGTGCACCGGCCGTCCGAGGTCTTCGCGTGCTCGATGCGCACGAGTACCGCACGCTTCGAAGTCTCGTCGAGGTGATGCTGCCACGAACGGACTCAATCCCGATCGATCCGGACTCCTTGGATTTGCCGCGCGCATTCGACGGATTTCTCGCCGACGAGCCCAAGCACAACGTCGAGGACCTGCAAAAAGCACTCGTCTTGATCGAGTTCGGCCCTCTGATCTTCGACGGCCACCTCACCACGTTTTCTCGGCTCGAGCCCGCCGAACGACTGGAACATTGGAAGGGTTGGGCGCTGAGCGACAATGCGTTGAGACGGCAAGTGAGCGTCGCCATGCGCAAGTTCTTGAACTTGGTCTACTTCGACCATGAGGAGGTGTGGCCCTACATCGGTTATCCGGGGCCATCGTTGGCCCGCTCGGGGAGGGCGGCCCGATGACCGGCCGAATCATCGACCTTTCGAAGGAGCCCGTGCCCGAGGTGATTGCTACGGAAGTATGCATCATCGGGTCGGGTTGCGGCGGGGCGACGGCCGCGCGGTTGCTGAGTGAGGCAGGTCGTGAAGTCGTCGTCTTGGAGGAGGGTCGTGACCTCGTCGGAGCCGAGCGAACCCAGCGCGATGCCGCCATGTACGACCAGCTCTATATGGACCGCGGGGGGAGGGCGACACAGGACCTGTCCGTCTCGGTCCTCCAGGGAAGGGTTCTCGGTGGAGGTGGCGTCATCAATGCTTGCGACGTCGTCCCGTCACCGGAGGGAGTGCTTCGTCACTGGGAGGCAAAGTACGGGCTGGAGGACTTCGCCCCCCAGCGGTTCCAAGCGTTTCAGCAGAATGCGTTGGACGACCTATCGGCAAGCCGGATTCCGGAGGAGCTGGTCAACGTGGCCAACGACAAGCTTCGTCAGGGCGCGTCCGCTCTCGGGCTCCGCGGCGAGGTGATGAGGCACAACCGGGTCGGCTGCCAGGGTCTGGGTACGTGCCTCATCGGTTGCCCGCTTCACGCCAAGCGCAACCCCCGGATGGTGGCTCTACCGAAAGCCCTATCGGCAGGTGCGCGGATCTACACGAGGTCGCGTGCCGTGAAAATCAACAAGGCTGGCGAAGAGCTCAAGGAAGTTCACGTTCGAACGCTCGACGCCCTGGGCTACCACGAGCGCAAGGAGCTCAAGGTTCGCGCCAAGATCGTCATCGTGGCGGCCAATGCCATCGCATCCGCCCAATTGCTCCTTCGCTCGGGGATTGGCAACGAGCACGTGGGCCGCAACCTCACTCTTCAACCGCAGCTTCCCGTAATCGGCATCTTCGACGAACGCATCGCGGCATTCGATGGGGTTCCCCAGTCCTACGCGGTGACCGAGTTCGAACAGGAAGACAACGCGGAATTTGGGCTATGGGGCTTTCGCATCGAGGGCATCATGGGGACGCCCGGAATCGTATCGACGCTCCTTCCCTTCTCCGGTCCCGAAGCGATGCGTGCCATGACTCGTTATGATCACATGGCCGCCTCGTTGTTGCTCGTGCCCGATGCGCCGTCCGGACGGGTGGAGGTATCGCGCAACGGTCGGCTCATAATTCACTACGAGCAGCGTTACGATCACCAAGAGCGACTTCGGCAGGCAGTGCAGAGCACGGCGCGGATCTATCTGGAGGCGGGCGCGACCGAGGTGCTGGTTCCTACCGTGCCGCCTCTGGCAATCCGTTCGGCAGCACAAGCGCGGAGAGCCTCCGGGCTGACATTCGAGCCTGCCACAGCGCCCCTCATCAGCGCCCATCAGCAAGGCACGGTCCGTTTCGCCTCGAACGAGCGGGAAGGAGGCGCTGATTTGGATGGCCGAGTCTACGGAACCAAGGACGTATACGTCTTCGATTCCTCTGGCTTTCCGACGAGTGCGTCCAGCCACACCATGACTCCCATCATCGCTGCCTCCCGCATGCTCACGAGCAAGCTATTGAGCCGAATCTAAACCGGGGATCACTCGTCTTCGATCTGGATCGACTGAGTGGGACACATCATGCAGGCATCTCGCACTTTGTCCTCCAGATCGGGTGGGATCGCATATGTCTGAATCAGGAGGCTGCCGTCCTCGGCGAAAGAGAAGACTTCGGGTGCTTCCTCGATGCACACGCCGTAATGATTGCAAGTGGCCGGGTTGTACATGAGCTTCATCGTTTCCCTCCTGTTTCAACCATTGCCGAGCAGCTCCCGCTCCTCATGCTCCATGTCGTCACGGATTGCACGCGCTAGCTCGCGCACACCGACGACCAGCTTGGCGCCCACCGCAGTCTCGTCGAGCTCTCGGATGACGCGGTCGAAGAGCTCTCGCTGCGCCTGGTGTTCCCGAATCAGGTCCTTGGCCACCTGTCCGGCTTCATCGGCCGAAGCAAGTGTGGGCAGCTGATATTCCTCGTAGTGGAGATGTTCGAGTAGAGCCGTTCCGAGCCTCTGAAGCTCTTCGCGAAGCGCGAGCACGGTTTTGCCTTGGTCGTCGGTCGTCGCGACGCGTTCAGTCAGAGCTTCTACGCGCGCGACCAGGGAAGAGATCTGCGCATGCTCACTTCGGATGCGCGCGCTGATTTCTTTCGGGTTCGCAGGGCTTCGAGTGTCGGTGTTGCGGTCCATCTACGCTGCGGCAAGCCGCCTACGCCGCTCAGCTAGTGTCAGGGGCTTGCTCACCTCCTTGAGGCCATCATACTCGTCTTGGGCCTGCTTGTGGTACCAGTCTGGGTAGAAGTGCTTGCACCACTTCCGAAACTCGGCGATAGGGCCGTCTCCATCGCATAGCATGGGTCGTTCGAAAAAGGCCTTGTTTTCCCACACCGGGGCGTCTTCCTCGAGCTGGCGGGCGATTTCCTTCGTGAACGCCTTGCCGACGCCGGCGGTGATGTCGGCGCCACCGATCTTTTTGACGGTGAACGAAAACCGGACGTCGCAGTACTCATCGTCGATCGGCGTGACGGATGCCATGTTCGTGGTCTCCACGATTCCGCGAAAGCGACTCACCGAAAAACCGAAGCCGTGAACCTCGACGTCGAGCTCTCCTTTGACCACGCCTTGAGGTGTCTCGTAAACGGTATCGGTGATCATGTTGATGTGCGGGTACTCGAGCTTGATCGTGTGTGGTTGCGGGACGATGTTCATCCCATGCACGTACCGAAAGTGGGCTTTGTCGACGACGTTCTCACACATGTCTTGATTGTGTGTCCGAAGCTTCCAACGCTGACGCCAATAAGGAGTCCAATCGTCGTTGTTCCATTCGGGGAGCTTCGGGAGCTCCCATTCTGGCTCTTTCCCTTCGATGTCGTGCCAAACCATGATGACGCCGTTGATCTCCCGCACCGGCCACGCCGTGACATTGGCCTTACGAGGTAGGTGCTTGGCATAAGGAACGGCAGTGCATCGACCAGAGCCGTCGAACTTCCATGCATGGAAGGGACAGACGATGCCGTCGCCCTCGACTTTGCCTCCGTGCCCCAGATGCGCACCCATGTGAGGGCAAAATGCATCGAGAACGCTCACTTGCCCGTCTTCGGTCCGAAACATCACGAGCTCGACCCCGAAATATTTTAGCGGCATCACGTCGCCGGGCTTCAGCTCGTCGGCGTATGCCACCTGAAACCATCCCCGGGGATAGCGTGGAATCGGAAATCGCGGTTTCTTGCTCATGATCGTTCTCCCATTTCGACAGCTCGCTTGGGTGGCCTTCGATACGGTGATTGATGGCCCCAGTCGCTAATTCGGTCATACGTGGTTGGACTCCACGTCGATTCATCCACCGTGCGTCCGCCCCATCCGAGCTCGCACTCGAATCCCGAGGGCGTCACACAATAAAAGCTCACCATGTGATCGTTTGGATGCCTGCCGAGCCCTTGCACGACGCGAACGTCGTGGGCCAACGCTCGATCGAGAGCCGCGCCGACGTCATCCAGCGAACCCATCTGCAGCATGAAGTGATGAAGGTGCTTGGGAATTCCCGAGCCGAGCGCCACGGTGTGATGACGAGCGTTGACGTGCAAGAACGTGATGTCGACTTCGAAGTCGCCGGGCAGGGTGCAGCGGATGTAGTCGCTCAGGCCAAAGCTGAGCAAGCGTTCGAAATACGATCGGGTTTCGGCGATGTCGTCGGCGCGCAGGGCCAAATGGCCCACGCCTTGATTCCCGGTGATGAATCCCGTCCTGACCAATTCTCGGCGGAACGGCTGCGCAGCAGTGCAGGGCTCGTAGCACAGCTCGATGGCGACCCCCCCTGGCTCGAACGTGCGAAAGCCGCCCGTCATCCCCCGCGCCCGTGCCTCTTCGCTTTCGAGCGCTTGGACAAGATGCCCGGCGCCGTCGATGCGTTTGGCGAGATGCTCGGCGGACCGCCGGTCACTCACCTCGAACCCGAGCGCCATCAAGTCGTCGGCTGGACCGTGTCGCAGCAGAATCCGTGCTGCTCGATCGTCGCATCGGTAGGGCAGGAGCTCTTTACCTGCTTGCTCACCTGGCTCGACGCCGATCACGCGGGTCAAGAAATGGTCCCAGGCTCCCAGGTCGGACACCTCGAAGACGAAATACGCCAAGCTGTGGATGTCATTGATCATCCCTGACTCGCTCGGCGACGTCGGTCTCGTGCTCACGTTCGGCTCCGCTATTCGGCCGCGTCCGCAGCTTGACGGCGAGGGGCATAGAACCGCGCGTACCACCGGCGAAACTCGCCGATCGGGCCGTCACCGTCGCACAGGATGGGACGATCCAGATAAATCTTGTTCTCCCAAATGCGGACGTCTTGGAGATATCCGTCGCGCATGTTGTTGATGAAGTGATCGATGCGGTCTGCCGTCATGCCCTCGGTGGCTTTCATCGAAACGCCAAATCGCAACATCACGCGCTCGTCATCGATCGGCGTATGGGCATTGATGATGACACCCAGCCCTTTGCCATGCATTTTGGTGACTTGATACGCAGGCCCGTAGTACGTCGCGGTAGACTCGAACTCGTCCTTGCCTCCGTGAACTGGATACGCGACCGCTTTGATCTTCTGCTGGCCGACGTGATCTTGGTAGGTGTTACTGAACGAGCCCGGGATGGGGTGCGTGTTGTGGACGGGGATGAAATGCCCCGCATCGGCGAGGTTTTCGGCGATGGCCAACGGCGGTGTCTTGATCTCGAGCTTGGCGTATCGCCAGGGAAGAAAGGATGGGTCATCCCATTCCTCCAGCTCCGGGATCTCCCAGTCGGGTGCGCCCTTTTCCCGATCGTGCCAGACGAAAATCATTCCGTTGCGCTCGCGGACGGGCCAGCATCCCACGGCAGCTTTCGGGGGCACGCGCTTGGCATACGGGATCTCCACGCACTTCCCCGTTCCATCGAACGTCCACGCATGGAATGGACAGACGATCCGCTCGCCCTGAATCTTGCCTCCATGCCCGAGATGCGCGCCGAGGTGCGGGCAGTACGCATCGAGCACATGCACTTGCCCCGATTCGGTTCGGAATAGCACGAGCTCTTGGCCAAAGCGTTTCATGGGCTCGACCTGGCCAGGTGCGAGCTCGTCGGAGAACATCAACATGAACCAGCCCCTGGCAAAACCTGCCCAAGGGTTCGTTTTCGCTGCGTCGTTCATCGGGTGGGTCTCCTCGTCAGCGGCGCCAGGCCGCATCCAGAACTAGAACATGTTTCACTAGAACATGTTTCAATTCTCATGCCATGGCAACGCGCCGGCGCATCCATGTTTTCACAGCGTTTTTCAGAGCCAAGCCGCGAAATTCCTGCGCAGAAGCCGCTCGGCGCGAATATTTTGCGGCAACACCCTAGAAATGCTGTCCAGATATTGACCAAAAAAATGTGGACATTATATAGACAGTCATGGATAGGCACAGACGGCCCAAAGTCGTGATCGCCGGCGCCTCGGGCTTCGTGGGCCAGGCGCTAGCGCCCGTGCTGGCCGAGTCCTTTTACGTGATCGGCTTATCTCGATCGACGCGCACGCCAGGGTGCGGCTTCGATGAATACCGTCCCTGTGACCTCTTCTCGTTGAAGGAAGCCGAGGACGCGCTGCGAGGCGCCGAATACGCCGTCTATCTCGTCCACAACATGATGCCTTCGACACGCTTCACGCAGGGCGATTTCGCGGACCTCGACGTGGTGTGCGCAGACAACTTTGCGAGAGCTGCAGCAGCGGCGGGCGTGAAACAGATCGTTTTTCTCGGCGGGCTTCTGCCGCGGGACACGCAGCTCTCGAAGCACCTTCGAAGCCGTCTAGAGGTGGAAAAGGCGCTGGCCGGACACGTCGTCCCCGTCACCGTTTTGCGTGCAGGTCTCATCTTGGGCGGCCGCGGCTCTTCTTTCCAAATCATGGCTCGGCTCGTGGAGCGGCTTCCCGTGATGGTCTGTCCACGCTGGACCCACACCCGAACCCAACCCATCGCGCTCAAGGATGTCGTGTCCATGCTCGGAGGTGTCATCGGTCGCGAGGATCACTACGATAGGGTCTACGACATCGGCGCTCCCGACGTGGTCACCTACAAGGAAATGATGGCCATGACGGCGAGGTCTCTCGGCAAGCGCCGTTGGTTCGTCCCATCGAGATTCATGTCTCCTGGACTTTCGCGTCTCTGGGTCACGCTGATTACCGGAGCGCCTCGCTCGCTGGTAGGCCCGTTGGTCCAAAGCCTCAGGCACGAAATGGTGATTGGCGACGACGGGCTGGCCGAGGAACTGGGAATCGTCCGCACACCGATCCAGTCAGCGATCGAACAGGCGGTCACCACCGGCGACGGATCGGCGCCTCATGCGTTTCGCGGAACCAAGTCGAGACGGCGTTCGGTGCGCTCGGTTCAGCGGATGCAAATGCCCCCCGGGTGGACCGCTCGAAAGGCCGCGGAGGAGTATCTTCGCTGGTTGCCACGTTTCTTGCGGGCTGCCCTGCGCGTCCAGTTGCGATCGCCCGACGTGTTTCGCTTCGTTTTGCCGCCCTTTCGCTCACCACTGCTCGAGCTCACTCGAGCGCCCCACCGCAGCGCTCCCGATCGTCAATTGTTCTACGTTACCGGGGGCCTTCTTTCGCGCGGGCGAGGCAAGCCTCGTTTCGAGCTTCGTCAGGTTCTCGGCGGACGCACCTTACTCACCGTCGTGCACGACTACGAGCCTCGCTTGCCTTGGCTAGTCTACATTTTCACCCAGGCGATATTTCATCGCTGGCTCATGGGCCGCTTTGCAAAGCACTTGCAATCGGCAGGAGCCCGCCGCAGCGGCGCCACCGAGCCATTGGCTTCTACTTCAGTGACGGTTTCCTCATTCCCTCTCCCAAACCCCGAGGCCGCCCTCACGGGGGCGTCCTCACCTTCTCCGGTGCGGAGCGGGTACCCGGCGCAGGAACACAAAAGATGGATGTAAGCACCACCACCCCATTCATCGTCAGGCGAATCCAGTGATCCAACGCGTCGGGTATCCGTTTCCGTGCCTCTCATCAACGGCACGAACATGAGCGACAATGTGAAAGAAATGAGTGGACTCTATCCGATGCGGGTCGTGGCCCGCTTGACCGGGCTTACCGCCGATACCATCAGGGTTTGGGAGCGCCGCTACGGCGCAGTCGAACCCGACCGAACCGAAGGCAACAAACGGCGGTACTCCGGCGTTCAGGTGAGGCGACTGGTCCTTTTGCGGCGTGCAACCGAGCTCGGCCATTCGATTGGGCAGGTTGCGCGGCTGCGCGACGAGGAGCTCCGACGGCTGATTGGCGAAACCGGTGTGGAGATCGGAAGCAAGGTATCGTTGTACGCCGCGCTCGTGGAAGACTATTTGGGGGCGATATTCGAGTACGACGTGCAACGTGCAGAATCGATTCTCACGCGAACGGCCGCCATCTTGCCGCCGATGACACTCACGCTCGAAGTGATCGTGCCTCTGATGCGCCGAGTCGGGCAAGCCTGGGGCTCTGGCGATCTACGCATCTCTCACGAGCACATCATTTCGGGCCAGCTTCGAAGTTTGCTGGGAGCGCTGATGCGACACACGGATCCGGTGTCGGGGGCGCCCCGAGTGATCGTGGCGACCCCACCAAACCACCTGCACGAGTTCGGTGCGATCATCGGGGCATTCATGGCAGCCAGCCGCGGCTTCGAGCCTATTTACCTCGGTACTCACATGCCTTTCGAGGACATTGCAGAGGCCGCCGCTCAAAGCGGTGCCCCGCTCGTCATATTGAGCATTGCCAGAGATTGCGAGCCTGACGAGCGCGAGCTCCTCATCGCCGGCATCGAGCGTCTGGCCGAGGGCCACGAGGTCTGGCTCGGTCTTCCAGAAGGTCACGTGCTAGCCACCCATTCGCTACCCGCTCGCGTCATGCATCGTTACGAAGAGCTCGACGCCGCGTTGAACGGACGTCCCGTGGAGTCTGCCCAGCGCCTCGGGTGAGCTAGCGCAAACGTCTCGTTCCTGGATGGGAACGATCGCGCGACCCGTTCCGCCCCATTCCACTGGGGACGGAACATGGGCTTCAGGCGGAGCCGCCGTCTATACTGAAAGCCAGGAAAAGAGGGGGGTCTCTTTTCACATGGGGGTCATTCGATGTCTGTTCTTCAGCGATGGGGAATCCTTGGTCTATTCGTTGCGTCCACGTGGCTGTTGCCTGGAGAGGCTCGCGCTTTCCCCGACGAGCCCTACAGCCTCGATGACGGGACGAAGGCCCACACCAAACGCTTCCACGTTCTCGGTGAGATCGGCCTGTTTGGGGGCAAGCTCGAGGGCGACCAGCGATCGGTGGTCGTTAGCCCATTGTTCGAGCTCCGACTCCAATTGGCTTACAGCGTTCTGATGCAGGTCGTCTGGGGCATGTCCTACGCCAATGTGGACTTCGAAAACGCCGACAAGGACAACGCATTCCGCTTCGGGAATCCCTACATCGTCTTCCATTACCAGGGCAAGAAGAACCAGTTCTCCTATCGCGTTGGCGTCGGTGGAACCATTCCGGCGGCAACGCTCCCCGACAACGCTGCCGATCAGCAGACCGCCGCATCTGCCTACTACCTGGCTGCCGCGTTGCGAGGAAACAACATGTTCTGGCTCTGGGATCCGCACACGGCCAGTATCATCGTCCCAGTTGCGTTCGAGCGCACCAAGCCGAGTGGATTTCTTTGGGGCGCTTATTTGGATAGCGGCGTGCTCATCAAGATCAATGACAAGAACGCGAGAACGGCAAAGACGGCCTTCATCATGCAAATGGCCGCGATGATGGGTTATCAAGCCACCGACTGGTTGCGTATTGGATCGCGCTTTAGTTTGGTCCTGATCCCGAAATTCCCAGAGGAGAAAACGCAACTGGCTGTGGAGCCCTTCCTTCGTTTTGGCAACGACGATAGGTTTGGCGCAATTCGACTCAACATCAACATCGACAATCCGAACGGCTTTTCGTTCGACAAACGACAGGTGTGGGGCCTGCGAATCGGTGGCGGCGCGGCGTTCTAGCCCGTCGCGATCAGCCGAAGATCGGGAGGTCTTCACCCGCTAGCGGAAACGCTGCTTTGTACTCGTCCGGAATGCCGGCGAGATTCCGCAAGGCGCGATGGACGTGGGCGATGGAAAGCCGCGTGCCCTCGGCCGAATCGGGATAGCCCGTGGGTTGAAGCGTGGCGGGATCGACCAGAAAGAGGCCATGGCGGTCATCGGTCCCGCCGATCACGGTGTTTCCTGGGATTCCCGGACCCATCATCATCATGCTGCTGATCGGCCAGTGGTCTTTACCATTTCCACTGTTGTATCCTGGCGTGCGACCGAAGTCCGAGCCCATCACGATGGCGATCTTGTCGGCCATCCCCTTACGCTCCGCCTCTTGCATCGCGAAGTTGGCGCCGTTGACGAAGTCGATCAGTCGCGGAAGGTGATTTGCATCGTGGTTTCCATGCGTATCGAAGCCGCCCATGCTGACGCTGACGCTGACCGAGAGCCCTGCCTGGTAAGCAGCCAACGCGACCTGAATTTGCCGCTCGATTGCGTTGTCGGAAAATTCCGTGGGCAGAGACTCGGAGACGCGCTTCAAGTCGTCCTGGCCGAGCCGTGCCAGCATGAGCTCGTTCTGTCCGTCCCAAATGCGGGGCAGGCGTTGCTTGCCTTGCAACCTGAGGAGTCGTAGCTGCTGCTCCCTCTGCACGATGCCTGGAACGTCCACCTCACCAAAGTAGTTCTCTTCGGACTCGGTGGGATTCGGTCGCGCGGGAAACGCCAAATTGTGCAGAAGACCGCCATCGCCCAGAGGTACTGCGTTGGTGACACCTTGCGTGTCGAGGTATCCGCCATAGCCGATGAGCGGCATGGGTAGATTGGGTCCGTAGGTGGCGGCGATCAGCGCGCCAATCGGAGGATGACCCTCGGCCGTACGGCCGCTCCAGGTACCGCGGGTTCCCTGATCGTGACCATTGGTTCCCGTGTCCATCCCGTTGATCACCAACAGCCGTTGGTAGTTGGCTTGGAAGAACGCGTCGAGCGCCGTCTGGTCATCACCGAGGGGCGCATAGCGGATGTTGCCAGCCGTCCGGATGTCGTCCCTCAGGAACCGGCCCATCGGATCGGGTTCGTTTTCGCTGGTTCGGCCCTTGGGGTCACATAGATGAGTTGGGTCCCACCCCCCGCCAGCGTGCATGAAGATCCAGTACGTTCCCGTATAAGCCGAGCTGGCGATCGACTGTGCGCGGCCCTTCGAGGCATCCAAGACCGACGGCAACACGCACGTCAGCCCGGCCCAACCTGCGATCCGTAAAAAGTCACGACGATCCACCGCTAGTCCTCCCTCACTCGTACAGGAACTGATAATCCGACAAGAGATAGCTCACCGCGGCCATCCATGCGCGCAGCGTGTAGTCTTCATCTCGGTTGATTCGACGCCCATCGGGAAGCGACTCCCCGGTATTTCTGTCATTGAAGAGCCGGCACGGCTCGGCGAGCTCTTCGGGCACCGTGCCGTTTGCGAGTCCTTCGGCGCCAAGACCGTAGGCCTCCGTCAAGACGCCGAGGGTGGCATCCACCTCCGGATCGTCGGTTGAAAGCTCTTCACCCAACAGCCGTGCATGCAGGTGCCTGATGTTGTCTCGTACTTGGTTGGACGCTTCCGAAATTGGCGTGTCCCGATCGACGTAGGGAAACAGCAGCCGCTCCTTGGCAGGCTTGGAGAAGTCGTAAGGCACCGCGGAGCACGCGACCTCGTACGCCATGCGCTGCGCCAGGCTGGCCATGACGCCGTTGGGCTCCGTCACGCGCTTCGTGACCAAGTCCGAATCGATGCCTCCGTAGAAGATGCGATATTGCCTGAGCAGGTAATCGGGCTGCCCGGGTCGTCGCCGCCAACGCACCCCCGTGACGGCCTCGATCTTGCGGGACAGATGCTCGGGCGTCAGCAATCGAGCCGTGCCGAAGGTCGAAAGCTCGGTTTCCATCTCCGCGGTCAGCGGTTGGGCATTCTTGGCGCGGAAGTAGGGGCTCAACACGATCTCGCGAACCAAGAGCTTGAAGTTGTAGCCGCTGTCGATGAACCGGCGCTGAATCGTACGCAGAATCTGCTGTTGCAGGTCATAGGCTCGCTCCAGCGCTGGATCGACGTTGGGGTCGATTGGCGGGTCGGTTTCCGGCAGCGGCGGCGGTGGTGGCGGCGGCGGAGCGCTGCCCCCGACGCCTCCAGTGCCCCCGGCCCCATCCGAGCCACCGATTTCGCCGGCGCCTCCTGCGCCCCCAGTACCATCGCTGCCGGCCGAGCCGCCCATGCCGCCCGCACCGAGGGCCGCCAGTGCCGAATCGACCAAGGGGCCGGGGTCGCGCAGCAGTGCTGCCTCTGCCATTTGCGGTGTCATGGCGGTCGTGATGTCCAGAATTTTCTGCCCGGTAAGCCCCTCGAACACGGTCTTGACGGTGGCCTGCGCAAAGCGCGGATTCTGTGCGAGACGTTGGGCGAGCCATTGCAGCGCATGCCTGCGCTCGTTGTCAGGCAACCCCTCTCCGTTGAAGCCGGGAGGCAAGATGTAGTCGGGACCAAACCATTCACCACGCCCGCTGTACTCGCCCTTCTCGTTCCAATTCATGAAAAGGCCGGCCACGGGATCCATCGTCGTATGACAAACGGTACAGTTCGGGTTGGTGAGCGTCGGGTTTTCGCCGAAGTCGGCGCTGGCGTCGACGGGCCGGCTTCCGAATTGATTGATGTCGATGTCGAGGAAGAACCAATAGGCCATGCGCGAGCGGTGCCGGTTGATGTTGGTGTCACTCGTCGGAAAGCGGTTGAGGAACATGGCCGAGGTCAAGATCCCGGCGTGTGGAATGCCCGGGATTTGCACCTCGCGAAAACTCTCTGGATTCTCGCCGACTCCCACCGGAACATCCGGAAGGCCTACCAGCGAGAGTGCCGAGTATCCATTTGCCATCGTGTAATTGGCCGTGAGAATCTCCGTGAAAGGGCGTTCGTTCTTGACGACGTGCGCGATCAGCTCGAGCGGCTCGCGTGCTAGAGAGTCATTGGTCAGCTCGGCCTTTTGATCGTCGTTGGGATACCTCTTTTCGAACCAGCGCAGGTTCGGGTACACATCTTCGTCGAGAAGGTCGATCGCGTTTTCCCGGCCCAGATATTTGTCGGTGAGAAAATGGTCGTTGTAGAGTTCCATCACGCGATCGAGAAATCGGTCATCGCGCATGATTTCGGCGAGGGACGCCTCGAGGCCCAGCTGCCCATGCTCGGCGGTCATCTGTTGTTGCCGCTCGGTTGGCAGGGTGCCGGCCAGCTCGAGGCTCGCCTTTCGAAGGGTTTCGGTCCAGCTCAAGAGATCGAGCTGCCCTTCATAGGGATTGGCGAACCCTTCGGACTGCGGACAGACGTCCAGGTTCTGAGTCGAGCACCCCGAAAACAACGTTGGATCGCTCTTGCAGCCAAACACCCCAAGCGCGGAGCCAAGCAGCAAAACGTAAAGTCTGGCCCGCAGGCCGCGATGGATGCACCGGTGACTGATCTGCACGACTTTCAGGCTAACACGCGAAAACAACCCTAGGGGACTATAGTTTTCGTGTTGCGCTATACGAAAAGCGCATTTTTTGCGCCTTCAGGGTGCATCTGCTTTGTAATGGGTCTTGCATCCAGGGCTCCCCATGCGATGCTTTTTTCGAGAGTAGAGGCGGAATTTTCTTTTTTCAACGATGGAGCTTCCGCCTGTGGATGATCAACTGGAAAAGCAATTTTGCATTGAAAGTGAACGGAGAGACATGGCTTCGACACGTATGAACTTGATTCGGGCGCTTCCTTTGGTGTTCGGTTTGGCCTTGGGTGCTTGTGGGGAGGGCGATTCAGTCGCGCCGCGCATCGAGCCGTATGTCTATTGCGACAACCCCGCGGTTGCTGCGCCTTCTTGCTCGCTCGGGGGGTATTCGCTTTCCGATGATTCAGCGCTTCGCCTGAAGCTCGAACAGTGCGCCACGTCCGGCTGCCACGGAACGTCGGGCGTTCCCGCGACTACTTGGACGGTGGACCTGTCCGGTTCGGTCGAGGAAGCGGTTTCCTCGCTCACGACCTATGCGGACAATAGCGCCTACTTCCTCATCGACGACCTCGATCCGGACTGCAGTCAGATGCTCAGTGAAGTTACGACCAAGCCCATTGGCGCCGTGCGGATGCCCGTCACGGGAGGATTTTGGACCAACGACGAGATCGAGTGCTTCCGGTCCTATCTTCACGAGCTCTTTCCACAGTGAAGAGTGCTTCGAGCGTATCGCTCAGCCGTGCTCGGCACGCCGAATGCCGAGGTTGACGATCTTCTGGAGCAGGGCGGGGTAGCCGATTCCGGCTGCCTGCGCCGCGCTCGCAAACTCTTCGCCTTCGGCGATGTCGGGATTGGGATTGGCTTCTAGGAAGTAGAGTTTGCCCGACTCGTGGAGCCTGAAGTCGATGCGCACGTAGCCATCCGTACCGAGTCGTCGACAGATCCGGCGCGCCAGTGGAGCGATGGTTCGTTCCACTTCCTCGGGCAGCTTTCGGGCTCGGCCGATACGAACGCCGTATTTTTCCTGGTAGCTCAGGTCCCATTTGACCTTGCGGGTCGCGATCTTGGGGGCGTCATCCCGAATCTTGTCCAGAAAAAGCTCCCAAATGGGAAGCACCTGAAGCCTGTGATTCCCGAGCACCGCTGCGTACAGCTCCCGTCCTTCGATGTATTGCTCGACTACCGCATCGGTCTGGATCTTGTCGTGGATGAAGGCGACGCGTTCTTCCAGCGCCTTGTCGTTGTAGACTACGGAGGCCTGCGCGATGCCGTAACTTCCCTCTTCGATCAGCGATTTGACGATCAGGGGAAACTCGAGCCGCTTCGGTCGAGAGATCTTTCGATACCGGGGGAACACACGAAACCGCGGAACGTGAATTCGATGATAGGCCAAGACCTTCTTGGAGAGTGCTTTGTCACGCGCCAACAACAGCCCGCGTGGATTGCAACCCGTGTAGGGGGCATGCTGCAGCTCCAGATATCCGACCACGTGAGTGTCGAACATCGCTTCACCACCAAACTCCTCCAGCAAGTTGAAGACGACGTGAGGTTTGAATTGCTCGATCGCTTTTCGCAGCGGTGTGAGCTCGTAGCCCA
>JASFKY010000043.1:0-18237 GCA_050118395.1 Myxococcales bacterium | reverse complement strand
AAGAATGGTTTGAATGGCGGAGTAAGGAACCGGAGCCCCGGTCGCATGCCCACCGGCACCGATCACCAGATCCCCTTCCGAAGCCGCGATCTCGGCGACCTCGGTCAACAGGCGGGTCTTGCCGACGCCGGGCTCGCCGACCACGTGCACCCAATGGGCCCCCTGAGCGGCAGCGTGGCGGCACTCGCGGATGGCGCGAAGTGCCTGCTGCCGACCGACGAACTCCCGTTGAGACCCGAGCGGTGGATAGAACGACGGCCGCAGCGAACGGTTGCTTCCGAGTGCCGGCTGAGGTCCTGCCAGCCGAGCGCCACACTCCCCGCAAAAGTTTTGCGAGGGCGAGGCGGGGGCCCCACAGCTCGGACACGGCATCACGGAGGCGCGCTCGGAGCGAAGCTCATCGACAACCTCTCGCAAGGCTTCCTGCATCTCGCGGGCCACCTGGAAACGCTCTCTGCGGTCTTTGGCAAGCGCTCTCATCGTGGCCTCTGCCAGACGGTCGGGGATGTCCCGATCGGGGCTCGCTTTACGTGGATCGGGGATTGGATCGTTGAGGTGCCTCAAGACCACCCGTGTCGGCGTGTCGTCGATGTACGGCAAACGTCCCACCAAAAGCTCGAACAAGACCACGCCCAATGCATACAGATCGCCTCTGCCGTCGACTCCATCGCCACGTCCTTGCTCGGGCGACATGTAGTCGGGCGTGCCGCACACCAAACCGGGCTTGGTGATGGAGCTTTCCTTGCCCACGATCGTAGCCAGACCAAAATCGACGACCTTGACCAGGTCTTCCCCCGATCGCAACGGCCGAAGGATGATGTTCTCGGGCTTCAAATCACGATGGACGATACCCAGCTCGTGGGCCTCGCCGAGCGCATCGAGCGTATGAATCAAAATGTTGCAGATGCGCTCGATCGGAAGTGGGCCTTCCTCGTGCATGACGAGCGCCAAATCCTTGCCGCTCAAAAACTCCATGGCGAGGTACAGCACCCCGTCGTCGGTTCGGCCGAAATCAATGATGCTGACGCTGTTCGGATGGTTCAAGCGACTCGACGCCCGCGCTTCTTGGTAAAAGCGCGCCACGGTTTGCTCGTCTCCCAACAGATGCGGGTGAATGACTTTGACGGCCACGGTGCGACCGAGCGTCGACTGCTCGGCCTTGTACACGCGTCCCATACCGCCGACGCCCACCACCTCTTGAAGGAGATAGCTCCCGCCGACGACGCGGCCGACGAGCGGATCCGACGACCCGTGGCCCCCGAGCTCGTCCGAAGGGGCACCGCAGGCAGAGCAGAAGCGCGCCCCCTCCTCGATGGACGCGCCGCATTGAACGCATAGACGCACCTATTTAGGATATCTCAGCCGTTGGCCGACTCAAACTTGCCCGGTTCGCTGAACACCTGGATGCCCCGTTCCGAGTCCATGGATACGCAGCCCCGAGAGGCCCCAAATCGACAACAAAGCCCGGCCTGCTAGAGTCTGGCCCCGTGAGGTGGTGGCTGGGAACCTGGCTCCTGGTGGGCCTAAGCGCTGTCGGTTGTGCGACCACCGGAACGCTCAAAAACGGCGTCTACCGCGGCGATCACGTCGCCTATCGGATAGGCCCGATAGGCCCAGGCTGGACCCGTCTCACGGTCGACCACCAAAACGACCTGGCTTGGCACAATGCGGCCAAGGAGGCCGTCATGCACGTCGATTCGAGCTGCGACCCGTCTTTCGACATCCCCCTGATCGCCTTGCGAACGCACTTGCTGATCGGTTTTACCGATCGTCAGATCGTCAGCGAGGAAACCGTGCCCATGGATGGCAGGGAGGCGCTCCGTACCCATGTCGAGGCCAAGCTGGATGGCGTGCCTCGCGACATCCTGCTGCAGATCCTGAAAAAGGACGACTGCGTGTATGACTTTGGCTTGATCACACCACCGGGGCCGAGCTTCGACGAGGCTCTTGCAGACTTCGACCAGATGCTCGCTGGCTTCACCACGGACGTGGGCGAGACGTGACCAGCGCGACTCCATCGACGAGGCCTCGCAATTTCACGACCTGGGCCGATTTCCAGATCCGAAGGCTCCGATTTTTCGCCGAAGAGGTCGGTGAATCGACTTTGCTCGCCGGCCGAATCTTCCGGTCGATGTTCACATCCCGGTTCGACCTTTCCGAGTTCATCTACCAGCTCGAGCAATTGGGCGTGCGAAGTCTCGCCATCGCTGCCGCCACCGCCATCTTCGTGGGCATCGTCATGACCATCCAGTTCGCCGTGTCCATGGAGGCCTTTGGCGCCAAAGAAACCTTGGGACGCGTCGTGGCGGTCTCGGAAGCTCGCGAGCTGGCCCCGTCCCTGACGGCCCTGGTCGTCGGAAGCCGCATCGCCGCAGGCATCGCCGCCGAGCTCGGTTCGATGACCGTCACCGAGCAGGTGGACGCGATCCGGGCCCTGGGGGCTGATCCCATCCGAAAGCTCGTGGTGCCCCGCGTGGTGGCCTGCATCCTCATCATGCCGCTGATCACCTTCATTGCATTCATCCTGGGCATGATCAGCTCGATGATGGTGGCCGCCCTATCCTATGGCATCCCCATGACCTTCTTCTCGTCCACGGCGCTCGACTCGCTGCACCTCAACGACTTCGCGAGTGGCGTTCTGAAGACCCCGTTTTTTGGGTTCTTGATCGCACTGCTCGGGTGCCACTTCGGTCTGCAAACGCGGGGAGGTACCGAGGGTGTAGGCCGATCGACAACACGTTCGGTCGTCGTCGTGTCGATTAGCATCCTCACGGCCGACGCCTTGCTGACCCAGATTTTCGTCAGCATCGGCACTCTTTGAGTTTCGACTAGATCGAAATGCAAGAGTCGAACGTCCTACCGAACATGCCTCGCTGGCTTGGTTTTGGGCTTCTGATCGGGATGGCGGCCTGTTCCGAAGACCCCGTCCAGCCCGAGCAGGCGACTCGAGACTTTTTTCCCTCGTTCATGAGCGCGCCGGTGCTCGACCTGGAACGATTCGCCAAAACCGACGACTGCGCGGATTGCCATGCCGATGTGGCCTCTCATTGGATGCACAGCGCGCACGCGTACGCCTCGTTCGACAACCCCTGGTACCGGGCGAGTGTCGATTCGTTTCGCGACGATCGTGGCAAGGCGGAAAGCCGCTTTTGCGCGGGCTGCCATGACCCGTTGCTCTTGATGTCCGGGGCCATCGACGAGGAGGTGGAGCCCGACGACGACCTGTCGTACGCCGGAATCACCTGCCTCGTATGCCACAGCATCGAATCGACGCGGTCCGACGGAAACGCGAGCTTCACCTTGACCGATGCGCCGGTGCTGATTCCAGATCCGGCCAACCCCGCGCAGATCGAAGCCCATCGGGCGCGGCTTTCTCTGCCACCGCTTCGAACCGCTGCGCTTTGTGGTTCCTGTCATCGCTCTTTTTCCGGCCCGGCCATGGGCAATCCAAATCAACTGCCCGGCATCGACGATCTCGGGGAATGGGCGTCATCGACCTTTGGGGGCGGTGTGCCCGAGCACCTGGTTCCCGCCGGCATACGAACCTGCCAGAGCTGCCACATGCCGAGCGAGGCTGCGTCGGGCGCGGAGATGGCCGGTGCCTCGGACGGACGAGTGAGCACGCATCGCTGGGCGGCATCTCACACGGCGATGGCGGCGCAGCTGCCTGATCCGGAGCAGGCGCGCCATGCCGCTGAACAGCTCGAGGGCGCGGTGATCGTAGACCTCGGCAACTTGCACGCCGGGGGCCTTCGTTACCCATTGCCCGAGCGAGCCCGACTCCACGGCGGCCGCCCGCTCACGTTCGACGTCGTCGTGCAGAGCGAGCGCGTGGGTCATCGGTTCCCCGGCGGCGTTCGCGACCTGCACGACGCATGGATCGAGGTCGAGGTGAGGGACGCCAGAGGCGAGCTCATCGCGGCGTCCCGCCCCACGGCAACGAATGAAGAGGACGTGTACGTCTTTCGCGCCACGATGCTCGATGAAAGCGCGAGCCCGGAGCTGCTGCACCGTGTGCATCGGTTCTCGGCACCTGCGTTCGATCGAACGCTGCGACCCCAGGATGCGCAGGCGGTTCGATATTCCATGACGCTGCCTCGCAAGCTCGCGCTCCCGCTCCGCATCGAGGCGAGGCTCATGCACCGCAAGCACAGCCTCCGGTTTCAGACCTTTGCCTGCCAGGCGAGCCAGACCAACCGCGGAGCGGGATTTGCCGAGGGCGCCACACGCCGCGACAAGGTCGCTCTCGATCCATGTCTCCCACAACCCCTGACGGAGGTAGCGCGCGCGGTGACTTGGATCGGACGCGGCGCGTCTGCTCGAAAGCCCATCGGGGGCGCCGCGCGACCGAAGATAGAGCGTCTCCTGAGCCAGGCTCTCGCCCTGCTCCATGCAACCCAGGAGCACGCAGCCTCGGCCGCGCCAGCGCTCGATCGGGCGTTGGCGCTCGCCAAACGGGCGGGCTCCCCGCAATGGCAAGCCAAAGCGCTCGTCTTGAGCGCGCAGCTCGCATCCCGGCAGGGCCGACCCACCGAAGCGGTCGCGCTCGCAAGGCGCGCCGAGGCATTGATCGGCCCTAGTCCGGTGCTGGACCGCGTCCGGGCCGAGGCCTATGCCCGGGTTTGGAAATGGGCGCGGGCGGCCCAAGCCTACGAGCGCGTCACACGGGCCTCGCCCTTCGACTGGCGTGCGTGGCGGGATCTGGCGCAAGCGTACGGCAGCCTTTCGGATGATCGCAAAGCGCTTGCCGCGGCCGAAGCAGGGCTGCGTTTGGCTCCCCATGACGAGGGTCTCTTACGAAGCCGGGCCTTGGCCCTGCGCGGGCTGGGCAGACCCGAAGCGGAGCTCGCCGAGGCACAGTGGCTCTCGCACCGAGCCCCTGACGACCAGCCCGCCCTGCTCTTTCATTGTGAGCAAGCCCACGATCGGTGCCGCACCGATCGGCAGCCCATACCGCACTACACGCTCACACCTGCA
This sequence comes from Myxococcales bacterium, assembly GCA_050118395.1. Taxonomy (GTDB): domain Bacteria; phylum Myxococcota_A; class Polyangia; order Polyangiales; family Houyiibacteriaceae; genus SG8-38. Next base: position 13,260 of record JASFKY010000043.1, on the reverse strand, counting down.
AAAGCATTTCACGCGCGGCTCGATCCCCAATAGAATCATCGAGATGTCCAAGCAGTATCAAAAGAAGAGCGCCACCACGAAGAAGCGAGTCAAGAGAGGACGAGGACCCTCGCGCAACACGGTCGGCGGCGGACAAACCACCGGCGTCATGGGCAACATGGTGCAGGGCTTTCGCCGAGCCATAGGCTCGGAGGCAAACGAAAGCAAAGGCGGCAGCCTCTTGTGGACCGCCGTCTTGGTGATCGCGGCCATCGCCATCGTTGCTTGGAACTTCGCGCGCTAGTCGCGAATCGCTTTCCATCGGAGCCAGTGGTCGGCCAGCACGAGCGCGACCATGGCTTCGCCCATGGGAATGAAACGTGGAAGCAGACACGGATCGTGGCGGCCCGTAGTGCGAATCGTCGTGGGCTCTCCGCTAGAGCTCACCGTGTCTTGCGCTCTCGGGAGGCTGCTGGTGGGTTTGATGGCGGCACGCATGACGATGGGCATCCCGCTCGAAATCCCGCCGAGCATGCCCCCATGGCGATTGGACCGCGTGCGAATCCGCCCTTGGGCATCGGCTTCGAACGGATCGTTGCTCTGGCTTCCCCGAAGCGACGCCACCGAAAAGCCGGCGCCATATTCGACTCCCATCACTGCCGGTAGGCTGAACAGGGCTTTGCCGAGATCGGCCTTGAGCTTGTCGAACACCGGCTCTCCCAAGCCCGCAGGAACGTCGTAAGCGACGATCTCGGCCACGCCCCCGACGGAGTCTTGATCTTTTCGCACCTTGTTGATGAGGTCCACCATCCGCGACGCAGCGACCGGATCGGGACAACGAACGACGTTCGGCTCACCATCGGGAAGCCGCTCCACCTGGTCCAGCGTCACCCGTCCGGGGATCGAGGCCGCGATGTCTCCGACCTGGGTGACATAACCGAGCACCTCGGCACCGAGTGTATGGGACAAGAGCTTTTTGGCCACCGCGCCCGCCGCGACCCGCGCCACGGTTTCGCGTGCGCTGCTCCGCCCTCCGCCCCGATAGTCACGACGGCCGAACTTGGCGTCGAACGTATAGTCGGCGTGTCCGGGCCTGTAGACGTCCTTGATGTTGCCGTAGTCACGTGAGCGCTGATCTTCGTTGCGCACGATGATGGCTATCGGGGTGCCGGTCGTTTCACCCTCGAATACACCGGAGAGGATTTCCGGCGTGTCCGATTCCTTTCGTTGCGTGACGATCTTGCTTTGGCCAGGTCGCCGTCGGTCCAAGTCGGGGATGATGTCGGCTTCCGAAAGCGGAAGCCCGGGTGGGCACCCGTCGATGATCACCACGTTCGCAGGGCCATGGCTTTCGCCGGCGGTGGTCACGCGAAAGAGTTGACCGAAGGTGCTACCAGGCATCTGCGCTCACTTCTGCGGGCCGGCATTGCGGCCGATGGCTCGTCCGACGAAGAATGGTCCCATGTGCTGGATGTACTTCGAGGTCTGCACCGTGCCGCGCATCGCCTGTACGACGTGGGACAACGGATGCAACTTTTCTCCGACGAGTCCGATGAGAAACTCGTTGTCGTTGGCATCGAGCCCGTGACAGGCGAGGCGCACGTCGTGTGCCAGGTTCTGATCGCCGTAGGCTCGCCCGATGGTCGCATGCTCGCGCAGAATCCCGCCCTTTTCTTTGGGCTCGAGCTGCTCGAATGCGCCGCTGCGGCGCAGCGGATACCAAACGGCCCAGTTCCACTCCGGATTGAGCACGGTCTGTCTGGGCCGGTCCAAAAGCCAAAATCCGAGGTCATTCTCGTAGCCGCTGCTGTAGGTGCGCCCGATCATGGTCAGCTCGGGCCGCAAGGCCCAATTGCGCATGGGCTCCGTCTCGAATAGCGGCCGAACCGAATCCACGAACACCGCCGGATCTTCGCTGAACGTGAGCAACGCGATGCCCCTCGGGTCGTTGACGTCGGCATAGACCACCGAAGGGATGTCGGCCTCGCGCAGAGCGGTGAGCAGCGCTTCCTGATTGGCGGAAATCGATGTTCCAATGGGCACTTGAAAAACGAGGAGCTGCATGAAAAGTCGACGATCCATGAGTTGCGGCTGCCCGTCTTTGGGAGCGCCGCGCTCTCTGGTGTCGATCTGAGGGGAGCCTGCCTGGCCGCCTCCGTGGGGATGTGCCGAATGAGCCATGAAAGCACTCATAGCGCTTTTGCGGCGCGTCTGCACAGTGTACGCTCGGTTCTTCATCATGCGTGTTCTCAAAATTCTGGGTGCGATTCTGCTCGTCGGCATCTTGGCTTTGGCGGTCTTTGCGTATTCGCTCCACGAGCCTCGGCCTCAGGGGACCCCGGGGCCCGAAGCCGACGCACTGGCGCGGTCCATGGAGACTGCCGTCCACAAGGAAGCCTGGGATCGGACGAACGTCGTTCGCTGGTCATTCTTCGAGGAGCATCACTACGTGTGGGACAAGCAGAGGGGCTTGGTCCAGATCGAGTGGGGCGAATCGCGTGCCTTGTTCCGCACGGCAGACCAAAGCGGGCGCGTTTGGAGCAAGGGAACCGAGCAGACTGGCGAGGATCTCGAGCGGGCCTTGAAGACGGCCTATTCGTATTGGATCAACGACTCCTTTTGGCTGAACCCGGTCGTGAAGCTCTTCGATCCGGGCGTGGAGCGGGCTCTAGTCGAGCTCGAGGACGGGCGAGACGCGCTGTTGGTGACCTACACGTCGGGCGGCGTGACCCCGGGTGACGCCTATCTATGGATTCCTGGGCCCAGTGGGCTTCCCGAAGCTTGGCGAATGTGGGTTCGGATCATTCCCATCGGCGGAATCAAAGCGACCTGGGAAGGATGGGTCGATCTCAGCACGGGCGCGAAGATCTCGACGCAGCACTCGGCGGCGGGGCATCGGATGACCTTCATCACCGATCTCGCGGGCGGGCAGAGTCTCGAAGCGCTCGAGCTCGACCCGGGGCTTTTCGACCCGCTCTCCCACGACTGACGACATCAGGCCGTGACGGGCCTGGTGACGGCAAACACCCCAACCACCACGAGCAGCGCACCGAGAATGCTGAGCGCGTTGGGGTACTCCCCGAACAGAAGGATTCCCCAAGTGTAGGCGAGCACGATCTGCAAGTAGGTGACCGCCGATGCCCGGCTGGCCGTTTCCAGTCGAAGGCCCTTGGTAATTTCGATTTGGCCGAGCTGCGCCGCGATACCAATGCCCAGCAAGAGTAGCCATTCGACGCCTCGCGGAACGACGGCTCCCTCGAGCGCCAGGATCGGGAGCGATGCAGGACCGGTCACGAGCGGAAAATAGAAGACCACGACCATGTGATGCTCGCTGGCGCCCAACCTCCGGATCACGACGTAGGCAATGGCCGAAAAGATCGCGCCGGTGAAGCCGATCGCGACGGCCAAGGGATCGAGCGCGACACCCTGAGCGAACAAAAACGTGGGTTGCGCCACGAGCACGACTCCAACCATGCTGCAGATGGTGGCGGCCACCTCCATCCAGCGCAGGGGCTCTTGCAGGGCGAAGACTGCAATCAATGCAGCAAGCATCGGGTTGCAGAATTGAATCACGGTCGCGTCGGCGAGCGGCAAGTGGGTGATCGCGTAAAAGTAGCAACTGAGGCCCATGAAGCCGGCAAATCCGCGCATCAGGAGAAGCTTTTTGTCGTGACCCCAGGGATGAATGCCGAGGCTGCGGATCACCCACCAGCTCATCACCAGGGTGACCACCACTCGCCCCAGCACCAGCTCCATGGTCGGCAGTCGTTGGCCTGCAACCTTGGCGCAGACACTCATCGCGCTGAAGAACAGCGTCCCCATCAGCATGTGGCGAATGCCGACCGTCAAGCGCGGCCACGAAGGAAAGCGGAGCTGCACCTGGCGCGTTCTGTCTGCTAATGCGCAGCACGCAAGCTGGTGATAGGAGAGGGGGATGAGAACGCTCACCAGAAGCTTCGCGCAAGGCCTGTTGGTCTTGGCTCCGGTTGCCATCACCATTTGGATCGTGTGGTTTTCAGTCACCACGCTCGATCAGTGGCTCGATACGCCCATTCCGGGACTTGGCCTGCTGATCGCGGCCGTGGGCATCACGTTGATCGGCTATCTCACCGGCAACGTCGTGGGCACGAAGCTCGTCTCATGGCTGGAGGCCGGCATGCAACGCCTGCCGATCGTCCGAATCCTCTACAATTCGCTCAGGGACTTGTTCGGCGCGTTCGTCGGCTCGAAACGCAAGTTCGACCAGCCCGTCGCGGTCGAGCTCAACCCACACGGCCTGAAGGTATTGGGGTTTTTGACGAGCGAGCACTTCGATGACCCGCAGCTTGCCGGGCACGTGTCGGTGTATCTGCCGGAGTCGTACAACTTCGCCGGCAACCTGGTCGTGGTGCCCCGCGACCGTGTGCATCCGCTCGACGCAGACGGAGCCGAATTCATGGCTTTCATCATGTCGGGCGGGATCACCGACATGAGCGCCGCCCGAACGGTGGCCGACGGCAAAACGGTGTAGCGCCGGCACCATGGGATGGGGTGCAGGGCCCGAGGCCAGGGGCTCGAGAATGGAGGTCCCGGCCCGAGGATGCGACGACGCACGACGCAGACGCTCGCTCTGCACTGGCACCCTCGCTGGGAGCGGGTATTGTCGGCTCATGGCAGCAGTAGTTTTCGAGTCTCCCCGTGACCTCAAGGCTGCGGTGGGCAAGCATTTGGGTTACAGCGATTGGCTCACCATGGAGCAGGAACGAATCGACAAGTTTGCCGATGCGACCGAGGATCACCAATGGATTCACGTCGATGTCGAAGGCGCAAAAAGAGGGCCGTTCGGAGCGACGATTGCCCATGGCTACTTGACCCTGTCGCTGGTCAGCCACTTCATCACCCAGATCATGGAAGTTCGGGGATTCGAGTTTGCGGTGAATTACGGCACCAACAAGGTCCGTTTCCCCGCTCCCGTGCGATCGGGCGCCCGGATCCGGGGAGGAGCCGAGGTCGTCTCGGTCGAAGACACCAAAGGTGGCATCATGTCGGTCGTGCGCGTCACCGTGGACATCGAGGGAGAGGACCGGCCGGGCTGCATCGCAGAAACCGTCAGTCTCTACTTCCCGACGCAATAGGCGCGCCGAGACGGCTACGCCACCAGCGAAAACGAGCTTGCGAAGGTCCGCAGCAGCTCGAGCGCCTTGTCCATGTCTTCGTAGCTGTGGCCGCGAGTGACGTTGAGCCGTAGACGTTCCTGCCCTTCCTTGACGGCTGGATACATGATCGGAACCATCAAGACCCCGTTTTCCAACAGGGCTACGTGCGTGAACATCGCCTTGGTCTCGTCGCGAATCATGATCGGCATGATATGCGTGTTGCTGTGGCCCAGGTCGAACCCGATCTCGGTCAGCCCTTTGCGCATGTAGGCTGACTTTTCGTGCAGCTCGCGGACCAGAGCGGGACCTTCCGCTTCGAGCATGTCCAAGATCGTGCTGGCCGCGGCCACGATGGGAACCGGCAACGAGGCGCTGAACAAAAACGAGCGCGCATTGTGCTTGATGAAGTCGACGACGTCGGCGTCACCCAGCAGAATGCCGCCAATCCCGCCGAAGGTCTTCGAGAACGTGCTGATCACCACGGGGACCTTGCCCTCGAGGCCGTACTTCTCGATGATGCCGCGGCCGCCCGTTCCGAGCGTGCCGGTGCCATGCGCGTCGTCGCAAACGAGAGCGACGTTTTCATGACGAGCGCAGACTTCGACGAAGGCTTCGATATGGCCCTCGTCTCCATCGAGCGAGTAGATCCCCTCGACCAGCACGAGAGCGTTCTTGCGTTCGCGCTTGCTCAACACCCGGTCCAACGCTTTGGCGCTATTGTGGTTGAAGAAGCGAACCTCCGGCGCCCGCAGGGGCGTCCCTGCTGCAAGGAACGTCCCGTCGAGGATGCAGGCGTGGCTCAAATTGTCCAACACCAGCGTCGTGTCCTTGTCGGCGAGGGCCATGATGGTGCCGACCATGGCCTGGTACCCGGTCGTGAAGATCAGGGATTTTTCGAAGCCGTACCAGGAGGCCAATCGCTCCTCGAGCTCCACGTGCTTGGTGGCAGTCGCCTGCACGCGCGAAGAGCCCAATCCGCAAGAGAACTGATCGACGGCCGCCTTGGCCGCTTCTTTGACCTTGGGGTGATTGGTGAGCCCGAGATAGTCGTTGGAGCTGAAGTTGACGATCGGCTTTCCGTGGATCGTCGTATGCAAGCCACCCGATTCAAAAGGCCGAAAGTAGGGGTAGATCTTCTTGTCTTGCGCGTCGCGCACACGCTGAAGCTCGGCATGCGCCTTGTCGGAAATCCAGCTCATAGGCTCTCGCGGGCCCTAAGGTACCGTTAATTTCAATGGGGACCACCTTCGAAACAGGCCGGTCGGCCAGTTTTTTGAGAAGCTTGACGCTGATCGTGAAGCCAAGCATATACGGGCGGCATGTCGGATACGCTGAAAGATGAGCTGAGGCAGATCATCACCGAAGTGACGGAAGTCGAGGATATCCCGGAGGATACTCCGTTTGCGGACCTCGGAATCGACAGCATGATGGCCATCGAGATCGTGGCGGACGTAGAAAAGAACTACGACATCACGATCTCGGAAGACGAGCTGCCCGAGCTCACCAACCTCGACGCCGTCTACCAGAAGGTGAAGGAAAAACTGGCCGCGGCAGATTGAGGCAGGACGCGCTACTTGGCGCGTCCGAAGATCTTGGATCCCGGTGGCACCGATTTGGTGAGCCACACGTTGCCTCCGATCACCGAGCCTTTCCCGATCACGGTTTCACCGCCGTGGATGGAAGCCCCAGCATAAATCGTCACGTCATCTTCGATCGTGGGATGCCGCTTCGAGCCCCGAGACCCGGAGAGGTCGTCGCGAGAGACGCTCAAGGCACCGAGGGTCACTCCTTGGTAGAGCTTGACGTTTCGTCCAATGATCGTCGTGGCGCCGATGACCACGCCCGTTCCATGGTCGATGAAAAAACTATCGCCGATCTGCGCTTCGGGATTGATGTCGATGCCCGTCTCGCTGTGCGCGTATTCGGTGATGATCCGTGGAATCATCGGTACGTCTTCGAGATGGAGCTCGTGCGCGACGCGGTATGCGGAGATGGCTTGGACGCTCGGATAGCTGAAGACTACTTCTTCGATGCTCGATGCAGCCGGGTCGCCCCCATATGCGGCGCGGACATCGGTGTTGAGCACTCGCCGAAGCTGGGGCAGCTTTTGGAATAAGCGCAGTACGACTTCCTCGCTCCAGCCGTCGGGTTTCGTTTCGACGGCGCGTCCCATGCGCTCTTGGTAGCGCACGGCGCGATCGATTTGCTCGACGAGAATGTCTTGTGCTGGATACAGATGCTCGCTCAGCGCATACCGAAGATTGGTTCGATTGAGCGAGCGCGTGCTGTAGAAGCCCATGTAGAGCACGGGCATGAGGTGATTGAAGGCCGTGATGACGGCTCGCTTGTTCGGCAGAGCCGCGCTGTCGAGGTTGTCGATCTCGTCGCCAGAGTCATACGAGGCAGTGATCAAGTCGATCACGCTTTCGAGATCCTGGTGACCTTTGGGTCCTCTACCGTTCATGAGTGCTCTATGTGTAGCACGAGTCGAGCGTCAACCGGCAAACGGCGCTCAGGCGTTCAGCCATCCCCGTTCCCGATACCACCGTACCGCATCGGCGAGCGACTCGCGCAACGGGCGGATGGAATAGCCCAGCTCCCTTGCGGCTTTGTCATGTGAAACGACCGCGTTGGAGACGCTGGCGCGCAACATGTCTGCCGTGATGAAAGGGTCCTTCTTGGTGATGGACGAGCCGGCCAGAGCGAAAGGGAGCAAGACCCAGCCGAACCACAAAGGAAGCGCCCGGGTCGGCACCTTGGCGCCCGTGAGCTCGCCGTAGATCGAGACCATCTCCATGATGGGCACGACATCGCCGGTCAAAAAGTAGCGTTCACCGCGGCGTCCTTTGGCCGCCGCAGCCATCATGCCGTCGGCAACGTCCCGCACGTCCACGTAGTCGCTCAACAGATCCAGCAACACGGGCACTCGGCCGAAATACATGTCGATCAGCGCCGCTCCAATCAGCGAAGGCTCGAAATCGTAGGGGCCGATCATCGAGCCGGGGTTCACGATGACCGCATCGAGCCCGCGCTCGCACCCTCCCAGTACCACCGTCTCTCCGATGGCTTTGGAGCGGTGATACTCGCACTTCTCGTCGAGCGCGAGCGGTCGGTCTTCCGTCAGCGGCTGGTCCAGGGGCTCACGCCGGACCGCATGGTGGGAGCTCGTATGAACCAAGCGAATGCCTCGGGAAAGACACGCCTCCACGACGTTTCGCGTTCCCTCCACGTTGATTGGGACCATCATGGGATCCTTCTTGGGTCGCAAATCGATCTTTGCCGCCAGATGGTAGACGACATCCGCGCCTTGGACCGCACGTTCCACATCGGCCCGATCGAGGACCGAGCCGGAAAGCAGCTCGATGTCGAGGCCTCGTAGCGATTCGGGGCGCACTCCGGGCTCGAGCACTCGGACCCGCTGGCCCTCCTCGAGGAGCCGACGGACGAGAACGTTGCCTAGGCGACCGCCGCCACCTGTGACTAGCGCCAGCACGGGCCGGAGTGAAACACGATTGGGCTACCGCCTCAAGCGGTCTCCGCCGCGTCGAACACACGCGCGATCAGGTCTTTCGCCTCGCGCTGGATACGGGCCAAATGCTCCCGACCTTTGAAGCTCTCCGCGTAGATCTTGTACACGTCCTCGGTGCCCGAGGGTCGCGCAGCGAACCACCCGTTTTCCGTCGTCACCTTGAGCCCACCGATGGGCGCATCGTTTTCAGGAGCCTTGGTGAGCACTTGCAGGATGCGCTCGTCGGCCAGCTCCGACGCATGGATGTCCGATTCGCTCATGGCTTTGAGCGCAGCCTTCTGTGGCGGCGTGGCAGGAGCATCGATGCGTTCGTAGACCGGGTCACCGAACTGTGCGGTGAGGCCCCGATAGCACTCGCCGGGGTCCCGGCCCGTCGTGGCGGTGATCTCGGCAGCCAGCAGGTTCAAGAGAATCCCATCCTTGTCCGTGGTCCAGACGGTTCCATCCTTGCGAAGGAACGACGCCCCTGCGCTCTCTTCACCTCCGAAGCCATAAGAGCCGTCGATCAAGCCGTCGACGAACCACTTGAAGCCAACCGGCACTTCGGCCAGTCGCCGTTGCAGATCGCGGGCCACTCGATCGATCATGGCGCTGCTGACGAGCGTTTTCCCTACTGCGGCGCGCTCGGGCCATTGTCGCTCGGTGAACAAATAACTGATGGCGACACTGAGATAGTGATTGGGATTGAGAAGCCCCCAACTTCGGGTGACGATGCCGTGGCGATCGAAATCCGTGTCGTTGCCAAAGGCGATGTCGTATTGATTGCGCAGGTTGACCAGACGGGCCATCGCATAGGGAGAAGAGCAATCCATGCGGATTTTGCCGTCGTGATCCAGCGGCATGAACGAAAAAGTGGGATCGATGGCATCGTTCACGATTTCGAGGTGCAAGTCGTATCGTTCGGCGATGCGGGGCCAATATTCGATGCCTGCTCCCCCCATTGGGTCGACTCCAATCCGAAGACCCGATCTCGAGATCGTTTGCATCTCGAGGACCGTTTCGAGCCCGTCGACATACGGCGTGATGAAGTCGTGTAGGGTCGTGGTATCGGCAGCTAGCGCCTCGCCATAGGAGACTCGGCGAACCTCCTTGAGGCCGGCCGCAAGCAACTGATTGGCGCGTCGCTCGATCCACGAAGTCACCGACGTATCGGCCGGCCCCCCATTGGGAGGATTGTATTTGAATCCGCCGTCCTCCGGTGGATTGTGGGAGGGCGTCACGACGATGCCATCCGCTTCGAGGGGACTGTTGCGGTTGTGCTCCAAAATGGCGAAGGACACCGCGGGCGTGGGCGTGAAGTGCCCTTCAGGCGCGATACGTGTGGCGACCCCATTGGCCGCCAGGACCTCCAGCGCCGTCTTTGTCGCAGGGGCTGAAAGCGCGTGAGTATCGGCGCCGAGATACAGAGGGCCGTCGATGCCTTCCATCTGCCGGTAATCACAGATGGCCTGAGTCGTCGCCAAGATGTGGTCTTCGTTGAAGCTGAGGCGGAAAGCCGAGCCCCGATGGCCCGAGGTGCCGAAGCTCACTCGATGAGAAGGCTCGCTCGGGTCGGGTTTGCCATCGTAGTAGGCGGACAGCAGAGCATCGATGTCGACGAGCGCCTTTGGAGGCGCCGTCTGGCCAGCAAGCGGATGGGCAGTCATCTCCGGGCTTCTAGCAGCCAACGCCCAACTTGACGAAGCCCCGGCTGATCAGCCGTCCTCGCCCAGTTGTTCGGAGAGATATCGCTCCTGGCCGATGGTCTCCACGACGTGGAGCTGGGCCTCGAGCCAGTCGATACCCTCCTCCTCTTGCTCCAGAATCGACTCCAGAAGCTCACGCGTGCCGTTATCGCCCTTGTCCCGACAAAGTGCGATGCCGTCATTCAGACGCTTGACCGCATCGTACTCCAATTCGAGGTCGAGCCGGTGTTGCTCGATCGGACCTTCGCCGACCTTGATCGGAAAGTAACGCTGCATGTTCGGCACGCCTTCGAGGAACAAAATGCGAGCGATCACTTGATCGGCGTGATGCATCTCCTCGATCGACTCTGCCTTCTTTTTTTTCGCAAGCTTGGGAAAGCCCCAGTCCTCACACATTTTCGAATGGATGAAATACTGATTGATGGCCGTGAGCTCGGAGGTGAGCACCTCGTTGAGCACGGCGATGACGTCTTCGTTGCCCTTCATGGAATTCCCTTCGTGCGAGCATAGAGACCCGCCACTTCGGTGGCAATGGCTCGCGCTTGAAGTTGAAAGGCGTTATCAGATCTCAGCCGCGCGGACCGCGCGCCTGGACGGAGCCCTGCACGTTGTGATGGATTTCGATGAGCCGATCGATGGTGGGGCGGCAACCGCCACAACCGCCTCCCGCACCGCAGGCTTCACGGATCTCATGGGAGCTTCGCGCTCCCGCGCTGACGCATTGACGGATCGTTGCATCGTTGACCGCGTGGCAGTGACACACCAGCATGATTCGATTTATAGCCCATAGAAGTTGCAAATCAAATTCAATAGTATCCCGCCTCAAAAGCCTAATGATTTCAGCGCCCCGCTCCACCTAATCGGCGAGGCCCCAGACGGGCTTCGACACAGTCTGCGGGGCGGCGTCGGAGGGATTCCCCTCGTCCGGCTCGAGCGGGCTGAGACCGGCATCTCGCAATAGCGCCAGATCCGAGTCGTGGTCCGGATTGCCGGTCGTCAGGAGCTTGTCGCCGAAGAAGATACTATTGGCGCCCGCCATGAAACACAGAAGCTGTGCTTCGCGGCTGAGCGAGGCGCGCCCAGCCGACAGCCGTACTCGCGCGTGCGGGATCATGATGCGCGTCGTGGCACACATCCGCACGAGCTCGAGCGAGCCCACGGGCTGTCGGTCGGCGAGCGGCGTGCCCGGTACTGCAACCAACGCGTTGACCGGCACGCTTTCAGGCTGCGGAGACAGATTGGCAAGCGTGACTAGCATCGCCACTCGATCGTCGACGCTTTCACCCATCCCGATGATCCCCCCGGCGCACACGGAAATGCCCGCGGCCGCGACTCGAGCGATCGTCTCGAGGCGCTCTTGGTAGGTCCGCGTGGTGATGATCTCTGCGTAGTACTCTTCGGAGGTATCGAGATTGTGGTTGTAGGCGGTGAGGCCAGCGTCCTTGAGCTCTCGGGTTTGCTCGTCGTCCAGCATGCCGAGCGTCGCGCACGCCTCCAGTCCGAGCGCGCGAACGCCACGCACCATTTCGAGCACTTGTTGAAACTGGCGACTCCCCTTTTTGGGGCTACGCCAAGCAGCGCCCATGCAAAAACGGCTTGCCCCCGCTTCCTTGGCTTGGCGGGCTTTGTCGAGGACATCGTGCACGTCCATCAGGCGCTCGGCATCGACTCCCGTGTCGTATTTCGAGCTCTGCGGGCAATACGAGCAATCTTCGGGGCATGCGCCCGTCTTAATCGACAGCAACGAACAAAGCTGAACGGCATTGCGAGGTTGCGTGCGCCGGTGGACTTCCTGCGCATGGAACAGAAGCTCGGTCAGCGGACGATCGTGCAGCGCACGCGCTTCTTCACGGGTCCAATCGTGACGGACTTCACTCATTGCCCGTCTTCTAGCAGAGTGCCTTGAATGCGCTAGGTTGGCCGCGTAGGGTCGGTGGGCTTTGACGGAAGGATTGGATTCATCCTTGGCTTCGGCGGCTGCCATCGCCCCCCCGAAAGACGAGGGTACGAGGATCGCCGCATGGGTGCCTCCGCTTGCGTGGATGTCCGGCATCTCGGCCTTCGTCGACCTCTTGCTCGATCGTGTTCTGGTGAAGCTGGGTCACGAAGCCTGGTCGCTGACGGCACTGATGAAGCTCGACCAATGGGGCGGCTTCGCACGCAATCTGAGCGTGGTGAGCGCGCTCGTCGCACTGGTTTTTTGCTTGGTCGCGCTGACGTCTCGAAGGAGCGAGCTCCCGCTTTCAGCACGCACCGGGATCGCTGGCTTTGGATGGGTGCTGATTCCAATCGTCACCCTGATGACGTTTCTGCCGCGCGAATGGACCCGCCCCGAGCTGGTCCTGGTCACGGCTGGGCTTTCCCACGCGCTCATCTTGCTGCTCGTCCTCGCGGGGATGCATTGGCGATCGACCAAGGCCATTCTGGGTGCCCTCGTGCTGACCATGGTCGCGGCTTTCAGCGGCATCCTGTCGATGATCGTCACCCTGATTGGAAACCGAACGTATTGGGAGCAAACCGAGCGCCTTTCGAACGCCTTTCGATGGTCGGGCGAGCTCGCCTACCTGACCGTGCCGATCGTGCTCGGGTTGGCCGTCGGTGTTCCGTGGCGCAAACCCCGCGGTAAGCTTGCCCTCGCGCTTTCGGTGCTCACCGCCGCATCGGTGGCAGCTGCCATGATCGTTTGGCAACGCGCGACGGGCTCACAATGGCCCACGCTCTTGTACGGGGCCATCCATTTGGACTTGCTGCCGGACCGCTACGCGCTCGCGTACGCGGTTCCGCTTGCAATCGGCTGGGCAGTCACGGTGGCGGCAGCATTATCGAACGATTCGGCCCGACGACAGATGAGCGTGGGGCTGCTGCTTCTGCTCAGCAGTGGTTACTTGCCGCGGACGCCGGCCACATTGATCACCACGACCTTGGGCGTCGC
>JASFKY010000042.1:0-18357 GCA_050118395.1 Myxococcales bacterium | reverse complement strand
AGATCGCTGCCGGGTGCTGCATCAGTCGGTCGATGATCGCCTCGTTATAGTAGTCATGAAAGAGCACGCGGGCGCGGGCGCGGCTCTTGTCGAGTATGTCGATCAGCGTATCGAAGTTGGATTTGCAGACGCTCTCCGCAATGTCGGGAAGGAAACGCCCATTGTAATCCTGATACTCGGCGCAGCTCGCATTGGTAATCTGGATTTGTGGGTAACCAAAGCCCACCAGCCGGAAACCTATCTCCGCCTCGGCTCGCAAGCGTGCTCGAGCCAACGGACTGTGCAGCGCACCGGGCATCTTCGCCATGAACCACTCGGGCAGCAGTGTATTGAGTAGGGTGGCCCCGCATCCGTATGGAAACATGTCGAAACGAACGTCCACTCCGTCATCGATGGCGTGATCGAACAGGTCGATCGCTTGGTCGACGGTCTTCCACGTTTGCGACCCGACGAAGATCAGGTGGGAAAATTGAAGCCGGACCCCCGTGCGCCGCGCCAGGCCGAGCATGTCGTCAATCGCTTTGAGATTGTGAGGCCGGCCGAAAGGTATCATTGGATAGGTGCCAGAAAACGAAGAGTAGGCCTTCGCGTGCACGGTGAGGAGCTTGTTTCGCCGAGCGACCAGCCGCGCCACGTCCTCGAGCTCTTCGATGGCGGCAAACACGCCTGGTTTGTACTGGAGTCCGAGTGAAACCCCTGCGGCGCCTTCGGTCATCGCCTGGTCGAGCAGCTCGAGCATTTGCGTGTGCTCGCTGGGGCTCAACGCGCGGGCCTCGAAACCGCTGAGCGACGTGCGGGCCGCCCCATGTCCGACCAGATGCAGGAAATTGTGAGTCACACCGCGGCTCTCGAGCGCTTGCCGGAACTCGGCAAAACCATTCCAGTCGAGTTGCTCGTGCCCAGCCTCGAACAAGGAGTGCTCCAGAAGTGCGCGGTGCTTGGTCTTCGGGGCAAAACCGAAGGGGCTGAAGCCACAGTTGCCGGCCACGAAGGTCGTCACACCCTGTGCCGTGAACGAATCGAAGAAGCCGGGATGTCCCCCTGCGGCAAAGAAATCCATGTGGGAGTGAGCATCGATGAAGCCGGGCGCAATCACTCGCCCCGTACAATCGATGGGCTTGCCCACATCCGAAGGGAGATCTCCGATGGCCTCGATCCGGCCGTGGGCCACGAGAACGCTACCCGGTCGTGGCGGACGTGCGGTGCCGTCGACGACGAGGCCATTATGCAAGAGAACGGGCTGCGGATCGGACATGGGACAACCCGTCGATACCACCATTGCGGAAGCTCAGACAAAGGCTTTCCTCGTGCAAGCGTCAGCCCGAGTGGCTATCGTAGCGGCATCATGGCTTCGTCGCGGCGAACCCACTTTCGAATCGTGCTGACCGGAGGGCCGGGCGGAGGCAAAACCACGGCGGCCGATCTCTTTCGGCGGGAAATCGGCGAAAAGGTGGTCATCGTGCCCGAGACCGCCACCATGCTGTTCGTGGGCGGCTTTCCCCGCGTGGGCGAATGGCAGGCGCGGGCGGCAACCCAGCGAGCAATTTTTCACGCCCAGGTCGCCCTCGAAGACATCCAAGGGGCGCACTACCCGAACCGGGTCTTGCTTTGCGATCGAGGAACGATAGACGGGGCTGCATTTTGGCCGTCCGAGGCTCCGCAGGGTTTCTTCGAAAGCCTCCGCACCACGCTGGACGAGCAGCTGGCTCGCTACGACGCGGTGATTTTCTTCGAATCGGCGGCGGTCGGGGACATCGCCATCGAAGGGGGCAATCCCGCCCGGACCGAAACGAACCAGGAGGCGCGGGAGCTCGACGTGCGGCTGCGCGAGATCTGGTCCAAACACCCCAATTTCCACTTCATTCCGCATAGAAGCTCGTTTTTCGGAAAGCTGCAGGATGGCCTGGAGAAGCTGGAACGGCTCGTGGCTGAAAATGGGCTCCTCGCCGATTCCACTTAATATGGCCTGTCTAACCCATTCATATTAAACCCTGGGTGATGGGGATTCGTAGATGGTTCGACCGGTCGAGCCCAGCCATTCGAGCAGGGCTTTTTGCAATTCCACTTTGGCTAGGCACGGCGCCAGGCTGCATTAGTCAGATGAAGGCCGATATCGCCACCAACCAGAAGCGCCTCGACGATCTGGAACGCGACCTCGAAGCCAAGCGAAAAGAGCTCGAAGCAGCGTTGGCTGAAGCCAGCCTCGTGCTGCGTCGCAACAGCGCCGACCAAGGCCTGCAAATCGAAAAGATCCAGCAGCGCCTCGCTACGATGGAAGGGCAAATCGCAGAGCTTCGGAACGAAGCCATCGGAGCGACGCAGGCCCAAGCGGAGCGCAGCATCGAGCTACAGCGCCGGCTGAGCGACGTGGCTCGGGCGGCGGGCATGGACGTGCCACTCGAACCGAACGAGATCCCGCCGACCAAGGGCGCGCATTGGGAAGCGCTCAGCAAAGCGTACCGAATCAACAAGTATTCTTACGCTCGCGCGCTGGCCCGCGCCTACATCGAACGCTATCCGAAAGACGACCGCGCCGACGATGCCCAATACATCATCGGATCGACTTATCTGCGACAGGGGCAGCCCGCCGCCGCCCTCGGCGAGTTCCAGAAAGTCCTATCGAACTACCGCAAAGGCGACGCGCTCGACAAGACGCTGTTCGACATGTCGGAGGCGTTCCTCCAAGTGCGTTCGTGCAAGGATGCGGAGACCGCCCTCAAGGCGCTTCTGAAAAACCACAAGAAGTCCCCCATGTACGAGGAAGCCCGACGAGAATATCGCAAGGTTCGCGAGCTCGGCCCTGCCGATTGCGACGATCGGTAGCGCCGACGGTTTCAATCGCCCTGAGACGAGGTCAAATAGATCGGGGATGACCAGGCTCGCTCTTCGGTCATGCTGAGGCAATCGTCATCGAAGGGCGTGCGGTAATCTCCGTAACAAGGATTGCAATCGTCTCCCTCGCATCGGAGCATGCCGGCATTCACCGCGGGTGTGGGCTCCTGAATCGCCCGTACGTAGTAGAGCACCTCGCGTTCAGCCGCTGGGAACCAAGGATCATCGAACTCGACCTCGCAGACCTCGGAGTCGACCGGGCACGGTAGCGTGAGCCACGGATCCTCGATGAGGTCCTCGACCGCTTCGGTTTGCTTCATCTGACGCCCGATGCGTACGACCTCGACTCGCGTGATACGGCGGCGTTCGTCCGACGGGTAATAGCACTCTCCCGCGCAGATCTTTTCGACGCGATCGGGACCGAGGGCGTCCGTGACTGCCTCGGGGCAGCCCGGACGCTGCACGAACGCGCCAACCGCACGGACTCGGAACTTCGGCACGCCGTCGACCTGAACCTGGCTTCCCATCGGCGTGCGGGCCCCGTCGGCGTCGACGAGGTCGAACCACAACAGGATTCGATCGCCGGAAGTTCCGTAGACTCTGCGATCCCGCAACGCCTGCCAAATCGCGTCTCTGGTGCGTTCTTTGGCATGCACGGCAACCAGCCCGCCGGTGAGGAAAAAGGACGCTTGCCGTTCCAACCAGACCCGCCGAAACGGCGGCCGGGAGAACACGTCTTCGGGCGTCAAGGCAACGGACTCCTTGGTCTTTTTCGGGTCTCCGAAAAGGATCTCCTGCCACTGTTGGCTAGCCGGGCCTCGCGCCTCGGTCATCTTGCGTCGCGCGAACTCCTTGTAGCCCGTGCCGGGCCGGCCCGAATGGTTGTCGCTCGATGCGATGAAGCCGAGCGTCGCGTGCCGGGGCTTCCCCGACTCATCGAAGTTGCCACGAGCCATGATGTACTGGACCGATCCCCCCGGTCGATATGAAAACGCGGGCTGAAAACAGTTCGTGCACTGTCCGCAATTACCCCACTCCTCGATATCGGTCCCAGGGAGAGTCAGGTGGCCTGCCACTCCGACGCGCAGATAGTTTTCGCGCGCGGCTCTAGCTCGTTCATCGCACTCCTCGGAAAGCGGGTTTTCACAGCGACTGCGTATGATCTCGCCGGCCCGCCAGCAGCAGGGCTCGAAATCGTCGGTGGGCTCGGGGCAGGCGAGCCCTTGCTCGGTTTTTTGCACCGAACGAAACGAGCGGTACTCCTCCGAGTTTCCGTGCCCGGAAAACACCTCGATCAACTGTTGCCACCGCGGGTCGTCGTGCTTGGGCTTCAGCTGTTTGTCGTACGTGTAGCCGGGAGGGGTGTAGAACCCCCAAGTGGTGCCGTGAGGAATCACCGTGGCGTCGAATCCCCATTCCTCCAGCTTGCGGAAAAGATCCGCCGGTGTATCGGCAAGCTCTCGACAATCGCTCGGAAGCTCGGGCGATGCACCGTCCTGCGGGCACAGCGGCACGTCGGCGATCTCGGTGACGTGCGCGGTCAAGTCGTTGTACGGTTGTTGGTTAGGAAACGCTCGAAACGGAATGGAGATGTTTTGCCGCAACGTCTTCAAGTCCCGGAACGCTTGAGAGGCGAGCCCGGGCGCAGCGATCGGTCTCGAAGGAATGTGAGCATCGTCCGTTTCCTTGAAGATGACGTTGCGATGACCGAAATGCGTCTCCGGGGTGGTTCCGATCTGCGTCCACTCGAAACCGGTGAAGGCCACCAGGTCGGGCTGCTGGCTATCCGCGTCGACCGCGTTGCACTGACGGATCGAGTCCCGAACCATCTTCCAGGTACGAGGGGTCAGAGCCTCCGCGTGATCGGTCAGCGAGTAGAAGTCCAGCTGCGAGCAAAAGCGTGCGAAGTCGCAAGCGTCGGCGGGCGGGTGCACACCCTCGCCGCCCATGAGGGGAAGACTCCATTGAAACGCATCGACAGAGAGCGTGCTATGAACGTGCAAATCGCCGAATAAGATGCGCGTGTCCGAGTCTTGCACCGCAGCATGCTGCGCGACTTCGCGCGCGCTGACGATCTCTGACTCGAGCGGCGTCGGGGTGACCTCCCCGTCCTGTTGAAGCTTCCCGCCCCCGAGTACGATCCATGCTCCGACGGCCATCAATGCCAGGAGCAGAGCCACCACCAGACACCCGACCTTCAACCAGCGCATGGAGGCGGAGCATAAGGGCCACGGCCCTTCGAGCAAAGTGGATTCTGAGCTCAGTCCGCCCAGCGCACGGTTTCGGCCGTTCCGCCAATGACCAGGTTTTGATCCAAGCCGTCCAGGCCCGTGAGATAGACGCCCGCCGAGTCGCGCCGATTCGATGTGAACGCGATCAAGCGGCAGTCCGGCGAAAACGCGGGGTCTTTGTTGTCGCCCTGCCCCTGCGTGAGCCGTTTGTATTCTTGAGTCTCCAGGTTGACCGTAAAAATGTCGAAGTTCCCATCCCGCCCGCTGAACGCGATGAGCGGCTGCTTCGGGTCGTGACACCAAACGGGGGTCTGATTGTGGCTGCCCCGAAAGGTGACGCGCTTCACGTTGGAACCATCGCCGTTCATCGTGAAAATCTGGGGGCTGCCATGGCGGTCGGAGACGAACGCAATCTTGCCGTCGGGGCCGCAAGTCGGGCTCACGTCGATCCCCTGACTTCGAGTGAGACGTCGAATACCGCTGCCGTCGAGGTTGGAGCTGTAGATCTCCGTGTTCCCGGAGCGAGAGGAGGCGAAGTACACACGGTCCCCGCAAATGGCGGGCGCCATGTTGATTCCCCTCCCACCGATGATTCGCTTCCCGCCGACCCGCGTGTTGGTGATGAACGTTCCTTGCTTGGTCATGCGCGTGTACCAAACGGAGCCATGACCGAAGGCTGGAAGCATCGAAACGCCTTGTCCGCTAGAAACCTGACGCACGCCGTAGCCGTCCATTTCGGCGACATAGACGCTCTTTCGGCCTGGACCGAGTCTACGGGCAAAAGTGATGTCGGTGCCGAAGGAACCCTTGGTTCCGGTCACGATCCCGATCACCTCGTTGGCGAAATCGTGCATCCATTCCCGGAGCTGACTGGAGGGGCCGCGATAGGTGCGTCGGAGGGCAGGCACCTGACCTCCGCTGGCCTGGTAGAAGCGGAGCTCCACCACCAACCCGGCCTCGTTACCGCCGAGCATGCCCTTGATGACTCCGTTTGCGCCCAGAGCAGACCAAGCTTCGAGATCGACGCCCAGACCTTCCCTCTCGTAATCGTGGCGCACGGCAGAAGGACCGATCACGCGAAAACCGGGCATCAACCTAAAGTCGTTCTGCAAAACGGCGCCGGCACTCGTCACCAAGGGTTCGGGCGCGCCGAGCAATTTCGGGATGCCAATGAGAAAGACCTCTTCTTCCGGGGCGTCGATGTCGACCACGATTCGGTCTTCCGGAAGGGGGGCCTCTTCTTTTTGGCCCCAGGCATGCGCTACGAAGCCCATGAAGAGCATGAGAACCGCTCCCAAGGTTCCAAGTGATCGTCGACCCAACCAACCCAAGCTCATGAAAAACCTCAACGTACGTGACTCCCAAAGAAACGCAGAGAGATCGTCTGCCCCAAGATACGATCAGCCACCGACTCGGGCGGCGGCGGAAGCTTCGCCCCCTCTGCCTCATTTATTCTTCGACGAACGGATTCGTCGAACGCTTCATTCCCGCTCGGCCGCTTGATCTCGTATCCACCCACCCGCCCGTCCTCGGTAATCGAAAGCGCGATGACGCAGGTCAGCTTTTGCAGCTCCTCCTGCGGGATGAGCGTAGGCACCTGCCAACCTCGTCGAAAATACGAGTACAGCTTGCCCAGATAGATCTCTTCATCGGTCCCATTGGCCTTCGTGCCCTCGACGATACCCTCCTCGTCGCCTTCGAGCTCCGGCCCCTTGGTCAGCTCCGAAATCGCGCCGGCGCGCTGCCCGAGCTGGGAGAGCAGATCTTCCTCCTCCCGACGATCACGCTTCTTTTCGGGCTTCTTCAGACCTTTTTCCTGTTTGCCGGTAGGGATCGTTTCCATCGGCTCGGCGCTCGGGGCTTTGGGAACCGGCGCGTTCTGGGGGGCATTGGGAACCTCTTTGCTGGGCAGCCGTCGGGGTTCTTTGCGCTTACCCAACCGAACGAACCGGGTCTCGATCACCTCGACCGGCGCAGGTGGCAACTCCGTCACGGCGCTCCCAAAGAGCGACTGTACGTGGCCCAGCAGCAAGTGACTCACCACGACGAGGATCGGTACCAGAGCGAACACGGCCAACGCGAAACCCACACCCCCGGCGACTTCACCCGGCGTGGGGTGCTCGGTTTCGAGCAGAGAAAGTGCGCGCCAGTCGTTCGCCTCCACCATCAATTATCTCGGCTCTCGCGTGAGCGGATCGGTCACCAGCCCCATCTTGCCGATACCTGCCTGCCGAACGAGCGCGAGAACCTGCGCAACTACACCGTAAGGCACTTGCTCGTCCGCCTGCACGAAGACCTCGTCGACCTTGCGAACCCGTTGGTCGGTGAGCAAACGTTGCTGCAAGACGTCGAGGGACACCTCTTCATCGAAAAGGAAGATTCGCTGGTCTCTCTGCACGGTGATCAACGGCTGCTCCTCGTTGATGTCCATCCGCGGAGCATCGGCTTTTGGCAGATCCACGTTGACGCCCGTGGTGAGCATGGGCGCAGCCACCATGAAGATGATCAGGAGCACCAGCATCACGTCGACCAAGGGCGTGACGTTGATTTCGCTCAGGGTGTTGCCCCTCCCTGCACCGTCGTTGGAAAATGCCATGCGCTATTCCGCCAACAGATGACGGCGAATGATATTCAAGTAGTCGCTCGCAAACGCCGAAGTCTCACTATCGATCACACGAATCCGCCGGACGAAGTAGTTGTAGGCCATGACCGCAGGAATGGCTGCCGCCAGGCCGAGCGCGGTCGCGATGAGCGCCTCCGCAATGCCCGGCGCCACGACGTCGAGCCCGGCGCTCTTTTCCCCGTGGATGGCAATGAACGAGTTCATCACGCCCCAAACGGTTCCAAATAGCCCGATGAAAGGCGCGGTGGACGCGGTCGTGGCCAAAAACGACACTTTGCTCTCAAGGCGGGTCATCTCGGCATTTTGCGCGCGTCGCAGCGCGCGCTCCACGTTTTCCACGTCCGCGCGCGTCGTGCGGCCGCTGCGCGACATTCGCGCCAGCTCGCGGTACCCGGCTCGAAACACGGTCGAGATCGGAGAGCGCCCGTACTTGATGGACTGCCCATGGATGTCATTCAACGCCTTGGCATTCCATGCGCGGCTTTTGTCTTCCGTCCAGAAGAGCTCGAGAAAGCCGCGGCTTTGATCTGTGACTTGTTTGAGACGGATCAACTTCGCTCCGATGATGTAGAGGCACATCACCATCATGAAGACGAGAATCAGCATGACGAGCTGCACGACCGGCGAAGCGCCGATCATGAGCTTCCACGGATTGAGTTGTTCCGGTGCGCCCGCCTGAAGCAAGACCGCAAGCATCAATGCCTACCCCCCACGAGCGCACCTCCCACGCGTCACTGCTCGGTGCCGCTGACGTTCCTGTCGAGGGCCCAACTGGCCTCGTCGGTTCCCGTGGCCATCTCCTCACCAACCGAGGTGATGGAGATGTTGCTCGGGTTCATGCCCAAGGACTTCATGTACCCGCGCACCGACTGCGCGCGGCGCTCGCCGAGCGCGATGTTGTACTCCTCGGTGCCCCGAGGATCACACGCACCGGTGAGGAGGAGACGGACGTCGGGATTCTGATCGCGGTAGCACTCGACCGCCGACTGGATGGCGGAGCGAGCGCTGCTGTCGAGCTCCGAAGAGTCGAAGGCGAAATACACCGTCTGAAACGCGCACGGTTCCTCGACGGGCTCGACCTCTACCGGCTCCGGTTCCGGCTCCGGCATTTCTGCGCCCGTCGTCGGCTCTGGCTCGGGCTCTTCCGTCTTCTTTTTGCATCCTGCAAGCGACGCAGCGGAAAACATCAAACATACGAGCACCGTGAGAGATGAGTTGACATGTCTCTTCATGGAGTTCCCCTTCCTTCCCCTTCGTGCCCATCGAGCACGGACGCCAGCTTAGCCCCCGTGTAGTCACGCGCAATTTTTCTCGTACGTGAAACGGGTCAAGCCGGACTTTTTCCTGTCTCTAACTATGCGAGGTCATTGCCGGGGTCAAAGATGTCGCTAATTGTAATGATTCCCAACCCAGGAGCTGCCTTGACCCCCAAAGCATTGGTTCCCGTGGCCCTCGCGGCGGCCTTTTATGTGGCCTGCAACAAGGGGCCCTCCCCGGTCTCGAGTGTCGAACCCGCCCCTCCGCCTGCCCTTGCCGAGCATTCGAGTGGCGCGGAGCATGACTTTCCCGACCCGGCGACCTACGCCCGGGAGCTCGATGACCCTCAACGGGATGCTTGGCAAAAGCCTCGCGAGGTGGTGGCGCTGCTTGACGCGCAACCGGGCATGATTGCGGCCGACCTGGGCGTCGGCTCGGGGTATTTTCTTCCCTACCTGTCCGCTGCGGTCGGTCCGGACGGGCGGGTCATCGCACTCGATGCCGACCGCGGAATGATCGGGCTGGTCCGATCTCGAATCGAGGAAGAAGGGCTCCATCTGGTCGAGCCTCGGCTGGTCGATGCCGAGGATCCCGGCCTCTCGGCGCGGTCGGTCGATCGAATCTTGGTGGTCGACACCTGGCACCACATCACCGACCGAACCGCCTACGCGCGCAAGCTCCGAGCGGCGCTTCGGCCGGGTGGCCTGCTTCTCATCGTCGATTTCGACATGGACAGCCCGGTTGGACCTCCTGCCGGCAAGCGCCTGACCCCCGAATCCGTGCTGCGCGAGCTGCGAGCTGCAGGCTTCGAGACCGAACGGCTCGGCGAATCGCTGCCCTACCAGTACGCGATCGCGGGCCGCGTGCCTTGACTCATCGAACGGCCCGCTGAAGTGCATGCTCCAGCTTCAGGCGCGCCGCCGTGGCGACCATGCGCAATCGGGCCCGTTCGGTGCGGAGTCGTGTCGGCCACGTTTGTCGCGATGGAAGCGAGACCCAAAGACGCAGCAGATGCCGTTTGCGCTGGGCCTCCGGATGGTCTTCATAGCCCGTGCGTGCGTGCAGGACCGTATGATTGGACAAGAGCTGGATGTCCCCCGGCTCGAGATCCATGTCCAGATACAGGTCCGGGGAATCCGCAATCTCGTTGTACAAGTCGAGCAGAGCCCGGTCGTCAGCGCTCAGCATCGGGCGGCCGTCCCCGTCGGCTGCCGATCGAAAGTAATCGGTATGATAGAAAGTCCGCAAGCATCCCGAATCGAAGCGGCATGGGATCACCGGAAGGTATCGAACGCCCCCCTCTCCTTTGGTGTCCATCATGAAGGGCTCGTACAGACGGCCCACCATATCGGGCTGGCGGCGCAATAGCTCGTTGTATATCGAAACCGAGCTCACGATGCGGCTCTGACCGCCGCGCTTGGCGCTTTGGAGGCAAAGCAGCCCGACGAGGTCGGCGGCGTCGCAGTGGAAGTTGATGTTCACCCGAGTTCGGTAGTGACGGACCTCATCGGGGCTTTGGCCCGTATCTCTCACGTGCCCCAGGAGATCTCCCTCGGGGTTCTGAGCGCCGGGAATCCCGAGGTGCTGACCGACACACCAAAAGAAAATCTCCGAGTCGCTCTGCGGCCAGCGCTCCACGGGCACACCGCGAATGACCTGAAATCCACGACCCATCTGCACCTCGTCTCTCCATCGATCGATCTTCGACGACAGCGTGGGCAGCGGAAAATCTTGCTTCGTCAGGGAGCCCAAAGGCTTTCCGATGCGTTTCGCATAGGCCAGCGCCTCATCGAGCTCGTCGACCTCGGACTCGCTCAAACGCTCGCACCAGTCTCCATTGCTCGCGAGATCGCTGCCCTTCCAGGCAGCTGCGATGTCGAGCGGCTTGCGCAAAATCTCTGCTTGAGGACGAGCAAAGTAATGGATGGTTTGTGCGGTAAGGGTTTTGTACACGGCGGGCCATTGTAAGCACGAAAGGCAAGATTCAAACAGGGGCTTGCCTCGAACGCCCATCGCTCGCGCATATTTTGCGTCGGCGTTGGCTGGCTGCAGAAGCGGTCTTATAAGAACCAAGAGGAGGACTCATGACTGATCCCAACTACGCATTTTCCAAGAAGCTGGAAGGCGTCTCGATGGAGCAAGCGCTCGAAAAGGTGACCGCTGCCCTCAAGGAAAATGGCTTTGGGGTGCTCACCAAGATCGACGTGAAGGAGACGCTGAAAAAGAAGCTCGATGTCGACTTTCGTCCGTACTTGATCCTGGGAGCGTGCAATCCGAAGCTGGCCCACAAAGCACTCCAAGGGGAGCCGCACATCGGGCTTTTGTTGCCCTGCAACGTGGTCATCCAAGAAAGCGAAGGGGGCGCTTTGGTGTCGTTTGCAGACCCGAAGGCCATGTTCGAGCTGGTCGAAGGGGCTCCCATCGAAGGAGTCGCCGAGGAGGCACGCAGCCTTTTGCAGAAGGCTTGCGATCAGCTCTGAGCCAGTGCTTCGACGCGGGCCCGCACGTGTTTGTGCCAAGGGGTGCCTGCCAACCAATCCCGGTCTTCGCTCGCGGTCAACTCGTTGGGAGCGACACCTGTGCTCCTGCCACGTGCGTTGTCTTGCACGCCCAAGCCGTTCGGCAAAGAGACGTGGCCCGCCTGCATGGTCGTCGACACTTCGACCACAGCTTGCGCAGACCCTCGCTTCGTCGTGATGCGTACTCGGTCCCCATCGACGATGCCGAGGGCATCGGCATCCTGCGGGCTCATGCGTAAGGCGCCTTCGAAGTCCTTCTTTCGCCACTTTGGATCACGAAAAATCGTGTTCGCGGTAAACGAGCGCCGCTCTCCTGCAGACAAGACGAGCGGAAACTCGTCGTCCGGCTCGGTCGGGGATTCGGCTCCAAGCTCGCCGAGCTCCGACAAGAGCTCCGGGATCGCCGCCTGAATCTTACCGTTGGGGCTTCGCACGCGCGCCCAACTCTCGTCATGTCCGTCGACCGCAAAAACGACCCCGGAGGGGCTCGCCACAATCGTATCGAACAGTTTCTCCGCCGCTCCAGGCCCCGGTCCGTCGAATCCAGCACGACGCAGCGAGTCGGGGAACTTCGCGGCCAGCTGATGCACCAAGCCCCAGATGACGGCTGCCGATTGCAAACCCGGAGGCAGGAACGGACCGAGCGTCCGGTAGAGGATCACCGGAGCGAGTGCTGCCAGCTTCGGGTTGGACATGACGCTCCCGAAGAACACGGGAATGAAAGCCTGACGTCCCTGCGCGGCGGCAGCGCGAAGGGGCGCCAAGTCATCCGCGGTGTAAGCGCCCAGCGCCTCACAGAGTCGCGCATGAATTTCGGGCTCGGGCAGGACGCCATCGGGCGATTCGAAAACAGGATGACGCAGGTGAAAGTAGTTATGGGGAAACTCGAAATTGAAGAAGGTCGCCTCTGATTTTTCGTATTGCGTCGGAGTTGGCAGCACGTAGTCCGCGAGTCGGGCCGTCTCGGTCATCGCGACATCGATCACGACGAGCACATCCAGAGCGCGCAGCGCGTCGCGCATCCGTGAGCTGTCCGCAAGCGAATGAGCCGGGTTCGCGCTTTCCACGATCATGGCCCGATACCGCTGCGGATGATCGGTGAGGATTTCGTCGGCAATCGAGTTGCACGGCGTCAGGCCCGAAATGATGCGCTCCCGGGCAACCGGGGTTCGCTTGTCGTCGTCGCCGTGAACGAGCTTTTCGATGTTGCCCGCCACGTTCACGATCGGCACTGGCACGTACTGGGCTCCGGGCTTGGCGAAGTTCCCCGTCAGCACCCACAAGAGCTTTTCGAGGTAACTGTTCAGGGTCGAATGGCGATTCATTTGAATGCCCAGATCTTCGAACACGGCGACGCTCTCGGCAGAGCCGATGCGCCGCGCCGCCTTGCGCACCTCCGACTCGGACACGCCGGCTTTGCGGGAATAGTCTGCGATCGAAACATCCCCGAGCGCAGCCAAGACCGCTTCGACACCATCGACGTGTCGGTCGATCCACGCGTGGTCGATGAGGTTGTCCTGAACGAGGACACCCCCTAAGGCCGCCAAAAGCCAAGCATCGCCTCCTGGTCTGACCTGCAGGTGGATGTCGGCAAGCTCGGCGGTCTCCGTCTTGCGCGGATCGATCACGATGAGGGCGCGATTCGGGTCTTTCGCGATCTCCCGAAGTGTCACCCTCGCCCGAGGGAACCCATGGGATTGCCAGGGGTTCTTGCCGATGAACAACGCGACCTCGCAGTGCTCGAAATCCGCGCGCGTGACGCTGCCCATCAACCGCCCAGCTACCCAGAACTCGCCGGTCTTCTCCTGGGCCAACGCGCTCGATCGGTAGCGGGACCCCAGTGCGCGGCGAGTGGCCGCCGAGTACGCCGCAGGCAGGTGGTTGCCCTGACCGCCACCGCCAAAATAGAAAATCGAGTCGCCGCCGTGTGCCTCTCGAATCGCACGCAAGCGAGCGGCAACCTCCCCGATGGCGGTATCCCAGTCGATCGGCTCGAACGTTCCATCGGGCTTGCGGCGCAAGGGAGAGGTGACCCGGTCCGATCCGTTTTGATAGTAGTCGAGGCGATGGGGTTTTTCGCATGCATACCCACGCGAAGCAGGGTGCGCTTTGTCACCGCGGATCCGCATGAAGTGACGCCCGCCCTCGCCCCCGGTTTGCACCTCGAGGCCACAATTGCATTCGCACAAAATGCAGGCTGTCTTTTTCCATGCTTGGCTCATCGGGACCTCGAAGTGTGGCTTGGTGGGCTCGCAGAAACGAGCTTGGCTCATATCCTGCGATAGCGTAACCCGCCTCGGAGCTGCGATTCGTCCGGAAGCCCTGCGAACGATCAGCTCGCGAGTGGCACGTCGAACTCGCGGCAGTAATCGGCGAAGCGCTCCCGAATCTCGCCGAGGTCGAGGTCGAAATCCTCGAGCTCGTACCGATGCGTGCCCCGGCTGCCCCGTGGATTGGCGGCCAAGAAAGCTTGCATGCGCCTCTTGGATTCGTCCTCGAGCTCCAGGCCGAAATGCGCGTACGCCCGGTCCAAAAGAGCAATGGGGTCGGCCAGGGTGTCCTCGAAATATGCGTCGAAAAACTGCCCCGACGCATCTCGGTGCCGCCTTCGGGCATCTACCGCCCGCTGCAGATAGCTCGACCACACTTTCATGACGTTGCGGCCGATGCGTCCGGGGTCGAGTGAATCGGAGCTCAGCGACCGAAATGCATAACAGAGGCTGGCGAGCGAGGGTACGACCCGGGCGGGATCGCGGTGGGTATGAACGATCAGCGCATCGGGATAGGTTTCGAGAATCGCGTCGATGGCTGGCAAATGGGCGGGGCTCTTCAAGACCCAGCGATCCTTCATGTACCCACTCTGCAGATGCTGCAGAAACTTCTTGTGGAATCGATAAGAGGGAAGAAGGCTCTGGCGGTCGAGCCAGGCCTGATAACTGGGGACGTGGAACGTCGTGTGGAACTGGATGCTCAGGAGCTCGTGGGCATTGATGGGAACGCACTCCTGGGGCAGGCGGGCCCCGAACTCGTGGATGGCCGGAAGCGTTGGGATCAGTCGGTCCAAGTTGCCGAGGAGCTTCTCGGCGTCTTGGATTCGTGGGTCGTCCTCGTAATTAGCGGGCCGGGGAGGTGGCACGGGCCATTCCACCTCCCAGCTCAATGGTGGCCGGTTCGCGGGGTCTCGAGAGAGCAAATTGAAGAGAATCGTGGTGCCGGTGCGCGGCAGCCCGATGATGAAGATCGGGCGGGTGATGACCTCCCGAGCAAGCTCGGGGTGTCGCGCGCGGTATTCGGTGAGTCGAAGCCTGTTCTCGAGATAACGCAGCAGCGTCTCCCTGCAGCTCAAACGTCCGAGGGTGGTGAGCTGAGCCTCCCGCTCGAGCGAGTCGAGCAAAACGCGGAGTCCCTCACGAAAATCGTCGCCGCCGAAATCGCCCGACCCGGCGCGACGCACGGCCGATTCGAGCAAATCTTCTTCGGCCAGCGAGGGCCAGCGCCATCCCAAGCGCTGGATTGCGCCTCCCGTGGCGTTGAGCAGCTTGATTCCGAACGGTCGGTGCGGCGGTGGAAGCGACATGGAGCGAGTGTGAGCTTCGCGCTTGACTGGGTAGCGCGCCGGCGTGGTAGCACGCACTGATGAGCATCGTAAAGAGCCGCTGGCTACGTTGGGTGCTGCCCATGCTGGTGGCCGTGCTCGTCGTATGGGGCGTCAGGTTTCGGGGCCACGAGAGGAAGGAGGAGGCGCCACTACCCGAACCCCTACTCGCCGAGGGACCGCCTGCGTTTCGGCAGTCGAAGACCCACTCCAACTTGAGCCCGCAGTACTTCGACAGCTTGTGGCCGTCTGGACACCGAGACAGCGGTAATACGGACTTCGTGCCGATCGAGCTTGGAACCGAGCTCGAGGTGAAGAAGCACTTTTTGCTCGGTCATCCCATATTTTGGGCCCCGACGATCGGAGTCGACGGGACCGCGTACGTCGTAACGGGAGCGCCCGTCGGGCAAAGCCACCTCTTTGCCATATCACCCGAGGGAGAGGTTTTGTGGTCGGCTGCGCCGCAACGGTCGCTCGCGGATCTCGACTCGTTTGCCATCATGAACGCCCCTACCATCGATGCCGAGGGAGATCTCTACGTGGGAGACCGCAACCAGCTGTGGGCCTTCGAGCCCGGCGGAAAGGTGAAGTGGGTTGCCGACCTGAAACGGTACGGAGTCGATTGGGGATTCATGACGGTCGTGCTCACGAGGCAAGGCTACGTCGGCGGCGTGACGACGGATGGCAAGGTGCTCTTTTTTCGGACCCGAGATGGAGAGCTCGCGGTGCCCATGCTGGAGCTGCCCGGTGGCCCCGGTCCCGCGCCTGAAGACCAACCGCCGGAGTCTCTTTGGAAAGGCTTGATGGATCCGGAGCTGATCCCGTTTCTGTTCAATCTCATCCAGGGTTGGGGGCTCGAGGTTGCAAACACCCCCGCCATTCATCCGGAAACGGGCCGCATGTACATCACTGCAGCGGGCCGAGCGCCTGGGACGGGCCTTCTCTACGGAATCGACATTACCGACGGCGCGGCCTCGATCGCCTTCGAGGCTCCCATGGGAGGCGGAAGCGGCACGAGCCCCGCGATTTCGCACGATGGGCTTCGTGTGTACGCGGTCGACGAGCTCGGTCGCATGGTCTCCATCGACGCGCAAACCGGTCGGCGACTTTGGCAAAGTGCCGAAGGCGGTGGGGGATCGGCGTCGCCCACCGTGGGCCCGGACGAAACGATCTACTCGCCCTTCCAAGACCACATCACGGCATATGACAAAAGCGGCCAGGTGCGTTGGGAACGATCCTTCGCTCCACTGTGCAAAGAGCGCTTGCCGGAAGCGGGCGGCATCTGGAGCTACTTGCTTTCGGAGCCCGTGGCCTTCATCGACAGCATCGTGACCGTGGGGATGCAAAGTGGTTGGATCAACGTGGTATGCGGCTATCACCTACCGAAGATACTTTCGCGAAGCGATCGAACCCGAGTGCCCATTCCACAGGAATCGCTTTTCGTGTCGTTCGATTTGACGAGCGGCAATCCCATCGGCGAGCCGGTGCCGCTGCCTGAGACCAGCGAAGGGTTCCTGACGCCGCTTCCCAACGGAAATGCCATCGTCACCACGTCGGGCGCGATCAGCTCGATCTTCTATTACATGGTGAACCGCATCTTGCCGGAGCGCCTCCAAGTCGACGGGCCTCCCCAGGCGGGCCTCGTGCTACTGGGTCCTCGATGAGCGAGCTTCAGCTTCCGCCGCACGTGCTTTTCTACGACGGCGTGTGCGCCATGTGTAATGGCCTGGTTCGATGGATGCTGCGCGTCGACCGCAACGGGGTGTTCCATTTCGCGCCGCTGCAAGGACAGACTGCAGAGCGCGTTCGGCAGCTCCATCCCGAGTTCCCGAAGCAGATCGAAACCGTCGTCTACCTCCGCGAAGGGCGAGTGCTTTTGCGATCGCGCGCAGCCACGCAGGCCATGCGCGAATTGCCCTATCCCGCCAAAGCGCTTTCATGGCTTCGCTTTTTGCCCACGTGGTTGGGCGATTTCTTCTACGGGATCATCGCGCGGTGGCGATATCGAGTCTTCGGCCGGTATGGGCATTGCCCTTTGCCGCCTGCAGAGGCCCGCGACCGTTTTCTTCCCTGAGGAGCCTTGCAACTCGATGTAAGCAAATGTCTCACCCATTTGGGCGGGTCCCGTGGGATTGCTACCTTGATGTCCTGATGGGGAGGAATGCTTGGCTTGCGGCATGCGCCGTGCTGACGGTGGCTTGTAACGGCGCCATCGGGGACCGTGACGGGCCGCAAGGACAGCGCAACCTCGACGCAGGCGTCGAGGCCGACGCTGCGATCGACCCGGTGCCGGACGGATCGATCCTAGACGCATCGGTCCCGGACGGCGCGGTTCCGGATGCGGGCACACCCATGGACGCCGGCCTCGACCCCGATGGAGGGTCGGGAGCCGATGCGGGCCCGTGTGCCGGCGGTCCGCTCGCCACACCGCTGCCCAATTGCCAGCCCGATCCGCTGCCGAGCACCGGCGACGACCACGCCGATTGCCTGGCGCGCATCAACCAACTGCGCTGGGACTGTCAGTGCCTGCCGCCAATCGCCCGTTGGGGCGACGGGGAGGCATGCGCAGACGGCAATGCGGAGTACGACAGCGTAAACGGGGTCCACGCGAGCTTCTACGAACAAGCGTGTGGCACCGGAGCCCGTGCCCAAAACGAGTGCCCCAGTCGGCCGTCGACCCACGATGTCATCACGCGCTGCTTGCAGCAGATGTGGGATGAAGGACCCGAAGACGGCGACCCCAATACGGTCAACGGTCATTACGAAAGCATGGCCTCCACGAGCTACACGCAAGTGGCGTGCGGCTTTTTCACCACACTCTCGGGCGACGTATGGGCCGTCCAAAACTTCGATTGAGGATGGGAGCGATGCTCAGAACCACGAAGCTCGTATGGCTGCTGGGTTTGGGAGTGCTGGGCTGCGGGGAGTCCCCGTTCGCATCCGCAGGAACAGGCAGCATCGTCGGCGATCCACGCTTCGAAGCCGATTGCAGCAACGGAGCACTCGATACGCCAGTGTCCGATTGCCGGCCCGAGCCTCTGCAACCGACTGGGGATCCGTACGCAGATTGCGTGACGCGCATCAATCAGCTTCGTTGGGAATGCCAGTGCTTACCCCCGCTCGAACGCTGGGGAGAAGCGGAACGCTGTGCAGACCAACAGGCGGAATACGACAGCACACGAGCGCCTCATTCGGGCTTCCGAGACGGCATCTGCTCTCCCCGTGGTTGGGCGCAAAACGAGTGTCCCGGCTGGCAGTCGACCGAGCAAGTCGTGACCGGATGCTTGCAAGACATGTGGG
>JASFKY010000041.1:0-18558 GCA_050118395.1 Myxococcales bacterium | reverse complement strand
CGAGCCCGCGGCAAAAGCAACCAGCGGCAGCACGATGCGCTCGAGCGTTTCCCGCTTCAAAAACAGAGTGACACTTCCCACGAGGGCAATGCCGCTCATCAGTAGGCCGCCGATCACGATCAAAAGGAGCGGGCTCATGAATTGCTTCACGTGAAGTGCTCACTCTGAGGGTGGCATGAAACTCGGACTCTTCAAAAGCTGCCCCGAAAGCCCCACGGCGTCTTGACACCGCTCCCGTGGCTGGTTCACCGTTCCGAGATGTCGCGTATCATGCTGATGGCCGCCTGTCTGGCGAGCTCGTCGTTTGCCCTTTCGGCGGCTGCCAACGAGCCGGCGCCAAAGCAGCCCAAGACCGAAGAGCAGTGGCTGGTCGAGCTTCGGAACAGCGCCTCCTATAAGAAGGGGCTCGAGGCCATGCACGGCAATGTCGACTTTGCCTATGATCAGGGCGCAGTCCGTGGCGCCAAACACTGGGAAACCGTGCATCGTTACTATCTCGACCTCGCGACAGCCAATGGCTGCAAGGACGGCATGCGTTTGGCCGAAGGCCCGGTCCGGTCGTGCCAAAACGTGCCGAGCCTCGCGCCTGCGCTCGGCGGCGCGCCCTATGAAGAGGGTAAGAAAGAAGTCATGAACTTGGCACGAGAGGCGCTTCGCCCTGCTCGGGCGCAGAGCGTCCTGCTCAGCATCTTCGATTACGGTTACATCCAAGGCATGAGACACGGCCTGCGGGTTCACAACGACGATTTGGAATGGAAGCAGGCGTACTATCAGGCCTGCGTCACCCGAGCCAACGACGCCGCAGCGGAGCCGACTTGCTCGGAGAAGGCCAAAGCCTGGTCCGCAGCGGTGCTCGAAAGAATCAAAAAGCAGTTAGACCACTTCGGTACTGCGGAGAGCGAAAACAGCAAATAGACGAGCTGCACGTCATTGCTCAGGTCGCCGCCTTCCACGCGTCCCACCACATCTCGATTCCAGTCAGCACCATGTCGACCGCGATGGTGCCGATGAGCAAGGCCGAAGCGCGTCCGATGATGTCGACATATCGCGAGACCAGGCCTGCGTTGCGATCCTTGACTACGCCGTAGAGCCACTTGATCGCGAGGAGGCCAACCACCATGACCACCATGGAAACGCCAATCGAGGCCACGGCCCAGACCGCGGGCAGCCGCGCTCCCGCCAAAACGCTGGCACTCACCGTTCCCGGTCCGATCATGAACGGCATCGCGATCGAGCCCGCGATGTGCTCGGGGTGACCCCGAAGCTCGGCAAGCGCCTCGGGACCTGCCTGGATGAAACGCAGCCCGATGATGACGAACAGGATGCCCCCGAAGATCAAAAACGAAGCGAACCGCACCTGGAAGAGCTCCGAGAAGACGGCATCGCCACCGATGGCAAACATGGAGAAGACCACGGTCGCGATGGTCACGCCCCGAACCAGCGTACTGATGAAGGTTTTGTCATCCAGTCTCTCGATGAGATCCAAGAGATAGATGCTCATCAAGAATGGATTGAGAAGCACGACCAGCAGCGTGGTCGACCGGACGAACGCATCGATCTCGGTGTGCATGGGCTAGCCCCATGACATGGGTGCAGACGGATTCAACCTCAACTTGGGCTCGATGCATTGCTCAGTAGTCTGCAGGCGCCGCTTCCTGGGTCTCTCGAAGCTCCCGTTCGAGCTCGTTCACCCTGGCTTCCAAGACCTCCATTCGCTTCTTCAGTGCCAGGACTTCACTGTGCAGCGCCGGCTCTTCGCGTTCTTTGCGTTCTGACATGACGCCCCCTTGGTCTGGTCGTGACTTTCTAACCGTATACCTGTGGAACCTCGATTCGGGCCGCATCTGCGTCGAGCGCGTCGACGGCGTGGGTTTCGTCGAACCACACATACGCGTCGAACTGCCAAGGCAGCGCGGCCTGAAAGTAATGACTTTGTAGCTCGGTTTCCGGCCTGTAAATGACGCCGATGGCACGCTCCAGGCGCGGCGCGGCCAGCTCTTCACGAACCGCGTCGCGCACAGGATGTCGCAATGCCAGTAAGAATGCCGCCACGCCGGCATCGTGGAAGAGCCGTTCGTAGCTGGTGGGGTGAGACGGACGCACCGTCTTGATCTGCATGGGGCCGCCCCAGTCGGTTGCCGCAGCGACGGTCCCGGCATGAGTGCCAAACCCGACCGAAAAGGCCGCGTCGCCGAAGCCTTGTCTGCAAAGCTGACCGATGTTGTGCTCTCCGCGTGCCGCGCCCATCTCGGTAGCCCGCGCGTCTCCCACGTGCGAGTTGTGGGCCCACACGACGGCCTTGGCATCGGGCCCGCGGAACTCCAGCAGGCGCTCCAGCGTGTCGAACATGTGTTGGTCCCTCAGATTCCAAGAAGCGGGCCCACCGTAGTACATCACTCGATAGTACTCTTCGGCTGCTGCGACCAAATGCGCGTTGGAAGCCGCATCGAAGAATCGATCGCCATCAGCGACCGCGTACTCCAGACGACGCTCCAACAAATCGCGGAGGACCGCAACGACGGGCCGCTCGCACTTCGCGTAGCCTCGACTAATCGCGGCACGCCCGTAGAGGGCCGGATCGCGTTCCCAGGGCGACAGGCACGCATAGCGCTCCCGTGCAATCTCGGCTGCTTTCGGATCGACGTCGCGCAGATAGCCGAGCACGGCATCCACCGATTTGTACAAGCTATAGAGATCGAGCCCGTAAAAACCAACGCGCCGGTGGGCGCCCTCGATGAGCTCGTTGTGTGACTTGAGCCACGCGATGAGCTCGACGACTTCCCGATTGCGCCACATCCAAGTGGGAAAGCGAGTGAAGATGGGCTCTTTGCGCACTGGGAAGCCCAAATCCCGGACATGACGATCGATTCGAGCCGCATCGGGCCAATCTCCCTCGACGGCGACGATGTTGAAGCCACGCCTCAAGACCAGCTCGGCGGTGATGCGCGCTCTCATTCGATAAAACTCCGAGGTGCCGTGCGTGGCCTCGCCGAGAAGCACCACCCGAGCGTCCCCGACCCGATCGAGCAGAGACCCAAGCTCGGCGTCTTCGATCGAGCCGAACGAAATACAAGCTTCGCGAATCAAATGCGAGATGGGAGGCTCCGGTGTCGGAATACGCTTGGCCGGACGGACACCGGTGTCTTCGGGAAAGCCTCCTGCGCCGATGAGGGGAACGAAACGCACGCCCCCCAAATCCTCGGTGCGTGTGGCTCCGGCGGGGTCCTTGGTGACCCGCAGCAGCCGCTGGTCCCGGAGCTCCGCGCCCACCGGAATCACCATCCTGCCTCCCGGAGCGAGCTGATCGAGGAGGGCTTGAGGGACATCCGGTCCTCCGGCCGAAACCAAAATCGCATCGAAGGGCGCGTGCTCGGGCCATCCGAGGGTTCCATCCCCGCAAAGGACGTGGATGTTCTGATAGCCAAGCTCCCCCAACCGCCGCGCAGCTTCATCGGCCAACACGCGATGGCGTTCGATGGTGTAGACTTCCTCGGCGATTTGCCCGAGGACTGCCGCTGCGTATCCCGAGCCGGTCCCAATTTCGAGCAGCCGATCGTGGGGCCCGATCTGTAGGGCCTCGGCCATGGCGGCCACGATGAAGGGCTGCGAGATGGTTTGACCCTCCTCGATGGGCAGCGGGGTGTCTTCGTAGGCGAACTCCTCCAGGTGTGCGGGTAGGAACGCTTCCCGGGGCACGGTCCGCATGGCCGCCAAGACCTCGGGCTGATTGACTCCACGCGCCTCGATTTGACGCTTCACCATCTGCTGGCGCGGCTCGTGCAACGGCATCTCAGAGCTCCATTCCACTGAACGGCCCCGGCGCGGCGCGGGATGCGTGAGCCCATACGCCCGCGCCCGTCGGAGCCTTTGCCCGTGCTTCATCGCTGAATCGAAGCTGGGTGTGGGTGGTCATGAATCATCGCTGGCTAGGATTTGACTTCGACTGTGCGCGCCTTGGACTGCTTGGGCTCGGTGCGCGGAATTCGCACGTGCAACAGGCCGTCTTTGTACTCCGCGGCCACCTTGTCCTCGTCGGCGTCTTCCGGAAGGCTGAAACTGCGCATGAAGCTTCCATACGAGCTTTCCACGCGGTGGTATTTCTTCCCCTTTTCTTCCTTTTTTTCCTTGCGCTCGCCCCGAAGCGTCAGCACGCCGTTTTCGACGTTGACTTCCAGGTCTTCCTGCTTGACGCCGGGGAGCTCCGCCTCGATCCGATATTCCTCCGCGGTCTCAGACACGTTGCAAGAAGGGGTCCAATCCGCGATGGACAACGATTCGCGCTCGCCAAACGGCCAGGTTGCCAACATGTCGCGCATGGCTTCTTGCAGGCTCCCAAACCCTGCAAACGGGTCTCGTCCTCTTCTCATCAGTGCCATTTGAATCATCTCCTTTCGTCTTTGCACGCTGGTCGCGCGCTTTGCTTAAAGAACATGCAACAAGCGCACCAGCTTCCCATCCGTGGATCGAAAGTGAAAACGGAGCACGAGGCGTCCCGGGTCACTACCGACCACGCATAATCTGCGCGAGTCTCCGTCAGGAGTCGATCGTTTCGTTCGCGCTGAAAAGATGACTTGAAGCGCTTTCCTTCACGGCCCAAATCATGACGCCAGGAATGCTACGTCGCGCAAGATCTGCGCCCGGACCCGAGTCGCTCGCGCTGAATTTCCCAGCGATGAGGAGGCCCGACGCGCGGCATGAACTTTGCCTGATACGAATTCGAGAGGAGTGAGATCGTGCAACAAGCCCTTCAAATCACTTTCAAAGAAATGGAGCCTTCGGAGGCCGTCGAGCGGTACGTGCACGAGCACGGGGCCAAGCTCGAAAAATTTTACGATCCGATCATTCATTGCCACGTGGTCATTGAAGCGCCCCACCGCCATTCGCATCATGGAAGCCTCTACGAGATCCGTATCGACCTCACGGTGCCGGGCCACGAAATCATCGTCAGTCATCAGGGGCCCAGAAACCAAGCCCATCAAGACATCTACGTCGCCCTTCGAGACGCCTTCCGAGCCGCCCGGCGGCAACTGCAAGACTTCAAACGCAAGCAGCGACGCGAGGTCAAGCACCACGACGAGGCGCCGCAGGCACGCGTGGTCAAGCTCTTCCCAGCCGAGGACTACGGATTCATCGAGAGCGAAGAGGCGCTCGAAGTCTATTTTCACCGAAACGCCGTTCTCGACGGCGCCTTCGACATCCTCAGCATCGGCAGCGTGGTTCGTTACGTGCTCGCGGAGGGAGAGGGACAGGCAGGCCCTCAAGCCAGCACGGTCGAGCTCATCGGCGTGCTGGAGTGACTTGCCTTGGGCGATGGCCGCGAGCTCGTCGGGCAAGCAGCTAGCCGGATTCGCCCCGAACGACGATGACCGGGCAACGAAGCTCCCGCCGAAGCGTGGCGATTTGGCGCTCTTGCAGCCCCTCTTCGCCGGCCGATGCCAAGAGCATGGCGGGTGACGCGCGACGGATCCTGGACAAGAGCGCTCCGCGCTCGGCTTCGGGCACCAAGTGGACCGCGGCGCTTCTTGGGCCGAGCGCCTGGAGGCGGTCACGGATGTCGCGATGCGTCTCGACCGAACCGGTGGCGAAGACGATCAAAGGCCGCCCGGTGCTTTTTGCAACCTCGATGGAGGCCTCGAGCGTGTGCCGGTCCGTGTCCGCCTGCTCGAGGAGGGCGGCAATGGGACGGTCCCACCCCGAACGCGCGCTAGTCCGTGCAGTCAAGGGCCATTCGCCGCCCAGAGCGTGTCCAGCGGCTCCCAGTAGCAGAAGATCGAAGCGGCTGGCCTCGGCAATCGCGCGGCTCAGTGGTCCGCGATAGGTGCGGAACGACCACGGTAAGCCGAGGCTCTCTGCAAGCGTACGCAGCTCGCGTTCCGCATGCCTTGCTTGGACTTTCAGCTGGCGCTCCAGGTCGCCCGGCGCAAGGCGGCGGCGAGCGGTCGTGAGCCGCGATACCTCGGTGATGAACGGAAGCTCGGCGACGCGGAACAAGCTCTGATCTTCGAGAAACACTCCAGCAATGTCGGCACCCGATTCCGATACCAGCGACCGCAACACGTCGACCAGGCTCGTATCCGACCCGCCCCCCCCGAAGACGACCACGATGCGGCGCCTGCGCGCCTCCCGGAGCGAGGTCTTCAACCTGCTGCCTCCGGCTTTTCTTCACGTCGAAGCTTGCGCCGCTTTTCCGCGAGGTCGGAGAGCCGCGCCCTCACCCGTTGATTGACTGTGCCCTCCGGGAATGACCCGTCGGCGGCCGCTTCTCCAGCCGGAATCCCCGTGAGGATCTCGATGGCCTGATCCACATGATCGACTGCGTAGATGTGGAACTGACCGTTTTCTGAGGCCTCGCGGACATCCCGACGTAGCATGAGATGCTTGACGTTGGCTTGCGGGATCAACACACCTTGCGAGCCGGTGAGCCCTCGCGCCGCGCAAATGTCGAAGAACCCTTCGATCTTTTGGTTCACTCCGCCGATGGCCTGCACCTCGCCGCGCTGGTTCACGGAGCCGGTGATGGCAAAGGACTGATCGATCGGCAGGTCTGACAAGGCCGAGAGCAATGCGCAAAGCTCCGCGCAAGAAGCGCTATCGCCCTCCACGCCGCCGTACGACTGCTCGAATACGAGGCTCGCCGACAAAGACAGCGGTTCCTCGGCCGAATACGTGGCATTGAGGTAACTCGACAAGATGAAGACGCCCTTGGAATGGATGGGACCCCCAAGCTCCACCTCTCGCTCGATGTCGATGACCTTGCCTGCGCCGAGCGCCACGCGCGCCGTGATTCGGCTTGGCTTTCCAAAGGCAAAACCACCGACCTGAAGCACCGCAAGCCCGTTGATCTGACCGACAGTCTTTCCCTGGGTATCGATCAAAATCGTGTGGCGAAGGATTTCCTCTTTCAGTCGATCGCGAATTCGGCTGCTGCGGCGGGTGTGGCTTTCGATGGCTTGCTCCACGGCTTCACGGTCGATTAGCTCCGATCCATTCTTGGTCGCCCAAAAATCCGCCTCTTGCATGATGTCGGCCATGGGACGGATGCGAGCGGTGAGCTTCTCGGCGTCCCACGCCTCGCGGGCGCTCTCTTCGATGAGGCGGCCGATCGCAAAACGGTCGAGTGGCTTGAGAGAGCTCTTTTTCGCGAGCGTGGCCAAAAGCCTAGCGTAGAGCAAAACGTTCTCGTCGTTGCGCGGCACTTCGTCTTCGAAGTCGGCTGCTACTTTGAAGAGCGTTGCAAACTCCGGGTCGACGGACTGGAGCAGATAGTAGAGCAAACGCTCGCCCACCAACACGACCTTCACCGAGAGAGGAATGGGCTCGGGTTCGAGTGAAACCGTGCTCACCAGGCTGTAGGTCTGCCCGAGCGACTCGATCCGAAGCTCCCGTGACTGCAACGCCCGTTTGAGCGCGTCATATGCAAAGGGCTGCGTGAGAAGCTTGCGCGCATCGAGCACGAGGTAACCGCCATTGGCTTTGTGGAGCGCTCCGGCTTTGATCAGCTGGAAGTTGGTGATGAGAGTGCCCATTTGGGAAATGTGCTCCACCCGGCCCATGAGCTGATGGTAAGTGGGGTTGCGTTCCCGCTCGACTGGAGCCCCCTCGGCCCCACTGTGATCGACCAATAGATTGACTGCGTAACGCTGCGTTGCGGGAGACTGCTCCGAATCCAGTGCGGCCATTCGACCCCCGAAGAGCTGCTGCGTTTGGGACTGCTCCTCGGGTGAGGTGCGGAAGAGCGCAATGTTCTCGACGATGTCCTTTCGGACCTGCTGTAGGTAGTCGACCACCTGCGGGTATTCCTCGAATTTGTGCACGAGCTCGTCGATGAGACTTCCCACGGCCCAGAGTGCAACCTCGCGATCGAGCTCTCGGATTCTGCGCCGCGCCTCGCGAATTCGGATGGGTGCCTGTCGCATCACCGCCTGGAGCTCCTTGCCCACCTCTTCGGTCTCACGCATGAGGCGTTCCTGCTCCTCTTGGGGCAATTTCTTGAATTCCTCGGGCCCGACCGTTTCGCCATCTTGCATTGGAGCAAATGCGATACCGGTCGGCGTTTGCATGATTCCAATACCCCGGTCTTTGGCGCGCTTGCTCACCTCTTCGATCGCTGCCTCTTGCTCTTCTTGAAGCTCGCTCTGGATGGCCTCCCGACGGGTTCGGTAGTCCTCGGTTTCGAATGCTGCCGGAATCGACGCACGGGCGTCGTCGATGAGATGGCGCATGTCCTCGGCAAACGCCCGACCCTTGCCGGCTGGCAGCTCGATCACCCGAGGCTGCCTCGATTCGTCGAAGTTGTTGACGTAACACCAATCGGAGGCCGGCTTTTCTCCATGCGCCTTGCTTTGCAGGTAGCGCTCCACCAGCGAATGCCTCCCGGTTCCTTCTTGGCCGAGGACGTAGAGGTTGTAACCCTCGTGTTGAATGCTGGCAGCCAAATGAATGGCTTCGGTGGCGCGTTCCTGGCCGACCAAACGGTCGAGGTCCTCCAGGTCTTTCGTGGTCTCGAAACCAAGCGTTTCGACATCGCAGACTCGATACAACGAGGAAGGAGCGAGCTCTCGTGGTGGAGACATATCTTCGACCTTTGTTGAATATGCGGTAGACCAGGACCGAACCCGAAGCAAGCGTGGATGGGCGGCATGCGGTCGAGCGCAGCGTCTCTCACGCGGCACTGAGGGGAAGCGCTTTGCCGAGCGAGGACAGGACCTCTTCTTCTCGGCTCATCTCGTGGCTCATCATCCGATGGTACTGCTGAACGGTCGGTATGTCCCAGTCGAACGAGGCAATCCGATCGGAGAGCTCGAAGAACTGGAGCGACAGATCGTCTCTTGCTCCTTGGTAATCCGCCAAGCCGTTTCCCCCCGCGATGGTGTGCGCGAGTAGCTGTGCATCCCGCAAGGCATTGGTGATGCCATGAGCGGTGATGGGGTCTGTCATATAGCCTGCATCTCCCACCAGGGCCCAGCCATCACCCCACGGCTGACGCAGATAACCACGCATCCCGGGGAAGAAGTGAAGCTTGCCTACGAGCTCGGCGCCCGATAGAGCCGCTCCGATGTCCGGGGCCACGCGTTCGATCACCTCCCGAAAGGATCGGATGCGCGCCGCGCCACCACCGGAGGCAAAACCCTCCGACACGGATGCAAAGATGCACGTTTCCTCGCCATTCGTAGGAATGGCGCCGGCTCCCATGCCGGGCCGGTAGTACCAGCGGTTGCCACCGACGGGCAGGTTTCGGAAGTACCCATAGGCGCAGCGGCTCATGTGGCTTCCGAGCACGTAAGCTCTGGAGCCCACGAGCCTGGCCACCCCCGAGCGCCGTCCGTCGGCACCAATGACCAAGGCGGAACGCGCTTCACGCACCTGACCCTGCTCGTCTCGCAGGCGCACGCCCGAAACGCGCTGTCGCCCATCCCGGAGCAACTCCAACATCTGCACTCCGTGACGAACCTCGGCGCCAGCGTCACGTGCTGCATCGACCAGGATCCGATCGAGAACGGTTCGCCGCGGAGCGTACAACGAGTCGACGCCGCGACGTGGTTTGATATCCATGTCGATAGCCTCGCTGCCCCCACCGTCCGTATAGATGAAGGAGGTCTTGTGGATTGGCGGGGTCGCTTCCTCCTCGAGACGATCGGTCAGGCCCCAGCGATGCAGCAGGAGGACTGCTGGCCGCATGAGCGCATGGGTCGAAAGCGTGTCCGAGCCATAGCGGCTCTTATCAAAAACGAGGACGCGCAGACCACACGCTGCGAGCAGCATGGCGGTGGCAGCCCCCGCGCATCGCGCTCCCACGATGATGACGTCGTATGTATCCTTGATCGTTCGAATGGCCATGATGCCAGCTCCTATGCAGCAATGGAGGACCGATTGAAGTGTTGGACGATGTGACTGACGACGGCGCGTGCGTCATGACCGACTCCGTCGATGAAGCTCGACTTGCGCGTGCGCTGAAAGTTGAGGCCGAGCGCGTAAAGACCGGGTGCGCTGGTGATGCCGCCGTCGTGGACAAGCTCTCCTCGGATATCCAGCACGGGGACCTTCAGCCACGGGTAGTGGCGCCGGTATCCGGTCGCCCAAAGGACGGTCTGAATGCCCGCATCCCGCAGATCGATTTCGTCCACAGGCTCCGGGTAGGCGATGGGCGGACGCCGATCGGGCGCGTCGGCCGACATGCGCGTTTCGTCGATGAAAGCATCGATTCGCGCGAGGACCCTGTCGAGCTTACGCTCGGCAGAGTCGATGCTTCGTTGCAGGTCGTCTCCGAGCTGGATCCGGGTTCCTTCGACGTTCTCCACCCGCCCGACGAGACGCACGCCCTGACTCTGCAAGATGCCGAGGTCGATGGTCTGGTGGTCTGGTGTGCCAACCAGTTGAAGCGAGGGCTGCCGGCGAGCGGAATGCAAATCGAACGCCTGTTCCACCCTTTCATCGAGAATGCCGGTGGTCTCGAGCCACCACGAGATGTCTCGACCCCGATAGCATCGAGGCATTCGAATGTGGCGTCCCACTGCGAGCGTGACCGGCCGCCCAGAGCGATGAATCTCTTGAGCGAG
Source organism: Myxococcales bacterium (assembly GCA_050118395.1). Classification (GTDB taxonomy): domain Bacteria; phylum Myxococcota_A; class Polyangia; order Polyangiales; family Houyiibacteriaceae; genus SG8-38. Next base: position 8,002 of record JASFKY010000041.1, on the reverse strand, counting down.
TTGGATTCCGGACGCCGAAGCGCCCACCACGAGCACTCCCCCCTCGGGAAGCTGCGCAGGCCGCCGGTAGCGGGACGGGACGATCTGGTGGATGTACGGCGCCAATTGGGACGCGACGCTGGGAACGAAGGGAACGTCACAATGGCCGGTCGCTACGACCACGTTCGGCGCTTCGAATCGACCCTGATCGGTTTCGATCTGGTATCCGGTATCGCAGCGTTCGACACGAAGCACGGTGGTCTCGCCCATGACCGGCGCGCCAAAGGAATCAGCATACGTTTGGAGGTAGCGGATCACCTCGGGCATCGTCATGAACCCATCGGGATCGTTGCCGCGATAGCGAAACCCGGGAAGGCGGGTGTGCCACCTGGGGCTCAGCAGACGAAGCGAGTCCCATCGCTCCGTGCGCCAGCGCTCTGCCACGCGGCCTCGCTCCAGCACGACGTGGTCGATGCCCTCGTCGATCAGACACCGGCTCGCGGCCAAACCGGCCTGCCCGCCGCCTATGATGATGGTGTCTGTCCTCTTCATGATGTCCATCCTTTCCGCTGCGGCCGGGGACCCGCCGACCGGCCCATCTTCGTCGGGCCGGCCGGCGTGGTAGGCCGAGCCAGTGATCACCCGGCGTCCACCTCGATCGACACGGGTACTCCATTGGTGAGCACGTCGTACACGGCGGAGCGCGCCTGCGACTGCGTGACCACCTTGCGAAGGGTCTCCGCATCCGCGTCGCCCTTGACCTTGAAGGTCAGGCGAATGCCCTGATAACCGTTGCGGACCTGGTCGGAAATGCCGAGCAATCCACGCAAGTCAATGTCGCCTTCCACGTGGGACTCGACCGACTCGAGTTGGATTCCGCGAGCAGCTGCCACGTTGCCGATGCCCGCCGTGATGCAGGCCGCAAGCGCGTGGAGCAGGAACTCGACGGGCGTGGGGGCGTTGCCCGCTCCGCACAGAACCGGCGGGTGGTCGCCGTCATAGGTGAAGTCTCCGGTCTGCGCGTGCTCGGTACCCGCGCCGCGATACCCTTCAATGCGGCTGCGGCTGTGGGTGCCTTTGATCCAATCGTTGCTGGCCCGGAACTGAAACTTGGCCAGCTCCGGCTGCTCCGCCACTGCGTTGATCGTGGCAAACAGGGTCGGCACATCGACGCCGTTCAGGGGGCGCTTCTCCCGGCGCGGTGCCTTACCTGGGTCTTGGGTCGTTGCGTTGGTTTCCATGGTCTCCTCTTTCGTTTGGGTTGGGGAGACGGGACTCGTTCCCGTCCACGCAAACCAACCTACGGAGCCCGCGTGTGAGCCTCCGTGTGAGGGATCGTGGAAAAACCAAAAGGGACCCTCTTTGTCCCTAAGTGCCTGAAATTACGACGTATGGAGACTGCAGGCGTGGACGGAGGCCCTCACCGACCGGTTCGCTCTGAGAAACGAGCGGACGGCCTCGGCGTCGGGCGCCTGAAAGAGACAAACCAGTCGCTTCTTGTCGGGGGAAAGATAGCTACGAATGCCCGTCACCCGATACAAGTTGGCGCACTGAGCCTCGTCATACATGCGATGGACTTCGTCTTCGGTGAGCGGCTCCGGAAACTCGCGCTCCACGACGATCCATTCCATAGGGCCCAATTTAACACGGATCGACCGAGAACAGGGTAACAAAACCAACGTTTGACGCGGACAAGGGTCGTCGGCAACCTCTGCTTGTGAGCGCACCTGCCCTTCGAGTTCAAGTTCTGGGGCCGCTCTCCGTGTTTCGCAACGGAGAGCTGTCGCGGCTCCCTCAGTCGAAGAAGACCCGCGGGCTGCTGGCGTACTTGGCGATCACGGGCCGACCTCATCGACGCGACAGGCTTTGCAATCTCCTGTGGGACGTCGCCGATGATCCTCGTGGCGCGCTCCGATGGAGCCTCTCCAAGATCCGGCCGCTCGTCGATTCCGAGACCAAACGCTGTCTCATCGCGGACAGAGAAAAAGTCGAGCTTGTGCTGGAGGACGCTTGCCTCGACTGGCGTTCCATTCGCATGGAGCTGTCGAAAGGTGTGGAATCCGTTGCTTCCGAACGACTGCTCAAGCTTGCGGCATCCTTTCGCGGGGAGTTGCTCGAGGGTCTTGACCTCATCGACTTCGATGAGTTCACGGCATGGTGTGCTGCCGAGCGGGAGCACGCCCGCAAGCTTCACGTTCAACTCTTGCAGGCGTTGATCGAGCGCTTCCACGAACGACCTGACCAAGCGCTACCCCATGCTCGCGAGCTCGTGCGTATCGACCCCCTCGATGAAGAGGCCCGGGCATCGCTGATCAGGCTGCTCACGCTGGCGGGACGCCGCAATGAAGCCAAGGCGCAGTACGAGAGTGCGGCGAGGATGCTCAAGGAGCTCGGTGCAAAACCAACCGGGCCTCTGATCACGGCTTGGCGGGAGGTGCAGAGCCAGATTGCGATCACTGAAGAGACTCCGGTGTCCCCAAGCCCTCCGTCGGAAGCACACGACAGGGCCGAGGCGGTACGAGATGGGCAACCTCGCAGTCCCGATCTTTTGGTCGGGCGCCGCAAAGAGCTCGACTGCATGGTGGCGCTCCTGGACGAGGCTGCAAGAGGTCGTCTCAAGGTATTTTTACTGAAGGGAGAGTCAGGTGTCGGTAAGACGAGGCTGCTCTCCGAGCTGAGCCGGACCGCACGCCAGCGCGGATTCACCGTCTTCGAGGCCGCCGCCTATGAAGCCGAAGCCGGGCGTCCCTACGGCCCGTGGATCGATGCGCTTCGACGCCTTCCACAAGATGGCATTTCCGTTGGTGCTCGTTCCGCTCTGGCTCCCCTTCTCCCCGAGCTGGGGGGCTCGGGGCAGGTCACGCAGAGTCGCGACCGGCTCTTCGGTGCGGTCGTCGAGCTCGTCGCAGGCTGCGCCCAGCCGGGCAAGCCCGCAGTGTTGATGTTCGACGACGTCCATTGGTGTGACGACGCCACAGCGGAGCTCCTGCACTACGTCGCACGAATGAGCGCCAGCCATCCGTTGGCCATCGTGCTGGGCGCCCGCGATGGAGAGATCGTGGACAATGAGTCGATCATGCGTGTTTTGCGGGGCTTTCGGCGCGACGGCCTGATCAGCGAGCATCTGTTGTTGCCCTTGACGGCCCAGGAGGTCGCAACGTTGGTCGAAGGGTTGGATAGCGCGGCTGACCCTTCAGAGGTATTTGCCTTGAGCGGCGGCAACGCTCTGCTGGCCACCGAGCTCGCCCAAGCAGCGTCGCACCCCCGCGAGACTGTACCTCGATCGCTGAAGGAGCTCGTCGGCGATCGGCTTGCACGATTGGCGCCGGAAACGGGTGATGTCCTCAGGTGGAGCGCGATCCTCGGACCTACCTTCGATGTATCCCGCCTCACCGAGCTCGTGTCGCTCGCCCTGGATCCCCTGATGAACGCGCTTTACGAGCTCGAGCGGCACGCACTGCTCGAAACGACGAGCGCGGCTCCGGGCATGTACGCATTCCACCACGCGCTGGTTCATCAAGTCGTGTATTCGGAGATCTCCGAGCCTCGCAGAAAGCTCATGCATCTTCGGGTTGCTCGACTACTTCAGGACCTGGACGATCCGGACGGAACCTTGGCTCTCGAGCTCGCTCATCACGCGTCGGTGGCGGGGGACGCGGCCACCGCAGCGCGAGCTTGCGCCGCAGCAGGCAACCAGTGTCTTCACATGTTCGCAAACGCGGAGGCCTGGGCGCACGCGCGCCGCGGCCTTCGACTCGTCGAAGAATTGCCCGACCCCGAGCGGATCAAGCTTCGGATCGAGCTCGAGCAAGTGAGCCTGGGGGCGCGGTGGCCCGATAACGCCGAATCCGAGGCGCGGCGCATCGAGACCTTGGCCGAGCAGGCGCTCGACGCCGGGTGTCCGGAACATGCTCGCCTCGGATTCACGTTGGTCAGCTACTTGCGGTGGTACGAGGGCGCCGTCGGAGATGCCCATCGCGCATCGATGCGGGCCGAGTTTGCAAGCAGGGGGACCGACGATCAGGATCGGGCCATCGGGATTGCCGAAGCTGCCCGGTGCTTGGTGATTCTGGAGCGCGATCTCGCCCAGGCCGAAGCATTACTGCTCGAAGCACGCGCCTTGATGGACCGATCGGGAGAGCCGACGTGGGCCGTCTTCGATGGCCTGGGTTTACTCCGATTGCATGCCGGCGCGCTCGACGACGCAAAGACCGCCTTCGAGCAAGCGTGGTCTCTGGCCCGAAAAGAGGGCAATCGACTGCAGGAATTCATGTCGCTCGAGCACCTGGTTTCGGTGAGCATTCATCGGCGTGATGAGGATCAAGCGTGCGCATATGCCAAAGAGCTAGCCGTGATTGGGGAGAAGCTTCGCGACGGAAGCGAGCGCTCGCTGGGCCGCGCCATGTTGGCGCTCTGTCGCTATCGCAAGGAAGAAACCGACTACCGAGCCGATCTCGAGGATGCGGTACAAGCTTTGCGAGAAGTGGACGCCAAACAGCGGCTTGCCTTCGTGCTGACCCAGGCCGCGTCGATCGAATCTGAACGCGGCGAGCTGGAAAAGGCCGCGGATCGTGCCCGCGAGGCCGTTGAGCTCGGGGAAATTTTGGAGCAGCCTAGCGAAACCGCGCTAGCGCGTGCCATCCTGCTCCGGGTCGCCCGGGAGCGCGGTGACTTTCAGGCGGCACACGAACAGGTGGGCGCTCTGCGCAAGCTCCGAGGTTACGCAAGGCACGTCAAGGACCTCGTCGATCGGGAGCTCGCTCGGTACGAGCTCGAGCACGAGCTGCAGCCCGGCGCGACGGGAGGCAGCTGATGGCTCGAATCATCGTGGAACGGTCGTTCGAACAGCCGGAACGATTCGACGAGCTGCAAGCTCAAGAAGAGCGCTTTGCGTGGTGTCTTCAACAGCACCGGGTCGAGTTTATCCGCAGCTACTTTTCGAAAGACCGACGGCGCATGATCTGCGAATACGAAGCGCCGGATGCCGAAACCGTGCGGGAAGTGCAACGTACGGCAGGAATGCCCTTCGATCGGATTTGGACGGCGCAAGTGTTCGACTGGGAAGGACGCGCTATGCTTCGGCGGTCATGACATCTAGCTTTTTCGAGGACGTCAATCACTACTTCGACGCAGCTTGCGGCTACACCGAAGTGCCCGCGGGCATTCTGCAGCAGATTCGAGCTTGTAACGCCGTATATCGAATGCGGTTCCCCGTCCGGCGCGACGACGGCGAGATAGCGGTGGTCGAGGGCTTCCGCGCCGAGCACAGCCACCACCGGTTGCCCACCAAGGGCGGGATTCGTTATTCGTTGGACGTATCGCAAGACGAGGTCATGGCGCTGGCCGCCCTGATGACCTACAAATGCGCCGTCGTCGACGTTCCTTTCGGTGGGGCCAAAGGGGGGGTGTGTGTCGATCCCCACGCCGAGTCGACTTCGTTTTTGGAGCGCGTGACCCGCCGGTACACCAGCCAGCTCATCCAGAAACGCTTCATCGGACCCGACGTCGACGTCCCTGCCCCGGACGTGGGGACGGGCGAGCGGGAGATGGGATGGATCGCGGATACCTACAAAGCGCAAGGCCCCGATACCCTCAATGCGCTCGCATGCGTCACGGGGAAAGCAGTGAGCATGCACGGGGTCGGAGGACGGCGAGAGGCGACGGGGCTCGGGGCCGTCATCGCGCTCGGCCTCTTCCTCTCCGAGAAGCAGGACGTCAGCCCACTCGGATTCGAAACCGGAATCGCGGGCAAACGCATCATCGTATCGGGTCTCGGCAAAGTCGGGTTGCATGCGGCACTTGCCGCGATGGAGCGTGACGCCATCATCGTCGGAGTCTCCGTGAGTGACGGCGCCTTGTACGACGAAGGCGGCTTGGACGTGGAAGCAATCCTTCGACACCGAACCGAGGCCGGGTCGCTAAGGGGGTTCGCGGACGCGCAATTCTTTGCCAGCCCCGATGCAATTCTAGAGCAGCCCTGCGACGTGCTCATCCCGGCCGCGCTCGAGCACCAGATCACGGCAGACAACGCACGGCAGCTCAAAGCCAAGATCATCGTGGAAGCGGGCAATGGCCCGGTGACGCCCGAAGCCGACTCGATCCTCCGAGCCCAAGGGACCGTGATCCTTCCGGACATCTACGCCAACGCAGGGGGCGTCGTGGTGTCCTACTTCGAGTGGATCAAGAATCTGTCCCACATCAGCTTCGAGCGCATGACTCGCCGTTATCAGCAGATCGCCAACGAACGATTGCTGAGCCTGCTTACACGTCTCACGGGCAAGTCGCTCCCCCCCGAGGACGCAGCCGTGCTCCATCAAGCTCCCACCGAGATCGACTTCGTTCGGACGGCATTGGAAAACACGATGACCATCTCGTACGACAAGGTTCACGATCTCTGGAAGCGGAGAGCTCTGCCGGACCTCCGCACTTCCGCGTATCTGACCGCGATCGAGAGCGTGGCAAACTCTTATGTCTTAGACGGCATTTTTCCCTGAGTCGGACGCCTTTTCGTGGCTTGCGATGAACTCGGCGATTTCGCCCATCGCCTGGTCGGCCGCATCCAGCATGCCGGCGTGAGACTGAAAATCATGCCACAGGCCGTCGTATTGATGCAGGGTCACGTCTACACCGGCGCTTCGGCAGCGCTCGGCGAGACGAGTGGAGTCGTCGACGATGAGCTCGTCGCTTCCCACCTGAATCAAGGTCGGGGGGAGACCCCGATGATCGGCGAAAAGCGGCGAGCAAGCCGGCGTCTTGGGGTCGCGTCCGCCAAGATAGTGCGTCGCGCATTGCCGGGGCCATCGGGGCCGCAACATGGGGTCGATTCGAACGTTGCGTCGCATCGAGTCCGAAGCGCCCGTGAGATCCGTCCAGGGAGACAACAGAACGAGAGAAGCGGGGTTTGGAAGCTTCGAGTCCCGAATGCCAATCGCAAGGGCTAGCGCAAGCCCACCGCCGGCCGAATCGCCCGCCAACGTCACCCGTGTCGGTGGCACTCCTCGATCGAGGATCCACCGGTAAACCTTCAAGGCGTCTTTCAACGCTGCCGGATGGGGATGCTCCGGAGCCAATCGGTAGTTCGGGGCGACCACCGTAGCTCGAGCTGCCACGGCGAGGTGGGTGGCAGGACCCAGATGCGTGCTCCAACTGCCGACGCAATATCCTCCGCCATGGAGGTAGAGAATGGTTCGTTCCGGATCGGAACCCTCGGGTCGAGCCATCAACGACGAAAGGCCGGCAACGTCGATGTTCGCCCTCGAGGCCTGGGCACAGGGGCGGTTCACCGCAGACACGGCGCGAAGCCAAAAACGCTGAAACCAAAAGGGAAACGGGGGTCCCAAGAACGGCTTCACTGCAATGCGAATGAGGGCCCGAATGAGACGCGGAGAAAGTCGTACGGCCATGGCGCGAGCCTCTTTTGGACGCTGGGTGCAGGGAGGTCAAATGATGGGAGCGGGTTCGAGCTCGAGGTCTGAGGGTCGAGAGGACGAGGACTCGCGACTCTGACTCTGCTACCGAGGCTGCATCAAGAGAGCAAGACTCTGCCCGCCCCCGGCCGTTCGCAGATCCCCGCTTCGTCGAGGATTGGATGCCCATTGACGAACACGCGCTCGATGCCCGTAGGCAGTGCGTCCCCCGTTTCGTTGGCATGATCTCGAACTTCGTTCCAATCGAAGACGACCACGTCGGCAGCGAGGCCTTCTTTCAGGCATCCTCGATCGCTCAACCCGAAGCGGGAGGCAGCGGCTCCGGTCATTTTGTGGACCACCATTTCGAGCGAGAGGTTGCCACGCTCGCGCGCTCTCCGGAGGAAACGGGGAAACGTTCCATACGCAGCCGGGTTCTGATGGCCGCCAGGCTCGGGCCACGCATCGGAAGCAAAGATCGCTGCCGGGTGCTGCATCAGTCGGTCGATGATCGCCTCGTTATAGTAGTCATGAAAGAGCACGCGGGCGCGGGCGCGGCTCTTGTCGAGTATGTCGATCAGCGTATCGAAGTTGGATTTGCCGACGCTCTCCGCAAT
>JASFKY010000040.1:0-18867 GCA_050118395.1 Myxococcales bacterium | reverse complement strand
GGGCGAATCCCCAGGCAACACCTCGAACACGGGGGCCAGACCCATCTGAGTCGACTTGACCGCCCGTGCCACCCCGTGGTCGATGTGCGCGACGTTCCCGTGGTGCTCTTGGACCGCCCCCCCTGTTGAAACCGGGCGTTGTTGTGTTTCCACACGGCCGAGCAAGCGGGCGACCTTGTCCGTGGGCGCCTCTTCCTCTGCAAACGAATCCGCAGGTGCGGCTGGCCGAAGATGACCAAAGCGAGGTGGGGCCATGGTCCTGGCCTCTTCGAGCTTTGCATCCGGTGCGGCGCCGGGCGGCATGGTGGCGTGCTCGTCGACGTTGGGCCCGATTGGAGGAAGCGTTCGTGCATCGACTGCGACGCCATCGAGGGCGTCGGCGAAGCCCAATTGATGCGAGACCAAGCCGAGCGCCTCGTCGACCGGCATCATGATGTTCGCCACCGAAGGAAGGTCTTGCTCACGAACCGAGACTCGACCCGAGTTGAGGCCCCACAACGCCATGAGTGCTGGCATGCCTTGCAGACTCTGAGTGGTTCCCTCGTGGAGCGCGGCATATGCACCCAGGATCGAGTTGTCGGCGATGTCGATTTCGATGCTGCGTTTCGGTCCAGCGACGGTCACGTGTCGCACCCCCGCGACCGAGCCCAGCGCGCGCAGAAGGCGCCCCGGCCCCACGAGCTCGAGCCGGGTGTCGAAATCGACCTCCTCTTCGACTCGGCGCGCGATTTCCAGGTCTTGCTCGATGAGCGGAAAGATACGACCGGCGAGCTGGGCCAAATTCGGTCCCGGCTCCGAGGTGGCGCTCGGCCAGTAGTCCTCCCAGCGAACCACCAGCATGGACGCCCATCGAAGCTGGGGATCTTTCCGTACGGCCCGAACCAGCTCGATCCCACGGCCGCCCACGGCGTTCGAATCGAGCACCACGACCTGCGGATCGATCTCGCGGACCCGCGGAATCACCGCGGTCGAGAAATCCGCGGCGGCAACGCGCAATCCGCGTGCCGTGAGAAGATGCGCCAGCTTCTCGGCACGGAGCTCGTCGGAGTCGAGCAGGACGAGCCTCGCACCCCCCAGCTGCGACAGATCGAGCTCGTCGGAGCCCATGGGGGCCGGAAGAGTCGACAGCCGGCCTCCGTTGGTTTCGTGAAATTCGTATTCCAGCGATTCGGACTCGTTCACCGCTTCGCGAAGTCGCTCGAGGATCCGCTCCATGTTGTGTGCCGAAGGACGTTCCGTCTCGATGACGACGGGCATGCCCTCGAGCACTCCCTTGGGCGAGCGAATGCTGAGGATCCCCGTTCGCGTCTCGTTCGAGACCAGATCGATGACGTCCTTCCAGTTGTCCTCGTTGATGGGACCCGTCAGCAACCCGGGCCGCTCTGGCACTTCCTCGGCCAGCTCCGCCAACCTCCGCGCAATCGCGTCGGCGCCGGCGCCCCGCGGAACGACGGCGACCGCGCCGGTCCGGAAGTTAGCGCCTTCGTCTTTGAGCGACGAGTCGTTCGAGATCACCGCGACCGGCAGCACGTCGGTCGCGCGGTTGGCGGCCATCCGCCGCACGACGTTCGTTCCCCCGCGAACGGCAGCGTCCCCGATCAGAACGACCAAATCGGGTGCGTAAACCCGTATGGCTTGCTCCAGCTCTGCCGTGGCGCAGCCGGCTACAGAAACGCCCTGGCGCCGAAGCGCTTCCCCCAACGCTGTCTGCATCGGCTCGCCCTGGCCCACCATCAAGATAGTGGGCCGGTGCTCGTCATCCGACATCTTCTAAATGTTGTCCGATTCTGACGGATTTCGCCAGCTTGGTGCATCGGGCTTTCTTGGCTATGCTCCGCGCCCCATGACCGTCCAGCCAATAGAGTTCCTTCAGGATAGCTTTCCCAAGCTCTTCGCCCGAGGCATTGAAATTCTCGAAAAGCGGGCTGCGGCCGGCGACGAGCGCGCCCAACGCATCGTCGACGACGTCAAGGGCGTGACCGGCGCCGCGAGACTCCAGATCGATGATCAGCCCCCCGTGGTGCTGTCCGCCGAAAAGGGCTCGCTGAGCGCGGGCGACGCCGCAGCCGACGACATTCCCGTCCGCATCGTGGCCTCCTTGCCGGGTGCCGCGCTTCAAGTGCTTTTGGGAGAAGCCACCCGCGCTGGCGCCCTGGAGCAGGAGGAGATCGCCGTCGGAGCTGCCCAAACCGCCTCCAAACGCTTCGAGGACGCGCTCGCAGGAAGACCCATGACGTGCGCCGTGACCATCGCGGAGGTTCCCGAGCTGGGCGACGTCGTGGTGCGGGTGGGTTTCAACGTTCCGGAGCTGCCGGAGGTGCCGGGTTTCACCAGCGAGCTTCGATTCGGCGACCTCGAGAGCGTCCAACGGGGCGAGCTCACCATGCAGGAGCTGTTTTTGGGCGGCAAGCTCAAGATGGAGGGTGACTATTCGCTCGCCCTGCAAATTGCGATGCAGCTGCTGACGAACCCCCTCTGAACGGAAGATCCCCATGCCCGAGCCCCGCTTGGGGGGGAACTTGCCCGCCGCTAGGCCGGTTCGATACCCTGGGAGGCGCGTCCACGGGGGGTCATGTTTCGGGCAATCGCCAAGAGTCGCTATCTCGTTCCTGGCTTCTTGTGCTTTGCGCTCGCCTTCGTCGTCGGGCCGGTCGGGGTGAGCTCCGGCCTGCTGGTCGGCGAGCAGGCGGCGTCCATTGCAGGGGTGCTCGCCGCGGTTCTTGGAGTGCTCGGTCTCTTGATCATTGCGTCGGGGCTGCCCGCCTCGATCGAGGTGGAAGAGGTCGATGCGCAGATTCGAGCCATTTACAACGAAATCGCGGCCGCAGAGGAGGTCATCGGCGAGAACGTCAAAGCGCTTTCCAGCGGCCTCGGCGAGCAAATGGTGGCGGTCGAGGAGACCGCGCGAGCGCTCAAATCCATGGCCATCTCGCTTCAGGCGATCAGCGACCGCGTGGAGTCGCTCTCGTCCAGCACGGAGGAAAGCGCCTCGAGCATCCTTCAAATGACGGCAACGAATCAGGAAGTGGCGGAGAATATGGGCGATCTCGGCTCTAGCGTCCGCGAGACGGCGTCATCCATCGAGGAGATGACCTACAGCATCAAAGAGGTTGCCCGAAACGTCGACGCGCTCGCACAAACCGCCGAAGAAACCTCGTCTTCCATGAACGAGATGGACGTCTCGATCGATCAGGTGCAGTCGAATGCGAACGAGACGGCACGCCTTTCCGAGGAAGTCGCTTCCGATGCCGAGACGGGCGCGGAGTCGATTCAGAAGATCATCGGCGAGATCAACCGCATCAAATCGTCATCGCTCCAGGCAGTCAGCACGATTTCGAGCCTCGGGGATCGCATCGAAGCCATCGGTGACATCTTGAACGTGATCGACGACGTCGCGGAACAGACCAATTTGCTGGCCTTGAATGCCGCCATCATCGCGGCGCAAGCGGGCGAGCATGGCAAAGGCTTTGCGGTCGTCGCGGACGAGATCAAGGATCTCGCGGAGCGTGCCGGATCGTCCACCAAGGAAATCGCCGACCTGATCAAGACGATTCAGGAGGAAACGAAGAACGCGATCGAAGCCGTCGAGCGCGGGGCCAGCACGGTGGATCGCGGCGTGACCGTCAGCGCGGAAGCCGAGCGCGCGCTCAAGAAGATCCTGGAATCGTCGAGACAGTCGACCGCCATGGTTCGGGGGATTGCGCGCGCTACCGTGGAGCAGGCGAAGGGCTCGAAGCAGGTCACGGACGCCATCGGGCGAATTGCGGAGACCGTGCAGCAGATCGCCGCCGCCACTGCAGAGCAGGCTCGGGGCTCGGAGCTGATCATGAAGAGCGCAGACAACATGCGCCTGATCACGCAACAAATGGAGCGCAGCAGTCAGGAGCAAGCGGTGGGCGGTCGCCAGATGACCGACGCCATCGGCAACATTTCGGACATGGTTCACCAGCTCCACGATTCACACCGCAAGCATTCGGAGAGCTCGGAGCAGACGCTGGCTGCCGCCAATCGCATCCAGGAGCTGACTCGGGAGTACGAGCGAAGGGTTCGCACCATGAACCGCGCCGTCGAACGCTTGCGCGGGTTGCGCCTCGACCGCTGAGCACGAAAACCGGGCCCGCCACCGGCGAACCGACCCCTGTTTGCCTAAGTAGGGGGCGTCGATGCATGTTACCAGCGCATGTTTGGCATCGGTCCAATGGAGCTTGCCCTCTTTTTGGTGATCGTCTTGTTGGTCGTGGGCCCCGAGAAGTTGCCTGCCTTCATGAAGGCGGTGGGCAAATCGCTTCGCCAGGTCCGAAATGCCAGTCGTGAATTCAAGGACGCGATCGGCTTGGACGAGCTTTTGCGGGAAGGAGACCCTTTCCGGGCACCGCCGATCCGGCCGCCCCCCGAGCGTCCTGTTCCGCTCGAGACTCGAGCACCAGAATCGAGCGCTCCGGAAGCCGGCCCGGCACCGAGCACCGAGCCTGCCGCAGTGACTCCAGCCGCAGCGGATGCCGAAGAACCGGCCAAACAGGCCGAGCCGCGCGAATCGGCCGCGGAAGCGGATGCGGGCACAGAGGCTGAGCGTTCATGACGTCGGAGCAGATCGAGGTACGGGCTCCCGAGCCCCCGCGAATCCCCGAAGACGATCGAGAGATGACCTTCTTCGAGCATCTCACCGAGCTACGGACGCGCTTGTTGCGCTCGATCGCGGGGCTGATTCCAGCCATCGCCGTCGCTTGGATCTTCAAAAAGGAGATCAAGGATTTCTTGGTGGCGCCGCTCAAGCCGGCCTGGGCCGAGCTGAATCTGCCCGGTGAAGCCGTTCTTCGATTCGCCGGCCCGGCGGATGCCTTCATGATGTACTTGAAGAACTCCGTCATCGCCGGGGTGATTCTCGCTTCACCGTGGATCTTCTGGCAGCTATGGATGTTCATCGCGCCGGGGCTCTACAAGAAAGAAAAAGCGCTGGCGATACCCTTCATCATCGCCTCGACCATCTGTTTCGCCGGGGGCGCGATCTTCGGCTACAAGCTGGTCTTCCCCGAGGCGTTCACGATTCTTCTGGGTTTCAGCGACGAAACTCTCGTCGCGACGCTGTTCGTCAAAGATTACATGCCGTTTTTCCGAAGCATGTTGATCGCTTTCGGGGTGGTATTCGAAGTGCCGGTGGTCGTCGCGTTTTTGGCAGGCACCGGGATCGTCACACCGCGTCAGCTCGTGAAGTTCTCGCGATGGTGGATCGTCCTGGCTTCGTTTCTCGCGATGCTGCTGACCCCACAGGATGTCTACAGCATGATCATGATGCTGGTTCCCCTGATCGTGCTCTATTACGTCGGCGTGGCCGTCGCGTACTTGATCAGCCCGTCCCGAGGCAAATCGCAGAGCTAGCCGCGCTTGGGCACCGGGTACGGCGGGTATTGGGGCACGTCGTCGGGAATGAACCACTGCTCGCCCCAGAGGCTGGCGCCTCCGTCGATGTAGAAGGTCTGGCCGGTCACGAAGTCCGCGTAGCGACAGGCCAGATAGGTGATCAGATGGGACACCTCCTCTGCGGTTCCCAACCGATGGAGCGGATTGGCCTTTTCGGCGGTGTCCAAGAGCTCGGGCGGGTACTGCTTGGTGCCGCTGGTGACGATCACGCCCGGGGCCACGGCGTTCACTCGAATGCCATGGATTGCCCACTCCACCGCGAGCGTTTTGGTCATGTTGTCGACTCCGGCTCGGGCGGCACCCGTGTGCACCATCCCCGGGAAACCGCGAATGATCTGGGCGATGACGTTCACGATCCGACCGCGCTTCTGCGGGATCATGGCCTTGGTAGCCACCGCGCGCGTGATCGCCCAAGTCCCGATGAGATTGTTGCGCACCACGGCGGCAAAACCCTTGGCCGACAGCGATTCGGCCGTCGTGGGAAACTGGCCTCCCGCGTTGTTGATCAAGACGTCGATTCGCCCGAAGCGATCGAGCACGGAGTCCACGTAACTTGAGATGGCATCGGCTTCCCGAATGTCACACGGAGCTGCAAACGCATCGATCCCCTTGGCTGCTAGCGTCTCGACGGCTTCGCTCAGGGGCTCCGCACGTCGGCCGCATATGGCGACTTTGGCGCCTAGAAGGCCCATCTCGGTGGCCGTTGCCAGGCCGATCCCCGTGCCACCTCCCGTGACCAGAACCACCTCATCCGAAAATAACCCATTGGAATACAGCTGATCCATCCCGCCGCTCATACCACGGGATTCCGGATCGGACGATGGCCTGTCAGCCGGCGACGAGCTCTTCTCCGGCTTGAACGTGGAGCGCGACGAGCTCGCGAAGATCCTCGGCGAAAAACGGCTTTGCGAGGGTGGCTTCCGCTCCCAAGCGCCGGGCGATGTCGTTGCGTGCAGTGCTCGCGCTGAGGACGATCACCGGGATGGTGACCTGCCGCCAGCGCCGATGAAACTCGCGCAAGAACATCTCTCCGTCTTCGATGGGAAGCATCAAATCGACGATCATCAGATCGGGTAGCTGCACGGCGCACTGTGCCAGGGCCGAACGGGCATCTCCGACCGTGACGACTGCATGGCCTTGTTGCTCGAGCAAGACTCGAACCATGTGCCGAACCGAAGGATCGTCGTCGAGAACCAGAATCGTCTTTTTCGAAGCCACCTCCGAGATCCTAACAGGATGCGCGCGCATCGCGAATATGCGAGTCCTGACTACATCAGAGCTGCTAGGCTCACCTGGCATGACGTCAAGGCTTCGGATGGGTCGACGTCCGATGGTCGTGATCTACTGTCTCGCGATGGGCTGCGCGTCCCATGCAGTGCCATCGGGTCCCGACTTGGCGATCGACCCGCGTGACTTCTATCCCCTGCACGAGGGCAACGCTTGGTCTTACGACGTCGATACGGGCGAGGATTCGACGACGCTGGCGGTGACACACGTCGATGCCTTCGACGGTCGCGTGGCAGAGGTCCGCACGGGCAAGGCGGTCGTCCGTTACGAGGTCGGGGCCAAAGGCATTCGGATCCCTTCGGAGCAAGCTTGGCTTCTACGAGCCCCGCTCCGGGAGGGCGCCACCTGGGTGTCTCGAGGCCATCGGACCGCAAAGGTCATGTCGACACGGGCACGTGCCAAAACCTCGGCCGGCGATTTCGATGGATGCATCGAGATCGTCGAAACTGGCGGTGAGCTCGAGCTGCAAATCACCACGGTGTACTGCCCCGGGGTCGGTCCGGTTTCCGTTCAGTCGACGATGCGATCCAAGGTCAGCGAACGCACGCTCACGGTGTCGGCACGTCTTCGAGGCTACGAGGTGACTCCTCTGAGCGATCCTGCTCGGTAGAAGGCATCTCGATCTCGACGAAACAGGTGCGTGGCTCGACCACCAGGGTCAACGCGCCGTCTGCCACGAAGACCTGACGCCAGCTGCGGCCGCTCGCATCTTTGACCTCCAGCGCGTGCCTGGTGCGCGGAGATACGCCAAACAGCGTGTTTTCGATTCGTCGGCCATCCAACAGGATCTCCGCGCGGGGCGGCACGCCGAGCAGCTCTACGGTGGCCTGCGCCTCGCGGCTTTCGCCCCCCGGCGCGTCCGGGCCTTTTTCGAGCAAGGCCCAGGCAATGGCCACCAGCACTGCCAGCACCGACAAAGCCATCATCCATCGGCTGTCCAAGACGCGTCCCACGTGGTTCAAGAGTCCCGCCTCACGATCGTGTTGCCATTGTAGGATCCTCCCCCATGTTTCGTCACCTTCCGGGGTCTCGAAGCCATGACGAGTGCAATTCTCGAAGCCAAGGGGCTCACCAAGAGATATGGCGACCGGGTCGCGGTGGATCGCCTCGATCTGTCCTGCCGGCGGGGCTCCGTTCTCGGTCTTCTCGGGCCCAACGGTGCGGGAAAGACGACCACGCTTCGAATGCTCTACGGCTTCGTTCCTCCCGACGAGGGCTCGATCTTCTATGACGGCAAGCTCTTTGCCGAGCATCGTTCGGAAGCCAAGCGCTCGATAGGGGTTTGCACACAGGAGGATTCGCTCGATTACGATTTCACGGTCGCCCAGAACCTGTTCATCTACGCGAGCTATTTCCGCCCGCGTGTCGAAGACCTGCGGCAGCGAGTCGCCGAGCTCTTGGATCGATTCGAGCTCACTCCTTATGCGGACGCCTCGCCCTACGTTCTGTCGGGTGGCTTCGTCCGACGCCTGCTCATCGCGCGCTCGATCGTGCATCGACCGAACGTGCTCTTCCTGGACGAGCCCACCACTGGGCTCGATCCGAGCGCGCGCCTCGACGTATGGGAGCTCATCGACGGAATGCGCGCCGATGGTCTGGCCATCGTTCTCACCACCCATTACATGGACGAAGCCGAGCGTTTGAGCGACGAGCTCCTGGTGATTTACCAGGGCCGAGGCATCGTGCGTGGAGAGCCTCATCGCGTGATCGACGCGGCGCTCGGGGATCACGTGGTGCTGGTGCCGCGCGCGGAGCCTGCTCGAAAGGAGATCGAAGCCTGGTTGGAGACCAAGGGAGCACATCCGGTGGCGACGGTGCTCGGAGAGCTGCGAGTCCCCGTCAGCAAAGAGATCTTGGTCGAGCTCACGGGCCGATTCGGTGAGGCCGGTTGGCAGGTGCGCCCTCCCAATCTCGATGACTTGTTCATCGCTTTGGCGCGGCGTGACCGGAGGCTGCAGTGAGCTCATGGAACATTTTGGGCGCGGTCTTCGACTGGCGGTCCTGGGCCGTGCTCCGCAGACATGCGCTGGTTTTCCTTCGAAACTGGCGAACGGCGGTGATTCCTCCGGCGATGGAGCCAGTCATCTTCTTCGTCGCCTTCGGGATTGGCTTCAGCGGCTACGTAGAGGACTTGAGCTATCGCGGCACGCACATCAACTATGCGACCTACGTTTCGGCGGGCCTAATCGCATACACGGGCTTCGGCACACCCTATTACGAGGCCCTGTATTCGGCCTATGTGCGGATGTTCTATCAAAAGACCTGGGATGGCATTCTCGCGACCCAGGTCGAGCTTCCTAGTGTCGTCTGGGGCGAGATCCTCTGGGCTGCGCTTCGCGGAATGGCGAACATCACGATCGTGTCTGCCGTGATCTTGGTCTTCCACATCACCGGCATGGTCGACATCCAAGCGCGATGGCTACTGCTGATGCCCCTGTTTGGATTCATCGTCGGGTGTGCGGTGGCTTCCTTCGCGTTGATCTTCACCGCCACCGTGCCGGCGATCGATCACATGAACTATCCGGTGTTTCTGATCGGGTGGCCCGTGAGCTTGGTGAGCAACACCTTCTTTCCCGTGGAGCCCGAAAACCAGGTGCTTTGGGCCGTCATGCAGATCAATCCGGTCTATCAGCTCGCCGAATGCGCACGGGGTCTACTCGTGGTCGGCGACCCGGGAATGCACCTGCTTGGGCTGCTCGGATCGAGTGCGGTTTTCCTCGTTCCGTGCACCCTGCTGGCGGTTCGGTTGACCCGCCGGCGAGTGCTCGGAGACTGAGGTCCGGAGAGCACTAATTTCCATTTTTAGATCAATAGGTTAGCGGCTACATCGCACCTTGCATCAGACCCTCTTCGAGGCTAGAAAAGTCTTCTATGGCCGATCCGCAAGGCGCGGAACCGAGCCCGCCCCGGCGGGAGTACGATCAAAGCGCAATCCAAGTGCTCGAGGGGCTCGAAGCCGTCCGCAAACGGCCGGGCATGTACATCGGCGATCCGCACGATGGGACCGGTTTGCATCACCTCGTCTGGGAAGCCGTCGACAACGCAGTGGACGAGCATCTCGCAGGATATTGCGACGCGGTCGAGGTGATCGTGCACTCCGAAGGATCGATCTCGGTAATCGACAACGGCCGTGGCATTCCCGTCGGCATGCACCAAAAGGGCGTCAGCGCTGCCGAAGTCGTGATGACGCAGCTGCACGCAGGCGGGAAGTTCAACAGCGAAAGCTACTCGGTATCTGCAGGCCTCCACGGGGTCGGCGTGAGCGCGGTCAACGCGGTGAGCGAGTGGCTGAAGATGGAGATTCGCCGGGAGGGCAAGCTCTGGTTTCAGGAGTATGAGCGGGGCGTGCCCAAGGCTCCGCTGCAAGCCATCGGCACGAGCAAAAAGAACGGCACCAAGATCACCTTCAAGCCGGACCCTCAGATCTTCACCATGACGGACTTCAGCTTCGAGGTCCTCAACAATCGCTTGCGCGAGATTTCGTTTCTCAATGCGGGGCTCGAGGTTTCACTCGAGGACGAGCGCGGCGAAGGCAAGAAGGTCGTCCACAAATTCGACGGTGGAATTCGTGAGTTCGTCGAGACCCTGAACAAAAAGAAGACACCGCTGCACGACGGCGTGATTTTTCTGCATGCCGTCAAAGACGGGGTCGACGTCGAGATCGCCATGCAGTGGAGCGATTCGTACAACGAGTCGATCTTTGCGTACACCAACAACGTCTTCAATCGTGATGGGGGCACCCATCTCACCGGTCTGCGTACGGCGCTCACGCGCGTGATCAATCAGTACGGCTCGCGCGAGAAGCTCCTGAGAGACTTGAAGAACCCGCTGAGCGGCGAGGACGTGCGAGAAGGGCTCACCGCCATCATCTCGGTCAAGCATCCCGACCCGGCTTTTTCTTCGCAAACCAAAGACAAGCTGGTCTCGAGCGAGGTCAAAGGCATCGTCGAGAGCATCGTCAACGACAAGCTCAGCCAGTACCTGGAAGAAGACCCCAAGTCGGGGAAGCGAATCGTCGAAAAGGCCGTGATCGCCGCGCGGGCACGTGAGGCAGCGCGTCGCGCGCGAGAAATGGTGCAGCGCAAAGGCGTTCTCGACGCAAGCACGTTACCGGGCAAGTTGGCGGACTGCCAAAGCAAAGACCCGACCGAAAGCGAGCTCTACATCGTCGAGGGCGACTCGGCGGGAGGCAGCGCCAAGCAGGGTCGCGATCGCCGTTTCCAAGCGATTCTTCCTCTTCGGGGAAAGATTCTCAACGTCGAGCGCGCGCGTTTCGAAAAGATGCTGTCGAGCGCCGAGATTGGAACACTGATCACCGCGCTCGGTTGCGGTGTCGAGGGTGGAGAGAACTTCGACATCGAAAAGCTGCGCTACCATCACGTCATCATCATGACCGATGCAGACGTCGACGGTTCTCACATACGAACCCTGCTCTTGACGTTCTTCTACCGTCAGATGCCTCAGCTCATCGACAAGGGCTACCTCTTCATTGCCCAACCCCCACTGTACAAGGTCAAGAAGGGCAAAAAGACCCGCTATCTCCAGAATGACGAAGCGCTCAGCCGCTACCTCATCGAGATTGGCACCGACAACATTCAGCTGGGGATGAAAGAAGGCAGCGTCCAGCTGAGCGGTGACGCCTTGCGCAACCTGGTGAGAGAAATCGCTCGTTTTCGTCATCTGCTCGAAAACATCGGGCACCGGGTCGACCCGCTCGTGGTGGAGGCCCTGATCAAGGCCACCGACCTGCAAGTCGAGGACTTGGCCGACCACGAGAAGGTGAAGAAGGCGATCGACATTTTGTCCGACTACGTCCGCGAGAGACGGCAGGGCGAGATCGAGGCGCAGATCGAGCAAGACGAAGAGCACGACCGGCATCGGGTCGTCATCGAGACCCAGGACGGGATCTCGCGTCGCATCACGACCGTCGACTTCGATTTCTTGTCCGCGGGCAACATCTCCGAGTTGCGACAGATCTACGCGGGAATTCGGGCACTTGGAGAGCCACCGTTTTTGATCACCGCGCTCGACAAGGATCAACGCCCTACGGGCGAGCCGCTGGAGGTGGCCGACGTCGAGTCGCTCTGGGCCGAGATCGTAGGCCGAGCACGAAAAGGGCTGGGCATTCAACGCTACAAAGGCCTCGGCGAGATGAATCCCGACGAGCTCTGGGAAACCACCATGGACCCGGAGACGCGGACGCTTCTGCAAGTCCGAATCGAAGACGCGCTCGAAGCGGAGGAGCTGTTCAGCGTGTTGATGGGAGACCAGGTGGAGCCGCGCCGTGCGTTCATCGAGAGTAACGCGCTCAACGTGACCAATCTGGACATCTAGCTCGCACGACGCGAGCGGCGAACGAGCGCCTGGATCGCGGCCTCGACCCGGGGCACCTCCTGGTCGATCTCCTCGATGAGGCTGACGGCGGCGTCTGGGTCGTCCTCGCGTTCGAGGGCGGCCAGAAGATCGCCCATCCGCATGGCGCCTAGCTGCTTGCTCGCTCCCTTGATGGAGTGTGCGGTGAGGTGAGCCGATTCCAGGTCCCTTTTCCGCAAGGCCTCGCGGAGCTGATGTGCCGATTCCTTCAACTGATCGACGTAAGCACCCATGACCTCGCGAATGAAGTCGTCGTCTTCTCCATCGAGAGAGACGAGACGGCGCACCACGCCGAGGTCGAGAGCGGCGGGGGGCGGGATGGTCGAGATCGGAGCCGAGGAATGCCGAGCGCCATCGGCAACCCATCGTTGCAAGGTTCTTGCGAGCGATGCCAGACGGATCGGCTTGGCGATCGTGCCATTCATTCCGGCGCTGAGACAGCGCTCCTCGTCGACTTCGGTCACACTGGCCGTGAGCGCGACGACCGGGAGCTCTTCGCGCCCGGGCAGCCCGCGGATGCGACGGGTTGCTTGAAAACCGTCCAGCACCGGCATGTGGCAGCTCATCAGCACGATGTCGTATTCGTTGGCCTCGACCTTTCGGAGTGCTTCCCGACCGTCCAGTGCCGCGTCGACCTTGCAGGAAAGCTTTTTCAGAAGCGCTTCGGCCACCATCCGACTCGTGGGATTGTCTTCGGCCAGAAGCACTCGGATTCCATCCCGGATCAGGCAGTCCTCGGCGCCCGCGGGGTCCGCGATCCGTACGGTGGTTTCGGCGCCCGGTTCGAGCGGCAGCTCAGCCCAGAAGGTGGCTCCCCGACGCACCTCGCTTTCCACGCCGAGCTTGCCACCCATGAGGTCCACTAGCTCTTTGCTGATGGCCAGACCCAGACCCGCACCCTCGGCGCGCTTCGGCGAGCGGCTGGCATCGTGCCGGTAGCGAGTGAAAAGGGTTGGAATGGTTTGCTCCGAGATGCCGGGACCGGTGTCGCGAACCGCGAGGCGAACCCGTACTTTGTCGGAGCGCCCGACCACTTGCGCTGAGACCGTCACGCACCCCGAGTCGGTGAACTTGATGGCGTTGTCCACGAAGTTGAGGAGCACCTGACGTATCCGTCCCGCGTCGCCTACGAAACGCGGGCTTCCGAGAGCCGTCTCGCACTCGAGCGAAAGATTTTTGGCCCTGGCCCGGGGCTGCATCAGGGCGACGGCCCCGTCGACCAGCGCTCCCATGTCGAAGGGCTGGCGCTCGATTTGAACCACGCCTTTGCGGAGTCGCGCGAAATCGAGAGTGTCCTCCACGATGCCGACGAGCGCGTCCGCTGACTCCCGGATCGCAGTGGCCATCTTCTTTTGCTTTTCGTCGAGCTTCGTATCGAGCAGCAACGCGCTGAGGCCGAGCACGCCATTCATGGGTGTTCTCACCTCGTGGCTCAAGTTTGCCATCCATTCGGTTTTGGCTTCGGACGCACGTTCGGCGGCCAACCGCAGCTCCTCCATTCGTACGAGGGTTCTGCTCCGGGCCCAATTCAAACCGAGAGCGACGACGGACAGTCCGCTGAGGTATCCGAGGTCTTGTACCCAATTCACCCCCACGGTGGACAAGGAGATCGACGCCCATGCTGCATCACCTAGAGCCATGATGACCAGCAACCACCGCCGACTGTACACCAGTGAGGCGGCTGCGAGCTGAATCAGCACGAAGAAATAGAACTTCGTCGGGTCGCCGCTGAGCGCATACCCGACGGCGATCGTGGCGGTGACGACGACGAAGATGAGCCCCGCGATGTGAACGGACCACATGAGCCGAGGAGGCTCTCGGTTCGAACGCCACCCGATTGCCAGTAGTGCGATCCCGGTCAGCCCATACATCGTGATCAGCGTGAGGTCGGTTGGTCCGAGGGCGGGGCGCCACTGCGCTGCGGCAAAGGCTAGATAAGCGATGCCGGCGCAGATCACCATCGCCACGAGGTGACGCGAGGTGATCGTATTGACCATTTGCCAGCGTTCGGGTGGGGTCAGTGGCTGGTACGCCGCGAGCGTGTCCGCTCCGATGAGACCCGGTTCCGAAGGTTTCGCGCTCCCCATGGGCTTCAGTGTATCGGGACGGGCCCCGCGATTCACGGCTGGTTGGCGGCAACTCTGTGTCGGGCCTCACCAATGGTCTGAACGGCGGCATCGTGGAGCAGCCCGTTGGACGCGATCAACCGCCCCGAACGAGGGTCGGCCGGTCCCCCTTCGTAGTCGGAGAGTCGACCGCCCGCTTCGACCACCATGAGAGCGCCTGCGCACATGTCCCACGCGTGTAGGTCGCGTTCCCAGTAGATGTCATAGGTGCCGTCGGCGACCAGACAAAGGTCGATCGCTGCCGAGCCGCAGCGTCTCACGCCGCGCACGCGCTGCAAAAAGAGGGCGAGCTCGGCATATGTCTGCTCCAGGTTCGAGCGGTCGTAGGGAAAGCCGGTCGCGCAAACGGCTTGCTCCAATCGACTGCGCTCGGAGACCTCGCAGCGCTCGTCGTTTCGAAAAGCGCCTAGGCCTGCACAGGCTTTCCAAGTCACGTCGAGCGCCGGCGCATGGACCACCGCGACGAGCCCGCGAGATCTCTGGTACAAAGCGATCGACATCGCGAAAAAGACATGCCCGTGCACGAAGTTCGTGGTGCCGTCGATCGGGTCCACGTACCAGATCAGCTCTCCCTCACTGTGCGTGTCCATTTCTTCGCCGACGATCTGGTGGCTTGGAAACTCTGCGCGCAGCCGGTCGCGAATGAGCTGCTCGCATTGCAGGTCGTAGTCGGTGATCAGGTCGAAGCGCCCCTTGTGCTTGACCTGCCCGGCGTGGCGCCAGCCCTTCATCGCGAGCGCACCCGCTTCGCGGGCGACCTGCTCAGCGACCCGCAACGCGCGATCGAGCTCGGCTTGGGTAGGCATGAAGTCCTGCATTTTCGCGGATTTTGGGGCGCGCGCCACGAGCTCCTGATCCGATGCGGGGTGTTCGCTGGCATTTCGGCGGCAAAACCCGTAAAAGGCCGTTCGCTCTAAAGCCCCGCGGCTGCTGCGCAGCTAGATGTGGGTAAATGTGGTTATGTCCGACAAACAAGCTTTGACTCCGAGCCTTCGCAACCCCTTCGATTCGGATCGAGAAGGCCCCGAGCCTCGCGCATCCAGCAAGGCGCAGGGCCCCTACGACGTTGCCGTTCGCGAGGGCGAGCTCTTGCGCGAACGACCGCAAACCGCAGCGGGGGCCGTGCAAATCGGCAAACAGCACGCCAAGCGGCGGATGACCGTTTGGGAGCGCATCGACGTGCTGCGTGACGCAGGGACCGAGCCCACGGTTCTATTCCAAAACTGGGGGCCGAATCTCGACGGCGCTTCCATCGTGACGGCGATCATCAAGATCCAAGGGCGCGACGTGGCGCTCTACGGGCACGACTTCACGGTCCGCGCCGGTTCGATGGATGCGACCAACGGCAAGAAGTTGGCCAACGTCATCAGGCTGGCGGGCGAACAGGGGATTCCCCTGATCGGCATGAACGACAGCGCCGGCGCATTCGTTCCCGCGGGTATCGGCGGCCTCGATGGGTACGCCGAAGCGTTCACCGCGCTGCGCAAGATCAGCGGGGTGGTGCCCAGCATCATGTGCATGTTCGGCTACAACGCGGGCGGTGGCTCGTACCTGCCCAGGCAGGGCAGCTTCATGATTCAGCCCGAAAACACGTTCTTCGGGCTCACCGGCCCGGGGGTGGTCAAGTCCGTGCTGGGCGAGGACGTGACTGCAGACGAGCTCGGCGGCCCCGGCGTGCACGGTCAGAGCGGCGTGGCGGACCTCACCGTTCGTGACGAGGTCGGTGCGCTGAGAACGACTCGCCGTTTGTTGAGCTACTTGCCAGGGAACAACCACGAATTTTCTCCGTATCAGGAGACATCCGACCCCATCGACCGACCGACGGGCCAGATCGACACCTTGCTGCGTAAGGCGTTCAACTCGCCCACTGGCTTCAATACCCCCATCGACGTGAGCATCATCCTCCAGCAGATTTGCGACCACGGCGATTACTTCGAGCTACAACCGCAGCGCGCGCGGAACACCATCACCGCGTTTGGTCGTCTGGGAGGTCACGTCGTCGGATTCGTCTGCAACAACAGCTCCGTTTCGTCGGGGCAAATCGACGTAGACGCTGCATTCAAGAACTCACGCTTCATCCGCTTCTGCAATCTCTACAACATCCCGGTCATCTTCATGGAAGATACGACCGGCTTTTTGCCAGGTCGCGATCAGGAGAGCCGCGGAATCGTCCAAGCGGGCCGGGCCATGCTCGATTCGATCATCGATCTGCGGACCCCGCGCCTTCTTCTCATCATTCGCAATGCATTCGGGGGCGCTTACGCCGCTTTCAATTGCTATGCCACGGGAGCCGATCACGTCATGGCTCTGCCCACGACCCGCGTCGCCGTCATGGGACCGGCAGGCAAGGAATTCGTCTACAAACAGGAGATGAGGGAGATGCGCGACCGCGCCAAGTCGCGCTTGCGAGAAGCTCTGGGGGGCGGCGCTTCCAAAGAGGATGCCGAAGCCGAAGTGGCAGCGTGGGTCAAGGAGCAGGAGGCCGCGTTTGCCTCTCGCTACGAAAAGGAGCTCATGAATCCAAAAGAGGCGCTCAGCCTGGGATCGATTTCCGAAATCGTGATGCCCACGGACGTGAGGGCCGCGCTCACACGGAGCCTGAACTTCTACCTGTGCAACTACACCCCGGAGCCACTGCAGGGGGTCCAGCGCGAGTTCCACTGATGGTCGACTATTACTTGAACAATCCGCTCATTCACCGCAGTCGCCGCCTGGGTGAGGCGGAGTCCGAATGGGCGCAAAGCTTCAGCTGCGAGGACATGACGGTCCTCATCGTGTGTCGCGGACCCATCCGGCAAGAAGCGTTGGACGTCTTCGGGGAAATGGGGATGACCAAGGTGGGCATTCTTCTCTCCGAGAAAGACTCGATCGTCTATCCTCGAGCGTTGGCGCCCGAGCTCCGGAGGCTGGATCCATCCCGAGTCCATGCGGTTCAAGACTACACGGGGGCCAGCAAAGAAGAGCGGCACGAGCGTATCGCCGAAATCATCGCAATCGCAAAGCACCACGGTTACGATTACATCTTCGCCGGGTACGGGTTCATGGCGGAGGACGAAGAGTTCGTTCGCTCCATCGAAGACGCCGGCCTGCGTTTCATCGGACCCTGCTCCCACACGGTGCACGCGGCCGGTTTCAAGGATGAAGCGAAACGTACGGCCGAGGAGGTCGGCGTCAGCGTCACTCCGGGCATCAACAACGCCACGGCTCGTCTGTTGGTTCGAAAGCATCCCAAACGCAAAGACCTTCGGAAGCTCGCAGACGAGCACGAGCTCGACGTGCCCGAGCTCGACGACGACACGATGGACCTGGAGACCCTAGCGGACGCCGTGCTGGCGGCTGCTTACGCGTCCCACGTGGATCTGTACACCGTGGCCGAGCTCGGCGAGCAGATCGAAATCGAGGTCGAGTCGATCTTGAAAGGCTACCCCGGGAGCCGTGTGAGGTTGAAGGCCATTGGGGGTGGCGGCGGTAAGGGGCAGCGCATTTTGAGCTCGGCGGAGCAAGCCGCCGCCATGGTGCGCGAGATCTTGGGCGAGGTGAAGGCGCTGGGCGTCGGTGACAACAAGAACGTCCTCGTCGAGCTCAACATCGAGACGACGCGGCACAACGAGATTCAGCTCATCGGCAACGGGGAGTGGGCGGTCTCGCTCGGCGGCCGCGATTGCTCTTTGCAGATGCATGAGCAGAAGCTGCTCGAAGTCTCGATCACACAAGAGACTCTTGCCGCTGCCGTGGAGCGGGAACGGGCGGCCGGCCGTGAGGACCATGCGGCGGCCATCGAGCAGGACCTCCATATTCTGCGTCGCATGGAGGAACAGGCCGAGCGCTTCGGGGAAGCGGTGAAGCTCGATTCAGCGTCCACCTTCGAGTGCATCGTCGACGGTCCACGACATTACTTCATGGAAATGAACACGCGTATCCAGGTGGAGCACCGCGTGTCCGAGCTCTGCTACGCGCTTCGTTTTCGAAATCCTGACAATCCCGACGATTCGTTCGACGTGCATTCCGTCGTGGAGGTCATGGCCTTGCTCGCGAAGCACAAAGCGAGACTGCCCCGCCCCGAGCGGATTCAACGGTCCGCGGCGGCGGTCGAGGCCCGGCTCAATGCGACCGATGATTCGCTTTCTCCCCATGCCGGGGGAGAAATCATGTCTTGGTCCGACCCCATCGAGGGGGAGGTTCGCGATGATCAGGGCATCTGCTTCAAAAACCCCGACACCGGCCTCTTCGTCCGCTACCGGCTGGCAGGAGCGTACGACAGTAACATCGCCCTGCTCGTCACCGTCGGCGAGGATCGGCGCAAAAGCTACGAGCACCTTCGTGAGGTGTTGCGGCGCACCGTGCTTCGCGGCCCGGAGCTGCAGACCAACTTGCAATTCCACTATGGGCTCGTGAACTGGTTTCTCGCCAATGGGGTGGATGCCAAGCCGACGACCCAGTTCGTGGTTCCGTACCTCACGTTGTTGGGAGAGCTGCTGCGCGAGGCAAACGAGATCGACGCCGATTACGCCTTCGACAAGCTGTGCCGCAGGTATCTCGCGGCCGCCAAGGGCAGCGCGGCCGCGACCAAAGCCACCGAGGAAATCTGCGTCCTCAAAAAGACGCTGCTCGGTAGACCGCTCGGTCGGCTGCTCAGACAGCCGCACTTGCTTTCAGCATGGCT
>JASFKY010000039.1:0-19513 GCA_050118395.1 Myxococcales bacterium | reverse complement strand
CTTTCGGGCTGCCGCGGTGACGCAACTCGAGGTATGGGGCCGCCGCGTCGGCTGTGAAGTCGTCAAAGGCAAAGACCGCGCGGATCCGGGCTCCGTGATCTTCGATGCGATTCAACGAGCCAAAGACGAGGGCTTGGACATCGTCATCGCCGACACCGCGGGACGCCTCCACACCAAGGTGCCGCTGATGGACGAACTCAAGAAGCTGGGCCGAACGGTGGAAAAGGCGTTAGGGCGTCCTGCCGATCACGTCTTGCTCGTGCTCGATGCAACCACCGGTCAAAACGCCATCCAGCAAGCGCAGTTGTTCAAAGATGCGCTGCCGCTCACCGGGATTGTCCTCACCAAGCTCGATGGCACGGCCAAAGGAGGCGTGATCCTCGGGATCGTCGACCGGCACCAGGTTCCGATCGAGTTCATCGGGGTCGGAGAGAAGGTCGAAGATCTCAAACCTTTCGACACGGAAGCGTTTCTACAGGCCTTGTTCGAGTTGCCGGAGGCCGAGGAGCCTTCGCAAGAGGAGGCTGCGAGCCTCAACTGAAGGCGCGCGGTCCTGGCGAATTCGTCCAAAATCGTTGCCGGATTTGGTAGTGCGATATTCGCCGTGGTATAGTCTTGTCGTCCGACTGAAAACGGACAGTTAGTGCGTGATTTCAGCGAGTTGCCGCGGTGGGGGCCGGGGCGCTCCAGGGGGGAAGGCCAGAGGCCGATGCGAGTTTTAGGGGGGATTGCGCTATTGATCGCGGCGCTTTGGACGATGTTTCCGACGTCGGCCCGAGCCCAGATGGAGTTCAGCCTCGACGAGGTCGAGGAGGACCAGCCCAAGAAGGTCAAAGACCCGGAGGCCCGCGGGGACCTCATCGAGGAGCTGGCTTCCGACGAGGGAGCGGCCGCCGAGGGCCCTGTCGAGCCGGAGGCCCAGCGGGAAGAGGTCGTCGAGGAGATCTATGCCGTCCAGCAGATATACGCGCTTCGGCTGAAGCGCGTCGAGCTTGCGCCATCCGCGGCGTTTACGCTGAACGACCCGTATCTCAAGCACTACGGATTGGGCCTTGCCGCGAACTACTGGTTCACCAACGTCTTGGCCGTCGGGTTCAACTTCATCTGGTACGACTGGGGAGCGAACCCTTTCGAGAGCAACACGGGCATCGTTCCGCGGATCCAGGATCAGTTCCGGTTGGGCGTTCCGATCAACGAGTGGCAGTTCGGCTTGTGGGCCAACTTCACGTACGTCCCGTTTTACGGGAAATTCAAGGTGGGTAAGAAAAAGATCTTCCAATGGGACTCGTACCTCGTCGGCGGCGTCGGGCTCATGCGGACGAAGCCCATTCCAGTATTCGGCGTGACGACGACCGTCAGCCGGTCCTTCGATTGGCAAAACAACGTGGCGTTCAACGTCGGCATCGGGCTGCGGATCTTCTTGACCCGCTACCTGACCTTTTTCGGAGAGTTCCGGGCCTACATGTGGCCTGATCAATATGAAAATGACGCTCCCGAGGATCGGAACAACCCCGATCCATCGAGTTGGCGGCAAGCAGGCTCCACTTTCGTCGCCAACACGTCCATTCAGGTTGGCTTGACCTTCTTCTTCCCGAAGAGGGAGTACCGGTTACCGAAATGATGATCCTGTCAAGACAAACGCTTTCGCGAATCGGCCTGATGGCAGCTTTGGCTCTGTGCCTCACATTGAGCAACGGATTGGGTAGCGGCCCGAGCTCGGCAAAGGCTCAGGAAGTCTATGTCAGTGGACCTCTGGCAGGAGCTCCAGCCGTCAAGAAGCTGCGTCTGTGGCGCGACATGCGTCTGCACGTCGAGCCATTTTTCGCCTTCACCATTGCCGACGAGTACGCGAGATCACTCATCGTCGGAGGTGAAGCTCGTTTTCACTTTCTCGATTGGCTCGGCATCGGCGGTTGGGGCGGATACACCGTGGGCAAGCTCAACACCAACCTGACCGGCGAGGTTCAATCCTCAGACGCCCCCATTACGAACGCAAATCGACTAGACTTGCCAACGCACCAGAACTTTCCAGATCAGATCGGACGGCTCAACTGGTGGTCTGGTGTCGAGATGCACTTCGTGCCGTTCCGCGGCAAGCTGGCCATGTTCCAGAAGGTTTTCTTCGACGCGGACCTGGACTTCTTCGCGGGCGTGGCATTCGTCGGGGTCGAAGAACGAGCCAACGCCGTGGGCCTTCCGTCTCGGGGAGATGTGACGGATTGCCTCATCGGAGGAAGCTCGACGCTCGACCAAGGCTGCACTGGAAGCCAGCTCGCCCGCTCCAAGCGCACGGCGATCGCCCCTTCGTTTGGCGTGGCATTCAGCGCGTTCTTCAAGGAGTTCTTGGGTATCGCGCTCCGATGGCGCGGCATTCCGTTCAAGTACAACACGGGCGGCACCGACAACAACGACGATGGCCAAATCAACAGCCAAGATCGCATCCGACAGTTCAACAACATGTTTACCGTCGGCATCATCTTCGTGCTGCCCCCAAAGACCAAGACCTCCGATTGAGACGAGGTGTCGGCGGGGATTACCTCTTGCGGACCTCGCCCTTCTTGCCCAGAGCGTAGCCGGATGGGAGCTGCTTGGAGGCTTCGTCCTTGACCTGGTCGAGGGTCCAAGCACGGTCGATGAACCCGTCGAGGATTCGCATCCGCACCCGCACGCTTTCTTCCTCGAGCAACGCGTGGGTCAGAGCCTCTCGTGCGACTTCTGCGTTGGGCTGGCGCAAGATGGCGCCCACGGCGTGAAAGCGGACCGTCTCGTTCATGTCTTTTAGAAACCGGGTCACGGCCTCCACGATGCGTGGGTCCTCCACCTCCTCGAAGCTCGCAAGCAGGTCGATCTTCTTTTGCGGATCGCGCTCGTACTCGGTATCCATGGTGGACAGCAACTCGAGCAGGGTCGCCGTGACCTCTCCCTCACTTTGAATCTCCCTCAAGATTTTGAGAGGCCAAGCCAGCGTGTCGGAAGACTGCAGAAAGTCTTTCACGGGTCCAAGCGCCGCCTCGCCTTGACGGACGATGCCCAGAAAGGCCTCGTTCTTTTCTTCGCCGTCGGTGATGCTCGGATCGACCTTGATGGTGAAGCGCGTGAGCAAAGCCCGGATCGCTTCCTCCGATCCGTCGGCGGCGAGCACTTGGATCGACTCCCAGCGCTCGTGCTTTTGCGCACGTTTGTTGGCCACACGGGCGATGTGCTTGTTCAGCCCGCCTCCACCACCTTTGAACACGTCTAAAAGCCCCATGGCTCTTACACGTAGGCCCATCGGCCGGGGCGCGCAAGACAGGCGCGTACCGCGCCTCAGCGAATCACGACGGGTTTCAAGTTTACCTGACCGCCAATGGTCTCGACCTTGAACCGCACCATGCTGGCCCCGTGCTTTTTCACCAGGTGCTCCGCGTTGCCCTTGATTCGCTCTACGAAGCGCTCCTGGGGAATGTTGGAGACGTCCTCGCCCACCGAGCGTTTTGCCGCGACGTAGTCTCGAAAGAGCTGCGCATAGTAGTCATCCTCCGAAAGCGCGCCGAGCGCAGCGGCTTCGGGGTCGTCACTCGAAACCAAGCTGAACGAGCTCGGCCTGGTCGGATCGGGGCCGCTGGCGCTTACGGCTTCCCAGCCGCCGCTGCTGGTCACTGCGCGGCCCTCCTCGTCTTCTTCGGCCACGCCGGTGAACAAGTTGATCAACTGGTTCACCCGATACGAAAGGCCACCGAGCTCGGGGCTTTCCACCTCCAGGCGCACGTCGCTGCGACCGTTGATCACGGCCAGGATGTCGTCCTCCATGCGCTCGATGGGATCCATGATGTTGTTGGCCACGATGAAGCCGTAGATCGCCACGCCGATGAGCCCGAGAAGCGTGAGCCAAAGGATCACGTTCGCGATGGACGCCAAGGCAGTGTGCTTACCGCGACGGGCGAGCACCACGTAGCCGGCGTCGACGCCGCGAGCCATGGGCAACGCGGAGGTGACCCCGATGTACTCTTCGGAACCGAGCGTCGTCGTCCAGGGCAAAGTCGGCTTTCCGGCAAGAGCTGCCTCGGTCGGGCTTTCCAGCGGCGCCGAATAGAGAGCGTGCTGAAGCTCATCCCGAACCTCGACCGACGTCGACGTGCTGTAGATGTCTCCGGATGTGATGAATAGCAGATCGTGGCCTAGAAGCGCTGCCTCACGTTTGGCAAAGCCATTGGACAAGTCGTAAGCGACCACGAGCGCGCCGACGATGCCTCCCTGGTCGTTTCTCACCACCGCAACACCGACCTGCAAGAGCTTGTCTTGCCTCTTCCAAACCCCGTAGCGTGACCCACCCCGCCTGAGGACGCCCCGCAAGGCGGGGGCTTGTCCGATGAGGAGCTCTCCGTACATCCGATTGGGATCGGTGTCCCGCGCGATGACCCGGCCCGTTTCGTCGACCACCGCTACGATGTGGGGCGGCTCAGGCCGTCCGCGCGCCGGGTCGGTGAACCATCGAGACACTTCTTGAGCGGCCTTGAATGCCCTACGACGGCGGTTGGCTTCGCCCGAAGCCGTGAACACGTTGCTCACCGAGTGGCTCGCCGCGCGATCGGCGACCCCCTCGGCCAAGCGTGCGCCGTCGGCGCGCCAGGACCTTGCGAAGAGCTCCGAATCGTCTCCGATACGGTCCTGCAACTGCTTGGAGAGCTCGCTCCGCAGCTGGGTCCGAACCACGAGATACGATCCCAGCCCTACCAGCAAGACGATGACGAGGTTGCCTGCGATCAGCTTCAGGCGCATGTGCCCACTTTCCTCAACTCGGCCCCCGGCGGATTTCCCCTTCCGTTCAGGGGGTTATGCCCGCCGAGCCCGGATTATCACCGTGCCGTTCGAGGCGTCAAGCTCGTGCCGCCGGGAACTTCGAACCCATGCGATGTTTGGGATCGACCCTTCCGGGCAGACACGAGAATTCCCGCGCGGGGCCCATTCTAGGAAGTGGGCCGTGTGGGCATCGGGGGGTATCCTTGGAATCTGTCGATGCCGAAGCCGTGGAGCATGTTTTGTGACTGCCCGGAGCTGGCGGTCGATTTGAGCCGAGATGCGGCGCGGATCGGCTTGTCGGTGCGACCCGAGGTGCACGAGCGCCCTTGGGAGCAGGCAACCGCAGCCTGCGAGCGAGATGAGCCTGCGGCGGTGGTCCTGGAACAGGCGCTCGACCCAGACCTGGCCGTGCGCCTCTCCGATGCCGCACGCTCGAGCAAACGCAAGATCCCGGTCGCCGTGATCGAGTCGCAAGCGCTCGGCTTGCTACATGACCTCGGCCTGCCGGCCGTGCACGAGACGGGACCCCTGGTGGCCGTCGCGGCGCTGCTCGGTCTCGAAACGGAACGGCCCTGGGCGGCGGCCACCAAGGATCTCCCCGCGGTCGACAGAGTCCGACTGGGCGATAGCGTGAGTCACCGAAGCGACGGTCGTTTCGTGCGCATCGGCGACGGTCTCATCGCACACGAGGGAGACGACGCTCGGAGCGTGCCGATCGGCTTGCCCCGGGATGTGGCGGCGGCGTTGCGCGCGATGCGAGCTTCGCAGGATGCCTCTCGTCCCAAAGTGCCGGTCGTGGAGGGGGTCGAAGAAGACGCCGTGCTCGATGTGATCCTCGGACCCAGGCGCGCTCTCTCGGATCCGGCGAGCAAGGCAGCACTGGGGCCCTACGACATACCTTTGCCGCTCCAAGAGCTTTGCTCCACCCCTTCGCGCGCTGCCTCCGAAGCGGCTCGCATCGGGTTTCCGGTCCGCATCGCTCTGGCATCACCCGATCTACGCCTGTGGGACCATCCGGACCTGGCAGTCGAGGTCTTTTCGGCAGGCCAAGCGCGAGATGCCTTTCGACAAATCATGGCCGTAGCCAAGAATCGCTCCGCCGACGCGAGGCTCCTTGGCGTCACGGTGAGCGCGGCCACGATGGCGCGCACCCTGCTGCGCGTCCGGATGAAGCCGTTGGCATCCGGAGCGGTGCTCGCCGAGATCGGCTTTGCGGACCCGCACGGACGCGCTTCGGCCGACCACACCGAAACCGTGCTGCCGGCGACGTCCAAAGCCCTCGAGCGTGTCTTGCTCCGCCTTCGGGGAAGTGCGCTTCTGCTCACCGGCACGCCCAAGGAGCGGAGCGAGGCGGTCAGCGCCATCGGGGACGTCCTGATGCGAATCGCAGCCTTCGTCCATCAATGGCACACCGAAATCGAGCTGGTCGAAGTGAACCCCCTGGCCATCCTGGTGGGCGGTCAGCTCGAGGTGCGCGAAGCCTGCGTCACCGTAGGCGACGCCTTCAGCCGTTCCCTTCAAGCCGGAACACGCTAGAGGTAGGCGCCGGTCGGGGAAGCGGTGGCGCGCAGTTGCTCGGGAGTTCCGGTCGCGACGATTCTGCCGCCGTCCGGACCCGAGCTCGGACCCATGTCGACGACGAAATCGGCGTTGCGTATGAGGTCGAGATGGTGCTCCACGGCGATCACGCTGTGTCCGTCTTCGACCAGCTGATGGAGGATTGCAACCAGCTGCTCGACATCCACGAAGTGCAGACCCCGCGTGGGCTCGTCGAAGAGATAGAGCGTCGGCTTGCGCGCAGGCTGCGCTAGCTCGCGGGACAGCTTGATCCGCTGCGCTTCCCCGCCGCTCAGCGTCGTCGAGCGACGGCCGAGCTCGAGGTAGCCCAAGCCCACGCGCTGCAGGGCCTCCAGACGCGTCCGAATGGCAGGCACGGCCTCGAACAAAGCCCGCGCCTCATCGACCGAGAGCGACAACACCTCGGCGATGTTCATCCCTCGATAGCGGACGTGCAGTGTCTCGTCGTTGTAACGTTTACCCCCGCACACGTCGCATTCGACCTCGGCGTCGGGGAGCAACTGCATCGAAATGCGCTGAACGCCCTCTCCTTTGCAGGCTTCGCACCTACCACCCTTGACATTGAAGCTGAAACGCGCGGGACGATAGCCGCGAGCCCTCGCTTCCGGAAGCGCCGCGAAGAGCTCCCGCAGAGGCCCGAACACACCGAGATAGGTGGCCGGATTGGATCGCGCGCTTCGGCCGATGGGTGAGGAGTCCACGAATGCGATCCGCGCAAGCTCCAGTCCGCCTTCGACCGACACACCTGGGGGCACTTCTGCGTTCTGACCGAGCCGTCTGCGCAAAGCAGGTAGAAGCGCGTCGACGATGAGGGAGCTCTTTCCACTTCCGCTCACCCCCGTCACGCAGCACAAACAGTGCAAGGGAAACTCGGCTCGCACGTCGCGTAGGTTGTGGAGAGCCTTGACCTGAATTCCAACCGCGCCGCGGTTTGTGCTGCGATGCCGGGACGGAACCGGAATGTTACGGCGACCCGACAGGTAGGCGCCGGTCGGCGAGGTTTGCGTTTCCATCAGAGTCCGCAGATCGCCTTCGGCGACCAGGTGACCGCCACGCTCGCCTGCGCCGGGGCCGAGCTCCACCAGGTGGTCCGCGGCGCGCATGGTCTGCTCGTCGTGCTCGACGACGATCACCGTATTGCCCAAATCCCGCAACTGCCCGAGCGTGCCGAGTAGGCGGTTCGTGTCGGCGGGGTGCAGACCGGCGGTGGGCTCGTCGAGCACGTACAGCACCCCGGACAGACGCGCGCCGAGTTGCGTAGCCAGACGCACTCTTTGCGCCTCTCCGGCTGAAAGCGAGCCCGCAGCCCGATCGAGGCTCAGATAACCCAGTCCCACCTGCTCCAGGAAATCGAGACGGTCCGCAATCGACTGAATCAATGGGCGCACCGCCGCCTCCAATGATTCGGAAAAGCGACGCTCGCCCACCCATCGTCGCAACTTCCGCACTTCGAGGGCATTCGCGTCGCTCATGGCGAGCTCCCCGACCCGTACGGAACGGGCGTTGCGGTTGAGTCTCGATCCACCGCAATCGGGGCAGATCTCCGTGGTTGCAAAGCCTCCCAGCTCCTCTTCCAACAATTCGAGCACGCGCTCTTCATCGCCTTGCTCGGCAAGCTTGCGCCGCATGTACTCCTGAGCGCGGCGCTCCAGCCCCGGCAGGATCCCTTCGAATCCTGCTCCGCCGTAAAGCGCGATCCGACGCTCCTTTTTGGACAGATCGGCAAAGGGCGTGTCGAGGTCGACGCCAGCCTCCGCTACCTTTTCCAACATCGACCGGTAGTACGCCAAACGGGGCTTTCCCCATGCGGTCACCGCCCCACGCCGAAGGGAAAGGCTCGGATCGGCCACGGCGAGATCCTCGACGAAGCGGCGCGTCTGCCCCAATCCGTCACAGGTCTCGCACGCACCAAGTGGCGTGTTGAACGAGAAGAGCTGAGGGCTGATCACCGGTATCGAAGCATGGCCCTCGAAACAAGTGTGACGCTCGGAAAAGCGATGCCTCGTTCCACCCTGTTCTTTGAGATGGACGATTCCTCCGCCGAGCTCATACGCGAGCTCGACGGCTTCGGCCAGACGGGAAGCAACTCCCTCGCGAACCGACAGCCGGTCGATGACCACGTCGACCGACCTGCCCTGCTCGAGGGCTTGCACATCTTCGATGTCCACCGACGAATCGTCGATCAACAAGCGAACGAATCCCTTCTCGCGAAGGGTCTGAAGCAAGCGTGAGGGGACGGGAGTCCCGGCACGCACGATCGGAGCCAAAACCGAAAAGCGTGTGCCCTCCCCGAGCTTCATCGCTTCCCGCACGACCTGTGCCGCCGAATGCGCGATCAACCTTTCTCCGCAAACCGGGCAATGCACTTGACCTGCGCTCGCAAACAAGACGCGAAGATAGTCCCCGATTTCGGTGAGCGTGCCGACCGTGGATCGCGGATTGCGCGATGGCTCCCGCTCTCTGACGGCGATGGCAGGGCAAAGCCCCTCGATCACGTCGACGTCTGGGCGTGCAAGCTGGGTCAGGATTCGACGAGCGTGGCCGCTGAGCGACTCCACGTAGCGCCGCTGCCCCTCGGCGTACAGCGTGTCGAATACCAGGCTGGACTTGCCGCTGCCGCTCGGTCCCGTCACGACGGTGAGTCGCTCTTTGGGCAGGGCCAAGGTCAGGTTCTTCAGGTTGTGCTCACGCGCTCCTCGGATGACGATTTCAGTCGTCATTCCTCGATCCCGCCAGTCAGGCGCTGCGCAGCCGCGATCGCGGCAATCATTCCACTTTCGGAAGCCGCCCCGGCCGCGGCGGCATCGTAGGCGACCCCGTGGTCCACGCTCGTCCGTACGAATGGCAAACCCCACGTGACGTTCACCGCCTGCCCCCAGTCGAGAAGCTTCGATGGAATCGTTGCCTGGTCGTGGAACATCGCTACGACTCCATGCACGCGGCCATCCGCTGCATAGCGAAATACGGCTTCGGCCGGCGTCGGTCCGCACAGCTCGACTTCTCCCGTCGAATAAGGGGCCTCCTCTCGGAGCGCATCGAGCGTGGGCGCGATGATGGTCTCCTCTTCGGTTCCGAGAAGGCCGCCCTCTCCGGCATGTGGGTTGAGGCCCGTGACTTCGATCCGAAGCGGGGTGGTCCGAGGCAGCCATCGCTGGAGCGCATCGGTCAGGTGTCGGACCGTTCGCTCGATGTGCGGGCCCGTCACGGTGGAAGGAACGCGCTTGATGGGCCAGTGCGTTGCCACCAGGGCGACCCTCAACCGTGGTCCGAGGAACATCATCGTCACGTTCTCCACGTGCACGCCGGCGCGCCTCGCAAGATGCTCGGTCTGCCCACGAAAGCTGACGCCCGAAAGGCTCACGGCTTCCTTGCTGACCGGACCAGTCACGATCGCTCGCGCTGCTCCGCCGATGGCTGCATCGCATGCGGCCTCCAGGGCCGCACGCTGAACGCCCCCGCCTGCAATCGTCGGCGCCCTCGCCTGAACCATCACAGCCGGCCAATCCGCGACGTGCACCAGGCCCACTTCACCCGGGCCTAGTTGATCCGACTCACGGACGTCGATGCGCCTAACCGCCTCGAAACCGTGGCTGTGAAGCGCGTTTTGCATCCACACCGCGTCCCCAAAGACCAGCGCACGGTCGGGCCCCAGCGAGCTCGCCAACGCCGCCGCGGTCACGACAGGCCCCACCCCTGCCGGATCGCCGGTCGAA
Source organism: Myxococcales bacterium (assembly GCA_050118395.1). Classification (GTDB taxonomy): domain Bacteria; phylum Myxococcota_A; class Polyangia; order Polyangiales; family Houyiibacteriaceae; genus SG8-38. The sequence continues at coordinate 9,443 of JASFKY010000039.1, read as the reverse complement.
ATCGCGAGCGGTTCGCGCATCAGGGCTCTTTCATCTTGTAGCCGACACCCCGAACCGTTTCGAGGTTGTTCACGGCCTGACCAAGTTTCATGCGAAGACGACGAACGTGGATGTCCACCGTGCGGCTGCTTCCGTAGTAGTCGACGCCCCAAACGCGCTCGAGCAGCTGCCGCCTGGAAAAGACGCGCCCGCGGTTTTGGCAGAGAAAGCTTAGCAGGGCGAATTCCTGGTGGGTCAGCTGCCGCGGCCCGCCGTCGATCGTGACTTCGTGGGCGGCCAAATCGATGCACAGAGGCCCCATCTTGATGCGTTCCTGCTGAGCGAATTCGCTACGACTCCACTCCACCCGTCGGATTCGCATGTAGAGCTCGGCGGGCACGTAAGGCATGAGCGCAAAATCGTCGAATCCGTCGCCCGCATCGAGCCGGGTCAACGCCCCTACGGTGACGCCGATGATGACCGGCACGTCGCGGAGCGGCTCGGCGGCGCGCACGCGAACCAAGGCTCCCCGGCCAGCGTCTGCTTCGTCTCCCGCCTCGATCAAGACCACCGCGGGCGGGTTCGTGGCCAACTCGTCGGTATCGAGACGATCCCACAGGTTGGCCGTCTTCACGTCGCAACCAAGATCGAGCAAACACCCCACCGAGCTGCCAGCGCGTTCCTCGATACCCTCCCGGCCTATCACCAGAATCCACACGGCCTCGTACCTACAACGGCCTGCCAGCGCATGCCAGCCGGGGATGCGACTTCCCGCGTGATCTTGGTTATCATGTCGTGCGCACCAGCAGGAACACGTGGCTACGAGGTATTGGAAAGTCGAAATCAACCGACTCGGCGCGTCGGAGCCGCTCTTCCGAGGCACGGTCGAAGCCGCGACCTGGCCGGGCGCGTTACAGTCGGTCCGCGCGCAACTCGGGGAATCAGGCGGCGTGCCCGCCGGGGCCAGCTGCAAGGTCAACTCCAATGGCACGGTCACCATCCAGGACGCCCGCGAGCAGCGCAGATACCAGATCCTGCCGACCGAACAGCCCGCGCCGCCGCCCGGAACGAAGAGACCCATGCCCTTCGATGCGCGGCCGCCCAAGCCGGTCGCCGCTGCGCCAGCCCCGTTCCCAGCGCCGCCCGCCCCGACCGGCGAACGCCCGACAGGCGCGCCACGGCCCAGCAGCCCGCCGCCTTCGAGCGTGGAAAAGAAGCTCCTCTTGGTGGCCTCACGCGACGAGAGCCCACGGGCATCGAGTCCGATTCATTTTCGCGAGCGAATGTACGCGGTACCCGTGCCCTTCGAAGCGGGAACCGGAGAAAAGCTAGCCACCAGCCTGCTTCGGCGAGTGCAAGACGAGATCGCAAACGAGCGCGGGCCCAAGTTCATTCGGATCGAGATCTTCGATCACGTTTGGAAACAGAAGCCGCACCACCCCCCCGTCGTTCGACTCGAGTGGAAGGATTGGAACAAGAGCATCGAAATCGAATTTCCCTTACGCGATACCGCGCGCGGGTCGGAAGGGCCCCGTGTGAGCAGCGTGCCGCCACCTCCTACAGAAGATCGGCTGGGAGCCGCTTTCGAGGCATGTCATGACCTGCTTTTTTTACAAAACCGTGCAGAAGCGCTCGAGTTCGCGGTTCGATTGCTGGAGGAGCTGGTTCCATCGGAAGCAAACGCCGCCTTTTTGCTCGACGTGAACACCGACGAGCTCCGTGTGGTGGCCGCACGGGGCACGGGCGCGCGTGAGCGCCGGGGCCGAGGGTATCCTTCTTCGGCAGGGCTGCTCGGTGCGTCGGGAAGCCTCGCGGAGCGCGCGGTGCTGGTCTTGGCAGACGCGCCTGCAGACCCTCGTTACGACGAGCAGATCGACGGAGTTCCCGGCATGGACGTTCGGGCCCTGTTGTACCGACCCTTGATCCACGAAGGGCGCCTCTTGGGCGTGCTCCAGCTAGCCAGAGGGGTCACCGGTGGGGTATTCCGGGAATCGGACTGCGAAGTCGTGGACTACATCAGCCAACAGCTCAGCGCCTTCGTCGCCCGAGGCGCAGCCGTACCCAAAACCGCAAGCGGTACCCGCTGAGAGCACCGAGGTTCATCGCTCGCTGAGCGCCGGCCGCTCGGCGAGAAGGGTCCGCAGGCGTGATTCGATGTCAGCTGCGTCCTTCTTGCGAAATCCCTCGTGCACGTATCGAACCTTTCCGTCACGCGCGATGAAATACGACGAAGGCATTGCCGACGGTTCGTAGCGTGAGGCAACGCTCAGATTCGGATCATGGACGATGCGGAAGCTGAGCGGCACCGACTCCAAGAAGCGGCTCATCTTCTTTGCGCTCCGATCGATGCTGATGCCTACGACCACGAGGCCTTGCGATTCGAATTTTTGGTGTAACGCCTCTAGAAACGGGAGCTCCTGCCGGCAGGGCCCGCACCAAGACGCCCAAAAATCGACCAACACGACCTTCCCCCTGAGCTCTTCGAGATCGACCTTCCGACCGGAGCGATCGGCGAGGTCGATCGGAGGAGGCACTTGCCCGGGCGCGAGCGCGGCCGCAACCGAGCAAAGCAGCCATGCCGCGATCACGAGCGGTAACGCGCTCGTCCTTCGACCGGCGGGACGAGCCGATCGCGGTGGCTCACCTGTCGAGCTCTTCATGAATGTAGGCATCGAGCTGATCAGGCGGAAACACGAAACGTCGATCGTTCACGAAGATCGTAGGTGTGGAATCCACTCCTATCGCTTCTCCTTCCGCGATGTCGGCTTCGATCTTCTTTTCCGTTTCTTTGGACTCCATGTCCGCCTTGAACCGCTTCAAGTCGAGCCCGATCTGCTTCGCGTATTGTTCGAAGTCGGCTCGCTGCAGCTCGGCCTGGTTCTTGAAGAGCAAGTCGTGCATCTCCCAAAACTTGCCCTGCTTGTCGGCCGCCACCGCTGCCTTCGCAGCCTCCCGTGCCTTGGGATGCATGGGCAGGGGGTACTGCTTGAAGACCAGTTTTGCTTTGCCGTCGGACTCCTCGACGACTTTCTTCAGCTCGGGCGCGGCCATCTTGCAGTGAGGACACTGAAAATCGCTGAATTCGTAGATCGTCACCGGCGCCATCGGTGAGCCGCGCATCGGCGAATCGCCGGCGGTGAGCTTTTCGATCTTGGTGTCCTCTCCATAGCGGACTCGATAGATGTCCCGAACCTCGTCACGCGAGTATCCGTCGTTGACGAGACGCGCCACATAGCGAGCGGCCGGCACACAACGCTTGCACTTGCGGCTCTCCGCGACGCATCGCGCCACGCTGATCGGATCGCCACAAGGCGATAGAAGCTCGTTGACCATGTCGATCCAGATCCCCTTGGCGAACTCGTCCAGGCCGGACGTGTCCACTTGGGGCAAATCGCGAATCGGCTTGGAAGAGCCGGCACCGGGCTCGACCTTCGGCGAGCTGTCTTTGGGGCCGCTGTCGGCTTCGGTCGAGCGTTCACAGCTAGCCAGCGCAATGGCCAACGAGACGCAGAGTGCGATCCGGCGCATGAGCATACGAACTGTAGCAGACATTGGCGAGGACGCCGTGAGCTCAGGACTCGGCGTAGGTGATGAGCTGTGCCTTGACGATGTCCTCGTTGATTCCGGTTCGAATGTATTCCTTCAAGCAATCCGCAATGGTTACCATCAGGTCATCCATTCCCTCGTCTTCGATGAGCCGGGAAAGGAGGGCTCTCGACTCGCGGCTGTCTTCGTCGCGCAGGAACTTTCGGACTTCCTCGATCGTGATTCCGCCCTGAAAGTCTATGTAAGCGTTTTCCATGAGGTACCGCGCCAGCTCGTTCACATGACCCTCCATCTGATTGATCTGGGGATCTATTAGACACCCGAATGCCCTCGCGGCAAGCGATAATGCCCCTCGGAGCCGCCAAAGCCTGCTTTTCTAGTCCATCAGCTCGTGCCATCGTGGCCGCCCATGGAGGTGAAGACCCATCTGCGTGCCGATCCCCAGTTTTGCGGTCGCCTGCTGGATCTGAGCGACGGGTCTGCACGGGTGGCGCTCGACACGACCGGCTCGATGGTCGTGGATGATAAAGGCTTGATTCACGGTGGATTCGTCTTCGGCACCGCCGACTACGCGGCGATGTTGGCGGTAAACGATCCCAATGTCGTACTCGGGGCGGCAAGCGCTCGGTTCCTCAAGCCGGTGCGGGAAGGCGACCGACTGATCGCGACCGCCCGCGCGGTGGCGACCCGGGGCAGCAAACGGGAAGTGCTCGTGGAGGCGACGGTCGACTCGGTCAAGGTCTTCGAAGGAACGTTCACGTGCGTCGTGCTCGAGCGGCACGTGTTGGAGCGAGCTGGGAGCAAGTGATGGCAGACGATGGCGGTGCAATCATCGGAAGAGTCCTCGCATCCCGTGGGGTCAAGCAATTGTTCACACTCTGTGGCGGCCACATTTCCCCCATCTTGGTGGGGGCAGAGGCCCACGGCATCCGGGTAGTCGACGTCCGGGACGAGGTGAGCGCCGTATTTGCAGCCGATGCTGTCGCGAGGATGACGGGAGTACCCGGAATCGCCGCGGTGACTGCCGGACCAGGCGTGACCAACACGGTGACCGCCGTGAAGAACGCACAGTTGGCGCAGTCGCCGGTCCTGGTTTTCGGCGGCGCAGCGGCCACCCTGCTCAAGGGGCGAGGGGCGCTTCAGGACATCGATCAGATCTCGCTGATGGAATCGATCACCAAATGGGCGGTATCGGTCAAGACGGTGAGCAGCATCGAGCCGATCGTCGAAAAAGCCCTCCATGTCGCCCAAGAGGGAGTGCCGGGACCGGTCTTCATCGAGATGCCGATCGATCTGCTCTATCCCGAGGACATGGTGCGCGACATGTTTATGAAGGAGAGCGGGGTCCAAAACAGCAAGAGCTTGGCCTCGAAGGCGCTCGGGCTCTACCTGCGCGGTCACCTCTACCGCCAGTTCCATCAGCCGCACATCGGTGTCGTGACCCCTGTGCGGGAGTCCTTGCCGCCCAAGCGCAACCAGGGAAGCCCCCACGTGCAAAGAGTCGCTTCCCTATTGCGCCAATCAGAACGCCCCGCGCTGGTCATCGGCAGCCAGGCGCTGGTCAACACCCCGGACCCCTACGCGCTTTCCGAAGCCGTCCAAGTCCTCGGCATGCCAACGTGGCTCGGCGGAATGGCTCGCGGTCTGCTCGGCCGCTATAGCGACATTCAGTTCCGCCACCAACGAAGCGCCGCGCTCAAGGAAGCAGACTTGGTCATCGTCGCCGGCTTTCCCTTCGATTTTCGGCTCGGATACGGTCGGAGCATTTCCAGCCGTGCCACGCTGGTTGCCTCCAACCTGAGCTCGAGCGAGATGAGCAAGAACCGCCGCCCCGACATCGCAGTTCGGATGCACCCAGGCGAATTCTTGCGCGAGCTCGCCGACGCCGCAGGCGAAGGTCTCGGGCCGTGGAGCCCGTGGTACGACACGCTCCGCGCGCGCGAGCTCAAGCGAGACGAAGAAATCACCGAGCAGGCCGAGGCAGCGACCGAGCAGGTCAACCCGCTGCGCTTGTTTCAACGCATCGAAGAACAGATGGCGGACGATGCCGTGCTCGTCGTGGACGGGGGCGACTTCGTGGCTACCGCTTCGTACATCTTGCGACCGCGTGAGCCCCTCTCCTGGCTCGATCCGGGCGTCTTCGGGACGCTGGGCGTCGGCGGTGGCTTTGCCGTGGGAGCCTCGTTGGTAGAGCCCGGCAAAGAGGTGTGGCTGATCTACGGCGATGGATCCTGCGCATACAGCCTGGCCGAAATCGACACGTGCGTACGCCACGGGCTGGCGCCCATCGTAGTCATCGGCACCGATGGATCGTGGGCTCAAATCGCTCGAGAGCAGGTTCCGATGTTGGGGACGGACATCGGCACGGTCTTGAACCGCACGGCGTATCACGAAGCGGCGCGGGGTTACGGCGCGGCTGGCCTGCTGCTGGATGATCCCAGCCAAATCGACGCGACTCTGCACGAGGCCAAAACGATCGCCGCATCGGGCAAGCCGGTGGTCATCAACGTGCACATCGCACGGACGGATTTCCGCAAGGGCTCCATCTCGGTCTAGTTGACATGGCCAGCTGGCTGCAGAGACGAAGGGCTCACAACCGGCTCAAAGGCCGAATCGGTCTCTGGTACCACCCGCAGTACCGAATGGACTCCCTCGAGCAGACCGCACGCGTGCCGGGAGTCGAAGTCGCGCGCGGCGAAATGATCTTGGGGGCTTTGGCAGCCGAAGGGCTCATCCGACCCAAGCAGGTCCGACCGGCTCCGTTGGCAGCCGTAACCGATCTGGCAAGGGCACACTCGGAAGCCTACTTGGATGCGACGGCGAGGCCCGAGCAACTCGGGCGCATCTTCGGGCTGGAGGCGCAGCTCATCGACGTCGATCCGATCTTGATTTCTCAACGCCGACAAGTAGGGGGCACGGTCGAGGCGGCTCGTTGGGCGGCGCTTCACGAGCAACGGGTGGCATTCAACATCGGTGGCGGCTTTCATCATGCTGAGCCCGAAAGCGGCAGCGGCTTTTGCGTGTACAACGACATCGCGACCGCGATTGCCTCGTTGCGCGAAGACGGGTTCACGGCGCGGATTGCCATCGTCGACCTCGACTACCATCAAGGCAATGGCAACATCGTGACGTTCGAGGAAGACGAAACGGTTTTGACCTACTCGGTCCACGGCTCGGTCTGGAGCCACGTCGAAGCCGCTGCGGACCGACAGCACCTGTTGCCTTCCGGAGCTGGCGATGCCGCCTATCTTTCGAGGCTGCAGGAAACGCTCCCACCGGCCTTGGACGAAATCCAACCGCGGCTGATTTTTTACGTGGCCGGAAACGATGTCTTGGCGTCCGATCGACTCGGTGATTTCAATCTCACCCGGCGAGGCGTGTTGACCCGTGATTGCTTCGTGATCGACTCGGCAAGACGGCACCGGTCCCCGGTGGTCGTCACGCTGGGAGGCGGGTACAGCGACGAGGCCTGGCGCTCCTCCACGGATTTCATTCGTTGGCTCTTGACGGACGACGCGACCGTGACCCAAGAACCTCAGAAGAGCCTCTTCGAGCGATATGCGCAAATCGCGCAAGAGCTCAATCCGCGCGATCTGCAGAGGGCCAGCGGCGAATGGAAGCTCACCGAGGCCGATCTCATGGGAGATCTGACGGGGCCTCGTTACAAGGGGACCCGAATCCTAGACTACTATTCCCAGCACGGGATCGAATTTGCCATCGAGGCATACGGAGTAGCCGAGGAGATCAGAAACCGCGGCTTCCGCGATCTGCGGCTCACGGTCGATCCAAGTGACCCCGAGCGGCAGCATTTGACCTTGCACGCGAAGAAGGGCGGAGCGGAATACCTATTGGTCGATCAAGTGCTGCGACGGGTATCGCGCCCCGCGCCCGAGGGGCTCGATCCGCCCGATGAGCTCCAGTTTCTCTACATCGAGTGGATGCTTCTGCAGAACCCAACGGAAGATTTTTCGTTGCGCTACCCTCCGTGGCCCGGACAGGATCACCCTGGCCTCGGGACGGGCGAGCAGATGATGCACATGCTGTTCCAGGCATCCAAGCGTCTGAAGCTCGACGGATTGGCGCACCATCCCTCCCGGTATCACATCGCGTTCATCGGTGGCGGCCAGTGTTTCTTTCTGGAACCAAAGCTGCAGGGGCGTTTCGAGGCGATCCGAGAGGCTCTCGCCTCGCTCGATCTCGCCGAGGCGGCGTGGAAGATGGAGCGACAGGAAGTGCGTTGGAAGGATGGAGAGCCGGTGACGTGGATCCCCGAGGACATCGTCGTTCCGGCGAGCGAACGGCTAATCGCCTACCTCGACTCCCCCGCCTACCAAGAGCCCCGCATGGCGGCCTTGGAACGCGCCAGGAGCCGGGGCATCGTGGTCCTACCCGCCGACGACACCCGTTAAGTTAAACAGCACGGCGCCCCGCCGAAGCGGAGCGCCGGTGGTCAGAGGGTTCGTAAGCCGAGTTCTGTCACCACGCTTCGTCGCCGAAGCGCGGTTCGTGATCATTCTTCTGGGACCGATGTCGCCAACGGCCTCGAGCGACGCTACCCGGAGGCTCGGGCGGGACCACCCTCGGCGCCTCCCTATTTCGTCTTGCTTCGGATGGGGTTTGCCGTGCGACCGACGTTACCGCCGGCCCGGTGAGCTCTTACCTCACCCTTTCACCCTTGCCGCGCGGCCTTTCGGCGGCGTGGCGGTTTACTTTCTGTGGCACTTTCCTCGGGGTCGCCCCCACCAGGCATTACCTGGCATCCTGCCCTATGAAGCTCGGACTTTCCTCCCGTGTGTAGACACACACCAGCGATCACGTGAACCTGTCTAACCCACGGAAGCTAAGACCGGGGCCCGATGGGCGCAACTACACGGAAGGGTTCGTCGCTGAAGCCGGGGAAGATTCAGGCAGCGGCCTCTGCACGAGGTCCACGATGATGTAGAGCAGGCCCAACAGCACGGCGACCGTCTCCCAGATGTACTGCTCGTCGTACCAGCCGATGAAAAACTGCAGAATCAGGCCGGCGATTACGACCGAAATCAAGGCGACGGTGTAGCGCAGCCGCTCGATGGCGAGCGGCGCCATCAGCACGACGAAGCTGTAGTAGTAACAGGTAAGCTCGAAGAATCCGACGATCAGGATCGTGCTGCTCGCCAGAACCGCCCACCCCGCCAGACGGCGGCCGGCGAGCGCCAGCAAGACGAACATGCCGAGCAGAATCAGTCCGTGAAGCCAGCGCCGATTGTGTTTGGTCTGCTTGCGGGCCTGTTTCCATTTCGCCCAGGGGTCTTCGAGGCTCGAATCTTTGGTGAAGCGTCCGACCGCGCTCGGCTTGTAAGACAGGACGGTCGGAAGCCCCATGTGGTTGGTCAGCGGCGTCTCGGCGTGTTTCAACGTGTTGGCCAGGAATTCCGGATGCGCCTTCCAACCATTGACCGCGATGCTCGCGCCCACCAGCACCACCAGGCCCAAGACACCTCCGGCGATGAAACGCTTGTCGGTGGCGTCGAGCCAAGCTCGGCGAACCTTCTTTCTTCGGAGGAAGCGATCGACTGCAGCAGCGATGGGACCACCCGCAAGCGCTGCAGGAAATAGGCGCAACAGCGCGCTCCAGGAGAGCGCGAAGCCGGAGAGCAGAGGGAAACCTCGTTTGAGCAAGCAAACGGCCGCAACTGCCATGAAGAACCACGGAACTCGGGCAAAGCTACCGCCCGTCCAGAAGTACGCCCACGGGTAGCCGGTGCCCCAAACCAGGGCCGCCAGCGCGCATGCTCGCAAGCCGAACGCCCACAGGATCAGGGCGAATGCAGCGCCATAGAGCGCCAGATCGATCATGGAGTAGCGAAAGATTCGGGTTCGAAATTTCTTCTGTCCCTCTGGGCTCAGCCGTCCGGCAGAGCTTTCGGGAAGTTGCTCGC
>JASFKY010000038.1:0-19527 GCA_050118395.1 Myxococcales bacterium | reverse complement strand
CTGGCTGCAACGTCTGTACCGCTCACCGGCGATGGTGCATTCCCTCGACGAGCTGCCCGCTCTGCTCGGTGAGTACATTCCCCGAGTGGCTGCATCGATTGGCGCGGAGCTCCCCGACTTGAACGCCGTCGCGGAGTTGGTCGATCAGAAGCCGCGCTTCGAGCTCAAAGCCGACGGTGACATCATCGAAGCGCGCGTGAGACTCTACGTGCGGTACGAAGACCAGGAGTTCGACGTCCCGCCGGACGACATCCCGTCCCCGTTGGCCGTGTTGCCTCCCAAGAACGGAAAGGGCCGGCCCCGCGTGGTCCGACGTGACGTGGGTACCGAGATGGCGGGCATTCAAGCGCTACTCAACCAGAAATTCGAAGTGTCGGAGTCGGGCGAGGAGCTGGTAGCGACCGGCGACGATGCCATTGCCTTTTGGACGCACGGCATTGGAGAGCTTCCCGAGGATTGGGATCGGTTCATTCCGGACGATTTGGTCGACGTGACGATTCGCGACGAATCGGTGACACCACAAATGCGCGTCTCGAGCGGTGTGGACTGGCTCAATCTCGACATGACCTTTGCGTCGGGCGGCGCCGCGGTCCGTGAAGAGGAGCTGCGGGCGTGCTTGGAGCACGGGCGGCGATTGGTCCGACTGGAGGACGGGACGTACGCGCCCATCGATCCGGACAAAGTGGGCGACGTGCTGACGCGAATGGCCGAGATCTACGCCACCGCGGGCGCGAAAGACAAGCTCCCACTTTCTCAGGCTGGGCGCGTGCAAGACCTGATGAAGATGGTCAACAACGCCCGAGTGTCCGCTTCGGCCAAGTCGCTCTTCGCCAAGATCGAGGACATCGACGAGGTCCCGAGCGTCGCCAAGCCGCGAGGCCTCAAAGCCCAGCTGCGTCCATACCAGAAGGACGGCTTTTCGTGGCTCGTGTTTCTCGACGAGCTCAATAGCGGCGGAATTCTCGCCGACGACATGGGCCTCGGCAAGACATTGCAGACCATCGCGCTCTTGTTGTGGGCCAAGGGCAAGCACAAGGGCAAGCTCAATCTGGTCATTGCGCCGACCTCCGTCGTGTCCAACTGGGAGCGCGAGATCCAAAAGTTCGCCCCGAGCCTCAAGACGGTGGTGTGGCAAGGGCCCAATCGTAATCAGCGGGCGGGGGAACTCGACAAGGCGGACGTGATGATCACGAGCTATGCGCTGCTCCGGCGGGACGAGGAGCTGCTCCAGGAGCTCGATCTGCGGTACGTCATCCTGGACGAGGCGCAGCACATCAAGAATCCGATGAGCCAGACCGCTCGGGCCGCCAAGAAGCTGGGGAGCGAGCGGCGGCTAGCCCTGACCGGAACGCCCATCGAGAACCGCCTGAGCGAGCTGTGGAGCATCTTCGATTTCGTGTCTCCGGGGTTGCTTGGAAACCTGAAGACCTTCGAGGAGCGCATCGCTCGACCTATCGACCGGGGTGACATCGAGACGGCGCAACGGCTGCGAGCCACGATCAAACCCTTCATCATGAGGCGTGTAAAGAGCGACGTCGCACAGGATCTGCCCGACAAGATCGAGCAGGAGATGATCGTGCCGCTCGCCGAGGAGCAGTCCAAGCTCTACAAGCAGATCCTTCGCGAGGTTCGCAAGAGCGTCTTGAGCGAGGTCGAAAAGCAGGGCGTGAGCCGCTCGCAGATTCAAATTCTCGCGGCGCTGACGCGCTTGCGGCAGGTCGCTTGCGATCCGAGGCTGATGAAGCTGCCCGACACCGGTTTTGGGCCGGACGACAGCGGCAAGCTCGGCGCACTGCGCGAAATCATCGACGAGGCCATCGATGGAGGGCACCGGGTGCTCGTATTCAGTCAGTTCGTCGAGATGCTCAACCACATCCGGGCGGCGCTCGATTCCGATGGCGTGACGTACGAGTACCTCGACGGGTCTACCAAAGATCGGCTCGAACGGGTGGATCGCTTCAACGACGACGCGAACGTTCCGGTGTTCTTGATTTCGCTCAAGGCAGGAGGGACCGGGCTCAATCTGACCGGCGCCGATACGGTCGTGCACTTCGATCCGTGGTGGAACCCCGCGGTGGAAGATCAGGCGACCGACCGCGCCCACCGAATCGGCCAGACCAAAAACGTCAACGTGTACAAGTTGATCGCCGAGGGCACCGTCGAGGAAAAGATCCTGCAACTGTCGGCAAAGAAGCGGGAGCTCGTCAGCAACGTGCTGTCTACCGAGGGAAGCCCTCTCAAGGGCCTCACCAAAGCCGACGTCGAAAACCTCTTCAGCGACTAGAGCACACGCTGGCGAGGCCTCGGCTCAGCCGTTCGATTTGCCTACATGCCTCTGCAAGAAATCGAGCAAAGCGTTCCAGGCTCGGGTTTCGGTCGTCGGGTCGTAGAAGGCATGAATCGGAGTGTGTCGGGCCCACCGCGCCAGCGGCCGATTGCCATGATCGTTCATGAAGGAGTGACCTACGCCTTCGTAGACGTGCACCTCGTGTTCGATGCCGAGCTCTTCGAGGTGACGCATGAGCCGCCTGGCATGGGACAGGTAGACGGTGTCCTCGGCTCCGTACTGCGCGATGGTCGGACAAAGACCTTTGAGGCGCGAAGCGTTTCTCGGCACCGCTCCGTAAAAAGGCGCGGCCACCGCGAAAGATTGATCGGCACCTGCAATGAGGGCGAAGCCACCTCCCATGCAAAAGCCGACCACGCCGATTCGACCGGCATCGACGTCGTTCCGTTCTGCGAGGAAGGTCCTGGCTGCGTCGATGACTTGGTAGGCAAAGCCTCGTCCGCTCGCCAGGGACGCAAGGGTCTTCACGACACAGCTCGGATGGCCGCCTCGATAGAGGTCGGGTCCGATCGCCGCGTAGCCAGCGTCCGCGAAGCGTTCGCAATGCCGCCGAAGGTCGGGGCTGAAGCCGAAGATGTCGTGGATGACGACCACGCCCGGATACGGCGCTTGTTTGGCGTCGGGCAGCGTCAAATACGCCTGGTGTGTTTCGTCACCAACTGGAACGAGAACCGAATGGAGCATGGCGGGCCCATGATGTTCGCACCCCGGGGTCCACGCCAGCGCTTCGAATATGCAGGGGCCGTACCGCGTTCGGACGGTCGCGGCAGGAGCCGTAATTCGTCGGAAATACGTTTGTTTCGGGTGGCTAGCGTGTCCCCGGGCGGTGAGCGAGGGGGTCGCGAAAGGGTCGGGAGCGGAGCTCGGCGACTTCTCGGGGAGTGTAGGGTGGCTTTGGTGGGGCTCCGGCGAACCGAGCGACGAGCCAATTCATGAGCGCGGCCAAACGGGCGTCGGTCAGCGGCGCTTGCGCGGCGCCTGGAACGCGCACCCAGTAAGCGCGGGCGTCCGGGTTTCCGGCCAGCTCTCGCATGCCATGCAGCGAAGGAACGACCGAGGAGCCCGAGCCATCCATCCGGTGGCACCCCGAGCAGTTCAAGACGTAGTCGTGCTCCTCGAGCGAATCGGCCCACGCGCTGGAGCTCCAGGACAGCACCGCGGCGAATAGCCACGCATATCTCATCGCTCGGGTTGCCTTTCGCGAGCCGTCTTGACCACCACCGCCGTCGAGCAGCTGTACGTCTGAGCCGAGGCGCCGCCGCACCAGTTGATGTCGTTGCTCCGGTACCAGTGATAAATGGGACGCTCGCCTTCGTTGCGATTGCAGACACACCGTCCGCAGAAGGTTCTTCCGCAGCAGTCGTTATACGAAATGATGTAATCGTGACCGTCGGCGGGGTTACGGCAGGTTCCAATCCAAGTGACCGGCGACATTTCGGTGCCCGGGGGGCATGCGGTATGCGAGCCGCCGCAACAACTACACAAAAACCCGTCGATCGCGCAGTGGCGCCAGTACTCGCAGCGCGTGGGGTCTCCTTCGGGGCCTCGGACGCCGTCCTCGCCCATCGTGTTTTTGTCCGCAGCGCGGGCCACCGGGAGTAACGGGAGGGTCGCGCTTCCCACCAGCACGCCGCCAAAACGCGAAAGCCAGTGCCGGCGAGAAAGCCTCCGCGCGGATTGACGGCTCAGTCCCTCGAACCACCGATCCATCCTGCTCATCGCGCTTTCTCCTTCAAGTAGTCTTGAATCGAAGCCACGCCATGCCGCTGCGCTTCGAACAAGCTTTCCAGGTGCTCGCGGGTGTTTACCAGCCCTTGCGCCGCTACCAGTCCCTGGTCGTCGATGAGCACTGCATAGGGCAACTTGGCCACCCCGTAGCTCATGCCGAGGGGCGCCGAAAGGACATAGGGCAAATGGCGGATGCGCTTTTCGGCGGCAAACGCGCGGTGTTCCTCTAGCTCTCCGTCGCTCGCCAAAATCACGCGAACCCTGGGTACCTCGGTTTGGGCGACCCGTTCGACGGTCGGCAAAAGCGTCTCGCACACCGGACAGGTCGGCGAGAGAAAAAACAAGAGCGTACGAGTGCCGTCTTTCGACGGCCCGCCGACTTGAAGCGGCCGGTCGTGGATGTCGATCAGAGCGAGCTCAGGGGCCTTGTCACCCACGCGGACCTTGTTTTGAGCCGAGAGCGCACCGACCGGCGAAATGCGCTCGTGTAGCAACCCGATCTGCCGCGTCAGCGCAAGCACCGTGAGAGCAAGCCCGATGACGAGAAACCACAACATCACGTTCGAAATCATCAAAGCATCGGTCATCGATAGCCTCGCAGTCTTTTCAAAGCGGGACCGGTCTGCGCGAGCCGTTGGCTCGCCAGCCAAAGAAGCGATAGGCCGATCAGCGACGTGCCAACCGTGACCCAGTCGACCCAAACCAGCGCCCTTGGCCGAGCGGGGAACGATGCCACCCACGCCGCCATCGCCAATCCCACGTTTCGCGCCACGAGCCCCACGCCAAGCGGAACACGGGACGACGACGCAAAGCAGCCGCAGTCGATGTCGCGCCGGCCCCGCACAAGGTTGACGCCGATTGCGCCTGCGTACAGCAGCAAAACGGTGGACGCGCACCACGCAGCGACCGAGCGGGCAGGGCCGTACGAGAGTCCGAGCGCAATGCTGGCTTCGGCCACGGGAACCAGCCAAGAGGCCACGGGCAATGAAGAGTCGGGCAGCAGCTCGTAGGCTCGCATGACGGCCTCGAAGCGGGGGCGGTCGGAGATCTTGTGCCAGGCAGCGCCTGCGAACAGGAGCGCCAGGCAAAGACACAGCGACAGCTCGATGACCGGGTCGATCATGGCACCACCAACAGAGCCCCGGACAATCCCGTGTCCTCGATGTTCCGCAGATGCTCTCCGCTCAGCGCGTCGAGAACGCCCACCGCGCCCAGGTCCGCATTGCGCACGAACAACAGGGGATTCGAATCCTGTGTGACGGCGATGCTATGGACGCCTGCGTTTGGAAGGACGAAGTCGAGAACCTTTCCTAGGGTCCCCGTGGCTTCGAAGCCGGCTTGCGGGCCCAAAAACGCGCTGATCAGGTTGGGCGTCGTGAACGTCGCCACCTTCTTTCGCGAAGCCACGTCGTAGACCCAGACTTGGCTGCCCGGGTCCTTGTGAGAGCCAGGGCCGCCCTCGTGGACGATGGAATACAGACGTCTCGTCTTCTCATGGAACGCAAGATGTTGGGCGCCGCCGATGCGCCAACCCCCTTCGGTCTCCCTCTCGGTGAAAAGCGACCAAGGTCTCTTGGGCGCAGGGACGTCGCCACCGAAGTCGACTTCGTGAAGCAGACCTTCGAACGAGGCGAACCACCAACTGGAGCCCTCGCGCACCCCTTTTTCGGTCACCGGGTCGTCGACCACGTCGAAGAAGCGCTCGCTTCGGCTGATGTGGTCGAGCTCTCCAGCTTCCGTCAAATGGACGCTCATGGCGGTTCCATCGCCGCAGAGCATGCCGAATCGTCTCGGGCCCGCGGGGTATACCGCTGCGCAGCCAGCCGTTTGAATCTCGACCACGAACCGGCGGCTTTCGAGGTCGATCACCGAGACGGAGCTTCCCGGAGACTGGTTGAGCACGACCAGGAACCGATCACCATCGAGAATCCCCACCAATGCGATGCCCGTGCTGGTGTCCGCGGCCTTCGGCGGAATCTCCACTTCACCTTTCACGCTCAACGTCTGGGCATCGTAGATGACGACGAAGTCTTGGCGCTTCCCGCGGTGACCGCGCGAGTACACGGTGTCCACGTTGTAGATCTCACCCCGCGTTCGCGACCAAGATGGGGGCTTCGGCGTGATTTGCACGCCGCTGTCGATCGCTCCGAGCATGCGTCCGCTGTCGCCGTCCAACAAAATCGAGTGACGGAGCAATCGATCGGGCACCCAGACCCAATGGGCGCGCACCTCCGCGGGCAGCTCTTTCACCTGACCGAGCGCCTCCGGTTGGATCTCGGCGCTTGCAGGAGCAACGCACAGGAGGCACGCCAATAGGCTCAGCGCCCCGGGTAGCTTGGCCCGCTGGGTCATGGGCCGGTTTTACTCGACTCTTGGGCGACCTGACAACGGTCTCGTTTCGACTCTTCGTGCCTGCGGAACTCCAGGCACTGTGGGCTTCCCTTCTCGAAATCGCGGCACGTGGTGCCCCGGATCTCGTAGATCTGGCAGGCATTGGGATTGCCGGGCGTTCCGAGGTGCACGCACGAGCCATCGGCCCGCGTCGCAAACCCCACCATTCCAAAGTGTCCTGGCTGAACCGCATCCGCGATGTCGTCTCGGCCCATCTCGCGCCAGCGGTTCAAGTCGCTCGGGGGAATCAAAATACGGCCGTCCGTGCCCGTCCGACAGCAGGCGCCGCAGGTGAGGCAGTCGAGCTCCATGGGCACGGCGAAGAGTATGGATCGACAGCGAGACGATGCACATGCAAGGGTCTCGGCTTAAGGTGCATCGATGCATTCGAGACGGATCTGGTTCTTCATTGCCGCTCTGCTGGTGAGTTGCAGCCGTGGCGAGCCCGAGGACACCGTGCAGCTCCCCAAAGTGCCGCCGGATACGGTGGTGGCATCTTGGAGCGTGACCAGCCAAAGCAAAGATCGCGACAGTTTGCACGTCGTGCTCGAAGCGAACCGAACGTTGGTCGTCACGAATCGAACGGCCGACGGCACCATGATGAGCCTTTCCAGGACGATCTCGAAAAAAGAATATGCGCAGCTCGTGGGTCGCTTGCGGAAGCTGGATTGCTGTGCCCTGCGGTCTACGCATAGCGAACGGTCCAGCCCGGACGAAGCCAAACCTGCGCTCGAAATCGACTTCGGTGACATGCAATGCGAAGTCGAGCTTTGGGACGACGAATGGCGAGAGGGCAAGGCCCGCGATTGTGGTATGGCGATGGCTCGACTTCACGGCGGCGGTTTCGTTCCCGATCCGTCGTTCGACGAGGAGCGACCCTAGCCGTATGCTCCGCGATCATGCCGAGCAAATGGTTTTGCGCGAGTTGCAACGAGGAGTTCGTCGCCGAACAAGGCGAGGGGAAGCCTCGTTGTCCCCAATGCATGCGACGTAGTGGGGTCGAGGCCGTGCGCGTGTCGACTTCGAGCGCCGCCCGGTCTCACCGTTGGCTGGTGGCTTTCGCACTCGTCGTAGCCGCGGCGGGTGGAGGCTACGCCGTCTACCGCACCCAAACCGTGACGCTCGAGGAAAAGCCTCCGGTGCGCCCGCTCGCGCCTTCGGAGCTTTCTGCGTATCTGAAGAGAGAACAGGTGGCCGCAGGTCCCTACGAGTCGATGTTCGTACTGCCCGAGCGGGTCGACGGCTGGCCCCATGGGGCCGACGAGCTCGCCGAACGCCTTCACGCCGAATCGTCGCGTTGGTCGCTCGAGCATCCGCTTCCTCGCGAGATGCTCACGGCGGAGCAAACCTTGGCGTTGATGGCAGCACGCGAGGACCGAGTGAAGGTCTATCCGCTCGAGGCGGCCGTTGCGATGACGGCGCTGCTGCGGCAATACGGGTCACGCGCGATGGTGGTCGAGGTGTGGGAGATCGAAGGAGCCGAAGCCCCAGCCGATCCATCGGGCACACTTGGTTATTTCGTGACCGCACTCTTTGAAGGTGACGGCGACACGCCCACGGCGTTCATCGACCCGTGGGGCGCCGGCGCCGAAATCAGCCCCGCCGGCGCCAGGGTCTTGCGGGACACCGAAGTGGTGGGCGCGGCGCTTGCGACCGAGGCCACCCGCCTCTTCGCGCGCTCGGGAGACGGGACGGCGGCGCTGCCCATGATCGAAAAGGCGCTCGAGCTCGATCCCTTGTCGCCGTCGCTCCGGGTCGCGCATGGACACGTGCTGACGGAATCTGGCGGGATGGCCGATGGGGCTCGCGAGCTCCAAGCTGCCGCGGAGCTCCGGCCGGACGGGCCGAGGCGGCTGAGCTTGGCGCAACTTGCTCTGGCTCAAGCGGGTATGCTCGAGATGACGGGAGACCGCGAGGCGGCCGATGCGCGGTTTGCGGAAGCCAACCGGATCGTCTCCGAGGTGGTGGAGCGATGGCCCCGCTATGGAAGGGCGCACCTGGCGCTCGCGACCATCTATCTGGGGACCCAGGATCTCGCGCGAGCGCGAGTCGAGCTCGAGTCGGCGCAGAGGCTCGGCCCAAACGCATCGATGGTATGGGCCGGATGGGCGCAGTACCATCTGGCCGAGGGCGATCACGCGTCAGCTGCGGCCGAGATGACGCGGGCTCTCGAGCTCGACCCCGAAAACTGGCAGTTGTACTTGCAGGCGGCGCAGATCTTCCAAGCCGCGGGGCAAGCCGATGCGGCTCGGGAGAGCGTGGCGAAGGCGCTCCAGATGGTCACGCCGGAGAAGCGGAGCAAGGTTCGAGAGTACGCGAAACGGATGATCGGTCCGCAGGCGTTCGAGGACGAAGCGCCGACCTCATCGGTGCAAGACGAGGACCTCGGACTCGATTTGCCGGAACCGGTGGCGCCGACGCCTCCGGCCAGGGCCGACGGATCCAAGGGCCCGGCGCTCATGCTCGGCGATCCCTCGAACTTGAAGCTCCGGGATCCCGATCAGCGGCTGAAGCTCGACCTCGACCAATAGCGAGGTCAACGAGCTGCGGCCGGCTCCGTGCTCCTTATGTTGCCGACCGACAGCACCTGCTCCCAAAGCGCGTCGCGTCCGTCCCCGGTCATGGAGCTATAGGGGACGACCGCGATGCCGACTTCCCGCTCGAGCTGTGCCAGAGCGAGCTTTCTCTTGCTTGCAGGCAGCTTGTCGATTTTGGTCGCCACCACGATGGGAGGCACTTCGATGCTTCGAAGGAATTCGAGAAGTTGAACGTCCCCTTCTCGAGCTCCTCTCCGAACGTCGAGGATGACCACGGCGCCGCGAAGCCCGGGCCGCTCGCTCAAAAAGCCCTCGATCAAGGGGCCCCATGATTTGCGCTCGGCCTTGCTTCGTTGCGCGTAGCCGTAACCGGGAAGGTCGACCAAATCCAAGTGCGCTTCCTGGCCGTTGGTGCGCAGGCGTATCCGGAAGATGTTGACCGCCCGCGTGCAGCCCGGAGCGCTGCTGGTTCGTACCAGCTTCTTGCGCCGGACCAAGCTGTTGATGAGGCTCGACTTGCCCACGTTGGATCGTCCGGCAAACGCAATTTCGGCGAAGGTGGGCGGAGGCAGCTGAGCGAGGTTCTTGGCCCCAGCGACGAACTGCGCGTCGAGCACCTCCACCTGCGGACGGTCCATCGATTGGTTGTAGCCAGCAGTGGGGCTTCACGCACGCACGCGACGGCGGATGGCGTCGCGCAGATCGAGGATCTCCGGGGAGCCCAGTAGGGCAGCGACCGCGAGATACGTGAGGATGCTGGCCGCGCCGGTCACGGCGAAAACCACGAGATTTCGGGGGTCGTTCCCTCCGAGCTGCCATCGACCAAAACCCCCGCCGAACCAGGCTACGACCGCCATGGCGGTGCTCGCTCCGATGATTCGAAGGCCGCTTCGGGCCACCTCTTTGAGCCCCAGTCGGCCGGCTTGGCGCCGGAGGAGCCAGAGCAGAGCGAGCAATTGGACCACTGCAGCTGCGGTGGTAGCCGCGGCGAGCCCGGCGTGCTGCATCGGGCCCATCAGCAACAAGCTGAGTCCTATGAAGGTGATCAGGTTCAATGCGCTGGCGACGACGGGGGTCCGCGTGTCGTTGTGTGCGTGAAACATGGGCACGATCGTGCGCACCGAGGCGACGGCCCAAATACCAGCGGCCTGCCAAACGAACGAGCGCGTCGTTTCGTCGATGGCATTCGCGTCGTACCTTCCACGGCCGAAGAACACCGTCACCGTCGGCTCGGCCAACACCACCAGCAGCACGCCGGCGGGCACCGCCACGAACAGCGAAAGACGCAAGGCATGACGGAACAGGCGCTTGGCTTCGAAATCGTCTCCATGTGCGACCGCGTGGCTCAAGGAAGGCAGAGCCGCGGATGCGATGGCCAACGCGAACATTCCTTGCGGAATCTCCGCCAACCGCTGCCCATAGTAGAGGTAGCTGACGCTACCGATGGGAAGGAACGAAGCGAAGAGCCGCGAAAGCAGCACGTTGAGCTGATAGACCCCGAGACCGGCCAGCAAAGGGACCATGAGTCGAGCGCATTTGCGCACATAGGCGTCGTCGAAGCCGATTCGTGGCCGAACGAGGAGCTTCTCTTTGTGAAGGGAGGGAAGCTGCGCCACGAGTTGGAGGACGCCGCCGAGCAGCGCGCCCCACGCGAGCGCAAAAATGGCAGGCCATCCCAGCTTTCGCAAAATCGGAGCGAGGACGAACGCCGCGGCGATCAGAGCGACGTTCAACAACGCGGGAGCAAACGAAGGCGCGATGAAGCGCTTGCTCGCATACAGCACACCCATCATCAGCGCGGAGAGCCCCATCAAAAAGATGTACGGAAAGAGCAGCCGCGTGAGGTCGATGGTGGTGTCGAACAACGTGGGGTCGCGCTGGAAGCCCCACGCGTATCCTTTGACGATCCAAGGTGCGCCAATCACCCCGATGAGGGTGACGCCTAGCAAGACGACCGCCATCGCTCCGACCAGGTTACGGTAAAACAGTTGGGCCCTCGATTTGCCCTCGCGCTCGCGGACCTCCGTGAACACGGGCACGAAGGCGGCGGAAACCGCGCCCTCGCCCAGCAGAACGCGAAGAGCGTTGGGAATGGTGAAAGCGAGCCAAAAGGCGTCGGTCGCCGCCAGTGCGAACACGGCCGCGATCACCGCATCGCGAATCGCCCCGAGCGCCCGCGAAGAGAGGGTGCCGGCCGCAACCAATCCCGCGCGGCGGACGATCTCGTGATTCGAGGTCCTAGACGGCTCTGCAGACATCGGCGGAAGGATGCGCGCCAGGCGCTGGTCCCGGCAAGAAAGCCGGCTCGGTCAGCTCGTGCTCAACAAGCCCTGCAATTGCGCGACTTCGACTTTGTAGTTCGCCCCGCAGTAGTCGCAGCCGATGCTGAGAGC
The DNA here is from genome assembly GCA_050118395.1 of Myxococcales bacterium. GTDB lineage: Bacteria > Myxococcota_A > Polyangia > Polyangiales > Houyiibacteriaceae > SG8-38. Next base: position 8,131 of record JASFKY010000038.1, on the reverse strand, counting down.
CTCGCCCTCGTCGACCAGCTCCTGAATTTCGGAACGGTCGAGCAGGCTCAATGCGGTCATCACGCGAAGCTCGCTGCAGTGACAGCCAAAACGAATGTCGCTGCTGTGGAGCCACGTAAATGGCATGCCTTCGAAAAGCTGCTCGATGAGCCGAGTAGGCGAGCCGTCCGACGCTTGCAGCCGATCTCGAATCTCTACGAACTCTTCCAGGCGCTTCGTCATGGTTTCCATGGCCGCCTCGGACTCGGTGGCCTCGGGCAAAAGTTGGACGACGAACCCACCGGCGGTGGGGTTCTCGCCCTCGACCGCCGAGCCCAAGGAAATCATGGAAACGATTTGCTCCGATAGCTGCATATAACGCATGAAGGCCTCGGAAAGATTCCCGCTCTCTGGCACTTCCACGATCCCGCGGTGCAGGTTGGAGCTGGGAAGGGTCCGCATCATCTCGAGCGTGGCTCGATCGCGTCGCATGTCGGGCGCCGATGCGGAGGGAGTCTGGAGCAGGCCCCGGATCCAGCCGTCGGGGTGTGAGTCGGCAATGAGTTGGCCGGCGTCGCCCTCGAAGCGAACGATGCACTGCACCCGCAAAGAGGGCGCCATGGTCTCCCGATAGAGCACGGCGGCCGTCACCAAATTCGCCATGTCTCGGGCGATATGCCCCGAGAGATTCTGGGCTCCGATCACGGCCCGTGCCGTATCGGTCGTTCGAGCCGCTACGACTCGAAAAGCGCCGTCGTTGGTCATCGCTCTCATGACCGAGTCAGTTGGGGGCATGTTTCCTCTTAGAGCGCATTGGCGAATATTGCGCAAGCGCTACTCTAGGGACGGGAGCGGCAAATGACAGTGCATCAGATCGTGCTCATTCCAGGTGACGGTATCGGACCGGAGGTCGCGGCAGCGACTACACGGGTGCTGGAGGCGGCCGGCGCCCCCGTGGAGTGGGTCGTACACCACGCGGGCCTGGCGGCGCTACGAAGCGGCGGGGACGTGTTGCCCGAGCAGACACTCCAAGCGATTCGCGAACGAGGCATCGCACTCAAAGGACCCTGCACGACGCCGGTAGGGGAGGGCTTCGCCTCGGTGAACGTTCAGCTACGCAAGCGCCTCGACCTCTACGCGGCGGTGCGTCCGGTTCGCAGCTTGCCGGGCATCCAAACGCGGTACGAGGGAGTCGACCTCGTCGTGATCCGCGAGAACACCGAAGGCCTCTACAGCGGCATCGAAAACGAGGTCACCAAGGGCGTGGTCACCAGCCTCAAGGTGGCCACCGAGCATGCATCCTCGAGAATCGCTCGATGGGCCTTCCAATACGCTCGCGATCGCGGCCGTAAGAAGATCACCGTCATGCACAAGGCCAACATCATGAAGATGACCGATGGCATGTTCATCCGCTGTGCACGGGCCATTCGCCAAAAAGAGGGCTTCGGCGACATCGATTATGAAGAGGTCATCATCGATGCAGGCTGCATGAGGCTCGTCCAGGATCCCACGAAGTTCGACGTGCTGTTGGCCGAAAACCTCTACGGCGACGTGCTCAGTGACCTTTGTGCGGGTTTCGTAGGCGGCCTCGGCGTCATACCCGGAGCGAACATCGGCAACGAGTGCGCCGTCTTCGAAGCCGTTCATGGCTCCGCCCCGGATATCGCAGGCAAGGACGTAGCCAATCCTCTGGCATTGCTGATGTCCGCCGTCATGATGCTCAACCACATCGCGGACACGCAAAACGACCCGAGCTGTCGGGCATGCGCCTCGCGCATCCGTGACGCTTACAATCGAGCGCTTTCCGAGGACCAAAAGACCCGTGATTTGGGTGGCGAGCTCGGTACCGACGCCTTCGCCTCGGCCGTAACCGACCGAATCGTAAAAGGCTAGTCCTCCAGCTCCTTCGCTTTGACGTTCCCGCCTGCGACACGGAGGAGGGGAGGCAGGACCACCAGCGTGGCGACCAGGCAACCTGCGAAAGTGACGGCAAAGAGCTCTCCGAAGGTGCGAACGGGCACGAAGGAACTCGCGAGCAAGACACCGAATCCGGCCATCAACGTGATGCAAGAAATGACGATGGCGCGCCCGGTGCTCCGCATGGCCCGGACTAGCGATGCTTCGCGGCCGATGCCCGTGCGCATCTCTTCTCGAAAGCGTGCCAGCACGTGAATGGTCGCATTGACGGCGAGGCCGAGGCTCACGGAAAAAATGATCACCGTCGACACGTTGAGGGGAATCTCGCGCCATACCATGTAAGCCATGGTGGCTACCAAAGGGATCAGGTTGGGCGGAATGCTCAGGAGCCCGAATCGTATGCTGCGGAAGAAGAAAGCCAAAAGCAGGAAGATGACCACCACGGCCAGGAGCAAGCTTCCGGTCAGATCGCTCACCACCGCCACTTGTCCGAGCGAGCCCGTATAGGCCTCACCGGTAAACGAGACCGTCAGAGTTTTGTCGTTGCCGAGCACCGATTCGATTTCGTTTCGGAGCTTGTCGACGAAACGCAGGGTCGCCTTGGCTCCGATGTCGCGCAGCTTGAACTGAATCCGGGCCTTCGTTCCGTCCTCGGTGAGCCAGTCGCTCAAAGGGCTCGAATTGCGTTGGCTCATCATGGTGACCAGGCCCCGCACCTGCTTGGCGCTCTTGAAGCTCTCCGAGCGCACGCCGGGATCCCCGGTGAGCAGCGCATACGATTCGCGCAGCATGTCGGCATAGCTCAGGCTGCGGATCACCTCTGGGCGAAGAGCTGCCCAGTTTCGAATCTTCTGGATCGACTCGATCATCTGGGGCTGCATGAAGTGGTCTTTCTCGGTGCTCGACAAGACGACCTCGAGAGGCCGGACGCCACCGAGCTTTTCTTCGATGAGCAGCGTGGTCGTGTAGACGGGATCGCTTTCGTCGAATTGATCGAGAAGCGCGTGGTCGACCGTGACCTTGCTCGCTACGTACACCGCGCCTCCGGTGAACAGGGCGGTCAGGCCGAGCACTAGCCAGCGCCACCGGAGGAGCTTGGCCGTGAAGCTGCTCGTCACGTTGGTAAACATGCTCGTTCGCTCTTTACGAACCTCGTCCCGTTTGGGAGGCGTCACCCAGGTCAACACGGCGGGAATGAAGAGGATGATGACGAGATAGGAAAACATCACCCCCAGTCCCGCGGTCAATCCGAAGTGACGCAGCATCACGGTCTTCGACACCACGAGCGACGCCAAGCCCGCCGCGGTCGTCGAGGCGGTCAACAAGCAGGCCACGGCCATCGCGGAGATCGTGCGACGCCCCGCGGCCCGGTGATCGCCCACGGTGTCGTCGTCTAGGTACACCTCGTCCCGATAACGCTGGATCAAATGGGTTGCATCGCTCATCACCATGATCACCAGCAGGGGTACGATCACGTTGTTGAGGATGTTCATCGGCTCGCCGAAGAGCCCCATGCCCCCCACCGTGACCACAGCCGTAATCGTGACTCCGGCCAGGGGAAGTAGAACCCCCGGCAGCCACCGGAACGACAGCAGCAAAAGCACGGCACAGACCAGAACGCTCAGCGGGATCAGCCGCAGGTTGTCCTGGCGCATCTTGCTCACGATGACACTGCGCAGATAGGGAAGACCACCGACGTGGACGTCGATGCCTTCGTGCTCGAGCTGGTCCAAATCGGCGCGGAGCTCGTCCATGGCGGCCAACATCTGGCGCGGGTTGAGCTGCTTGAGTTGGAGGGCGATCCCGGCCAGGGTGTGGTCTTCGTCGATCAAGCGTCCGACGAGCAGTGGATTGTCCTTGATGGCAGCGGCGAGCTCGGCGGCCTCCTCTGGGGTGACCGTCTTGCCCTGCACGATGGGGCCCGTCTTCAGCTCTGCAGAGAGCGCGGGTCCGACTTTGGCGATGCCTCCTGGAAACCGATCGGGGTCGCTTTCGATGATGTCGAGCAGGGCGTTGAAGGAGGCATCCTCGAGATTGCCTTGGGCGCTTTTCGTGTCTTGTTCATCCAGCGTATCGAGGGTGTCGAGGTCTTCGAGATCCTCCAGATCGCCCTCATCACCCTGGTCCGTGACTTCCTGAAGACCCTGCAAGCCCGCTTCCGCAGGCTTCTCTTCGGTGGGCTCTTTGACTCGTCGCGGGATGCTGAGGGTGGTGATGCTTGCCACCTGGTCGACCCAAGGCTTGGCCTCGAATTCGAGTGAGATGTCTTGAATCTGCTGCAGGGTCTTGAGCGACAGAACGTCGTCGGCCTCCACGAGAATCAGAACCGCCTCGCGCCGCTTTCCAAACCACTCCTCGAAACGCTTCTGAATGAGCGCGTACTCTGCGCCCTCGAACGAGGAAAGGAGGCTCTCGGGCGCCGGATCGGCGGTCAGCTTCGGGATCTGCGTGGCGAACGCGATCGTGAGTAACGCGAAGCCCCAGACGACGAGCTTTCGGCGCTCGGTCACGAGCCTCCCGAGCCAATCCAGGATTTCCTTACGTCTGGACACGCGCCTCTATGACTGGTTGGACCGCGATTCGCAAGACTCCGGACACCGGCTTGACAGCTCTCCGCTGGAAGGCTACCACGCGCGTCCCCAGCGGGAGGATATCAGAGTGGCCAACCACGCTTCAGCAAAAAAGCGAGCCCGGCAGACGGTGAAGCGAACCGCGCGCAACCGGCACATCCGGACCGGCGTGCGAACCAGCGTCAAGCGCGTTCGGGCCGCCGTGGAGTCCGGCAACGCAGATGCGGCCAAGAAGGCCCTCGTAGAAGCGATTAGCCGGATCGACGGCGCAGTTGCGAAGGGCATCTACCATCGCAGGACCGGCTCGCGGTACATCTCCAGATTGACCCACCAGGTCAACGGCCTTCAGAGCTGAGTCTCCCACGCTCAGCGCGCCTCGGCGCACAGCTCGAGCACGGCTTCCTGCACGATGATGTCGGCAGGACGCTTGCTGCTCTTGAGAGCCCGGTCGGTTTCGGCAATCAGCGTGAAAGCCTCTCCCAGGCTGTCGGCGGTGAATCGGCGGGCAGACTCGGTGAGATCGGCGGCTTTGAACGGGGGGGCACCTGCGCGTTTGGCGGCTTCTTGCGGTCGCAATCCCTCCGACAGCGCTTCGCGCATGCGAGCGACGATTCGAAGTTGACGCGCGACCATGGCCAACAGACGCAGCGGCGGCTCGCGGTCGTCGAGCAACGACTGTGCCGCAGCGACACCCTTGCGGCGGTCCTTGAGGCCAATGGCATCGACCAGGCTCCAAATCGATTCCACACGAATGCGAGTAATGCACGTCGCCACGGCGTTCGCATCGATGCGCTGACCCGGCCCCACGAATAGCGACAATCGCTCCATGGCGTCGTCGATGGCAGCCAAGTCGTCTCCCACCGCCTCGAGCAGCCCTTCGATGGCCGCCGGCTCGATGTTGTGGTGACGGGTGGAGGCCTCCGCCCGTGCGAACTCACGGAGCTCACGTCCGCGCAAGGGCTTGGTATCGATGAGATATCCCCGCTTTTTTGCGGTCTTTGCGAGCTTTGCGCGCCCATCGAGCTTGGTTGCCATCAGGACCAAGCAAGCGGCATCACTCGGATCCTCCAGATACGCGGAGAGCTCGTTTTGCTCGGTGGGCGTCATCGCATCCGCGTGGCGTACCAGGACCAGACGCATGTCGGACATCATGGGGAGGGTTCGTGCGGCGGCCATCACGCTGGCGGCATCGAGGCCTTTGCCGTCGAAGACCTCGACGTTGAAGTCCGGGGCGCCCATGGCGTCGACGGCTTTTCGCAAAGCATCGACGGCCCGCTCGATGAGCAGGCGCTCCGTTCCGACCAAGACGTAAACGGGATCGAGAGAGCCTTTGGAGGCTTGCTTGGTGACGTCACTCAGGGTTGGCACGACTCAGCGGGCTTCGTCATCCGTGAAGGTGACTTCGCCACTGTGTTGTACCCTGTCTCCGAGAATTTGAAAGCGGTAACGCCCGACCTCTTGGCGCCGTACCGTCACGACCATTTCCAAACGACGGTTGGGCTCGAACTGAGGCCTCTTCAGGTGCAGCTTGTGGACGATGGTGCGCTGGTTCCGGTCGTTGACGAACACCGTCATGGCAGGTGCGATGAACTTTCGATCGGCGGTTTGAATGTCGTAGAAGAGAACGCCGAACTCCGAATCGCCAACGGGCGCGTTGAAGCGCACTACCAAGTTGGCTTTCCATTGCCGATCGGGAACGGGTGTGTCGGTCGTTTCTCGAAGCCGAGTGGCCTTGTTTCCCTGGGCGAAACGAAGCACCCCCGACTCCGAAAGCGAGCGCGGGATGCCTTTTTGCGTCAGAAAGATGCGGGCGCGGAGACCCGTTGCGGCACTGGCCTCCTGCCAGGGGGTGACCGCTGACACGACGGCGGCCAGGGCGGTTGCGGCGAATGCGATTCGTAGATCCACGGCTTGCTCCTCGGTTCGGTCCAAGAATCAGCCTAACAGGTGTAACTTTACAGTAACAGGGTGATAAAGTGCTCTAATGTAGGTCAACGACCTACTGGGCCTGAGAGATGCGCCGAAAAGTTGTGCCCCGCGGCGGGGGCCGCTAACTCCGAGCCAGGAACGGAGCTCGATGACGACGGTCAGTGGGGGGGTGAAAGGACTGGTCGCGCGCGCGCAGCGCGAGGCGCAGAGGCGGGCGCATAGCCCGTCGACGGCATACCTGCTGCTGGTGATGCTTCAGACCGGCGGCCCCATGGGCAAGCTGCTGTCGCAATTGGGCGTGAAGGAAGGCGATCTACTCAGCGCGATCCGCGTGGTCGATTCCGAGCCGACCAGTGCGCTCGAGCGTGCGGTCGAGCGCGCATATCGGATCGCCAAGGCGATGGATTCGCCTCAAGTGCTTCCGGCGCACTTGCTGTTTGCGATCGCCCGAGACACGCGCAGCGCGGCCCACCGAAGCCTCGAGGAAATCGGCACTGGCTCCAAGCGGGTGCAGGAGGCCGTGCAAAGCGTTCTGCAACCCCGCGACGCACAGAGCGCACCGGTCGCACCGATCACCACCACGCGAAGCCGGCCCTCTGGAGGCACTACGACTCAACGGGAATCGAAACCGTCGCGCCCATCCGCTCGACCCGACCCGACGCCATCGCCATTGATCGAGCTTCGATTGGACGGTCCCAGCGAGTCGTCCCCAGAGGCTCTGACGGAATGCGAGCAGACCGACGTGGAAATCGAGGAAGAGATCATCGTACCGTCTTCCTCACCATTCGTCCTCGATGCCCGCATGTACCCAACGCTCGCCAAGCTAGGGCGAAATCTCACCGAGCTCGCTTCGCTCGGTCGCATCGACGAGGTCATCGGGCGCGACGGTGAAATCGAGCGCCTGCTGGACGTTCTGGCGAGGCGGCGCTCGAACAACCCGATTCTCGTAGGACCGCCCGGGGTCGGTAAGACCGCGATCGTCGAAGGACTGGCAAGGCGGCTTTCCCACGGTGGTGCCGGTGTTCGCGGCCTCGAGGGGACGATCATCGTCGAGTTGTCAGCTGGCGCCCTGGTCTCGGGAACGGGCGTTCGGGGCGCATTGTCGGAGCGGATGCGCAGGCTGCAATTCGAGGTGAAGCGGGCCAACGGCAAGATCGTGCTGTTCATCGACGAGGTTCATGCGCTGTTTACCGGAGGCGACTCTCCCGACGACCTGGCGCACGAGCTCAAGGCATCGCTCGCCCGAGGCGAGCTCCCTTGCATCGGCGCGACGACCGACTCCGAGTACCGGAAGTACGTCGAACGCGATCCAGCCCTGGCACGCCGTTTCTCACCGGTTCACGTCGCGGAGCCCACCGCCGACGATGCCATCGAGATCCTGGCCGGGATCGCCCCTCGGTACGAGGTGCACCACGGCATCGCATACGAATCGAGCGCGATCGAATCGGCGGTCGAGCTGTCGGTACGTTACCTCGCCGATCAAACCTTGCCGGACAAGGCCATCGGTATTCTCGATCTAGCCGGAGCGCGCGTTCGTCGGAGGGGCGGTGCCGTCGTCGATCGAGAGGCCATCGCCCAGGTGGTGGCGGAAAAGGTTCGAGTGCCCATCGAACGGCTTCTGGTCAGCGACTCGCAAAAGCTTCTCGAGCTCGAACGCCATCTCGCCGAGCACGTGGTCGGGCACCACGCGGTGATGCGCCGAATCTCCGATGCTCTGCGTAAGGGCGCAGCGGGGT
>JASFKY010000037.1:0-19702 GCA_050118395.1 Myxococcales bacterium | reverse complement strand
GCCAATCAAGCCGACTTCGATGGAGACGGCCTGGGAGACGTCTGCGAGCCCGATTCGGACGGAGATGGCGTGCCCAACGACACGGACCTGTGCGAGCTCACGCCGGTGGGCGAAACGATCGATCCCGCCACGGGTTGCTCAATCGCACAGTTCTGCCCATGCGAAGGCCCCCGAGGCTCCTCCGAATCTTGGCGAAATCACGGAAAGTACGTCTCTTGCGTGACTCAGACCGCCAACGGCTTCCGCGACGCAGGGTTGATCTCGGAAGAAGAAAAGGACGCGATCACATCGGCCGCGGGCGAGTCGACGTGCGGACACAAGAACAAGTAGAACAGTTTAAAACCTAACCAAGAACGGCGTTCCTCGGTCGAAGCGTATCATCCGACCGGGGAGCGCCGTTCGTCGCTTGGGATGATTGCCTACTCTCGTTGGACTTAAAGCGACGAGGGGTTCTGAAGCAGCCTCGTCTCTGGTACGTTCGTTTTATCTCTCAGACGAAGAAAGAACGATGAAAGCACTTGCAGAGATTCAGGTGATTCCCATCGGCGTGGGGGTGTCGGTGCGTAAGGAGGTCCAACGCGCCCATGAGATCATTCGGGCTTCGGGGCTCGAGGTGCAGCTTCACTCGTATGGGACCAACGTGGAGGGCGACCTCGATACGATTCTCGCGACGATCAAGGCCATTCACGAGACGCTGCACGCCGAGGGGGTTCCGCGTCTTTCGACGGCGGTGAAGATCGGGACTCGCGTCGACAAGGAGGCGAAGCTGAAGGACAAGCTCTTCGAGACTTCAGGATAGCGGCCCGGTCGAGTTGTCAGACGGCCTTTTCGAGCCGGCCGCCCGGAAGGGCGCTGACAGCTAGGGGCAGTTGATTCCGATGTCGAGGTCCGGCAGGGTGGGCCCGCCGCCGACCCCGCCACCAGGGCACACCATCTCCTGACCGATCTTCATGCATTGATCGAGCGGGTCGTCCCAGCCGTTGCCCGGATCGGGGTAGCCGTCGGCCGAGCAGGGTTCGGGCGTCGGCGGCGAGGTATTGGGGATGTAGGGCCAGTGGTGGATGGCGCCAACGCGCACACCCGAGCCGATCACTTGGGCGACCCAGCCATAGGTGTCGTTGTTGCGAAACGCGAAGTTACGATGAAAGCAGGTGTTGCCGTTGTCCGCTTTGTACGTGGCCAGGTGACGCACTTCGTTGATGCCATAGCCCTTGTTGGTCTGCAGGCTGGCCGCACAGACGTTGCCGTGACCGTGGGTGTGGGTGTCTTGGATCGGATCGAGGCGTGGGGTGTTGTCGTTCCAGGGCACGAAGACGTGGTGCAGCGGCTCGTGGACCATGATCAAAGGCTGATACCAGTCGGGCTGGTCGAAAAACTCGTCGCAGATCTTGATGTTGCTCTTGACCGCGTGATGGGCGGGAGGATGCGCCGTGTTGCAGACGTCACCTGCGCCACTGGGTCGACATTCGAGATCGAGCGCGAGGCCCTGTAGATCGAGGTCATGCATGTCGTCCCCGAGCCGCTTGAACGCCCAGCGGATGGCCTCGAAACGATATTGCGCAAAGCCGCCGAAATAGAACTGAAGGGAGGTTTCCTCGCCCATGGGGTTCCCCTGCGGATCCACGGCCGGCTTGTCCCATAAAAAATTACGCTGCTCTTCGAACTGGGTATCCAGGTACTCGAGCATCTGCCGAACACGCATGACGTCGTGATTGGCTCGGATCCACGCGGCCTTGACGATGGCGCACTCGCTTTCGCTGCAACCCTCGATCGGAGGAAACTTCACGGCCATGGCGGGCACCTCGCTCGCGATCTGCCAGGCCATCGAATCGCAGTCGCCGGTCAGGTCGACCTGCGGCTCGCTGCTGAGGTCGAGCCCCGCCAGGGGCCCCGCCGCTTCGTTTTCTGCGTCGAATGCCGAGACGAAATCGAGGCGCACCGGGCCGAGTGAGCCATTGCGAAGAAGCCGCGAGTAACTCTTGAGGAGCACGAGGGACGACAAGTCCGCGACGGGAACCACCAGCAGGGGAAGGAACGTGGTGGAGTCGACGTTGTTCGCGACGCGGATCGTGACCGGGCCGATGTTCACGTCGACATGCGCCGCGCCGCTCGGGTCGGTGACGATCCGGTCTTTGGGAACCGGGATGCGCACGTGGAGGAGCTGCCCGTCGGTGTCGTGGTTGAAGAGCAGCGACGCCTCGCCACCGCTTGCTTCGATGGCCGTGAAGAAGGCGCGGATCGCTTCGTCGGGCGGCAATGCGGTTTCGGTTCCCGCCGCAAGCTCCATGCCCTGGGCATCTTGTTGCGGGTCGAAGAGGTCGAAGTGGTCCGAAGGGTCGTCGATGCCGAGCTCGTTTCCACCGGTGCCGCCGTTGCCATCATGGCCGGCCACGCCCCCTTCGCCACCGGCGCCGCCTGCACCGCTGCCGTTCGAACTGCTGCATGACGCGAGCAGGGCGGCCAGCGCCCCCCACATACCGATCCCATGGAGCTTGCACCGTCGCATCGCGCCCTCCCCTCGCAACCGGAGACCGCCACGACCACGACGTTCCAGTTGATGCATGCAGCGTACGGCCGTCTGGGGATCTTGGGAACAGGCCGCGCGGCCTGCGCTCCAGAACCCACGGGCGCGCGATTTCAATCTGAATAGACGCACAGGGTGGAAAGTTACGTGTGGTTGAAATGTGTGCGTCTGGTTCACACGTGCCCGTCGGTCGGCCGGCCGGAATTCGAAAAAGCGCTTGAAATTCGGCGTCCGTCCGGTTGGCACGGCTGATGCGTGCCCTGTGGCCCGGAGAGGCACAGGCAGCGTTGTGCGCGCCGCATGAACGGAACCAGAGACATGTCAGCAACCAACTTTTCGGAGCTCTTGGAAGCGCTCGCCGGATCGGAGCGTCATGCGCATCGATACCGGGAGCACGACTCGGTCGTCGAGCTGACCTATGGAGAGCTGATCGCCGAAGCAGACCGGATGGCTCGGGGCATGCATCGTCTTGGAGTCCGACGTGGCGATCGTGTGGGGCTCGTGCTGCATCGTGCGCGCGACTTCATCCCGGCCTTTGTCGGCTGCGTTCGCGCCGGATTCATCGCGGTGCCCTTGTACCCGCCGCTGACCCTCGGGCAACTTGCGTCGTGGGCCGACACCACCGGACGCATGCTGGGGACCGCACGGGCGAGCCTGGTTCTTGCCGACCCGCCCGTCGCTTACACCCTTCGCTCGCTTCCCGATCAGATTCCCTCGCTTCGCGAAGTGATTTCCATGGACGAGCTTCCCGACGGTGGCGAGCTCGTGCTTGGGCCGGCGAGCGATGACCAGGTGGTGTTCCTTCAATTTACCTCGGGCAGCACATCGGCGCCTCGCGGGGTTCGGGTGACGCACGGCAGCCTTTGGGCCAATGCCCACGCCATCATGGTCGACGGATTGCACGCGAGCTCCGATGACCGCGGGGTGAGCTGGTTGCCGCTCTATCACGACATGGGCTTGATCGGCTTCGTGATGTCTCCGTTCGTGACGCGCACGCCCGTGACCTTCATTCCCACGCTCGAGTTTTTGAAGCGACCGGAGCTTTGGGTGCAGACCTTGTCGGAAGACCGCGGGACCATCTCGTTTGCGCCAAACTTCGGGTATGCGTTGACCGCGCGGCGCACCTCGTCGATCGAGGGATTGGATCTTTCCGCGGTGCGGGTTTTGGGGTGCGGCGCGGAGCCGATTCAGCCCGATGCCATTCGGAGCTTCTTCGATCGTTTTGCTGGCGCGGGTCTGAAGCCGAGCGCGTTCCTCGCCTGCTACGGCATGGCCGAAACCACCTTGGCGGTGACGTTTGCCGGAATGCAAGACGAGCTCAAAGTGGATTGCGTCGAGTTCGGCTCCGGTGCGAGCGAGGATGATGCCTCCGGAATCCTTCGGATCGACCGCCGCGTCCCGGTGGTGTCGTGCGGGCGTGCCCTTCCCCGCCATCGCGTCTCCATCCTCGATGCCGACGGCGAGCGGCTTCCCGAAGGCCGCGTGGGCGAGATTTTCGTCGAGGGCCCGAGCGTGACGGACGGCTACTGGGACGACGAAGAAGCGACGAGCCGCGTCTTTGCCGACGGCGGCGTCAAGACGGGAGACCTCGGTTACATGTCCGATGGCGAGCTCTACGTGACGGGGCGTTTGAAGGACACCCTCATCGTGCGGGGCCGCAATTTCGACCCGACGCCCATCGAAGTGGCTGCGGGCCGCGTCCAAGGCATTCGCATGGGGAACGTGGCGGCGTTTTCCGTGGATGGGGATTTGACTGAGCGCATCGTGGTCGCCGCCGAGTACCGGTCGGGAAATCTCGAGACCATCGAGTCCGAAGTGATCCGGGCAGTGCGGCGCGAGGTCGGCCTCACCGTCTCCGAGGTGGTGCTGATCGAAGCAGGCTCGTTGCCCAAGACGACCAGCGGCAAGCTTCAGCGGTCTGCGACTCGGGAGCAGTATCTCGAGGGGACGCTCGGTCGCGTGCGTCGTCGGACGGACACCTCGGCGGTGGCTTGATCCGACGAGCCCGGCAATCGCTCCGTCAATTGGACTTGGTTTTGCGGGCGCGGCCGAAGTACCGGGCGAATCCGCCCATCTTTTTGGCGAGCTGCGGTTGGGTTTTGACGCCGAGCTTGTGCATCGCCGTATGGAGCTCGCGTGAGACGGCACCCTTGGCGATGCCGAGGCGGTAGCCGATGAGCTTTCCGGTCTCGCCGAGGGCTGCGTAGGTGGCGACCTGGAGCTCACGCTCGGTGAGCCCGCGCGGATCCCCGAGATCAGGAGGGTTTGGGACGCCCAAGACGAAGCGCCTGCCATCCGAATCGAACCAATCGACCATGGACCAGCGGCCGTGCATCAAGGCCCACCAGGTTTGGAGCGCTTCGTCAGGGTCGGTCTTTCGCAAGCGGCCGCGCGCACGGTCGACCCTTCGCGCCGAGTCGCGAAGGACGGCGGCGGTGGTGCGATCCTGGGCGGGGCCCGCAGCCTCGATCACCTGGAAGGTCTTGGGATCCACCATAGCCTCGGCGCCACAGGGCAGCGGAGTGGATGCGGGCTTTGCCGATCCGATCGCCGCCCGCATTCTGTGACCAGCCGACACGTGGGCTCCGAGCATCTTCCACCGCTCGTACTCGATCGCATGGAGCTTGGTCTGCTCGGGCAGGAGAATCGCGATGTACGCGCCGTGTCCATCTGGATCGATCGCATTGACCAGCAGCCCGTCCGCAATCGTGCCGGTTTTCGAAGCGATCGCCTCGAAGAACCGCCGCGACCCGTCGGAGATCTCTGAAGCGGTGTCGACCACGCCCTGGCGGAACCACGCGCGTTCTACTTCCTTGGGTACCCTGGCGGCGTGGTTCACGGCCGCCTTTTGAACTTCGTCGGATGCGCCGGCATGTCTCCAGGTTTGGACTCGCGCGATTTGATCGTCGCCCGCGCCTTGGAAGGTGACGCCGGTCGCAAAAACCGCCTGCTCCATCGTACAGAAGCCCGCTTGCAGGACATGATCGAGCCAATCCGACTCGTCTTCTGCGAGACGATACGCCGCCTCGACCATATCGATGGCGGCCGAGCTTGCTGGCCTGAGCCTGCCCATCCGTGGAAAAGGGGACCATGGAGTCGAGAAAAACTCAAGGGGGAGAATTGCAGCATCCATGACGACGAATGCTGGTCGTAAGAGGGTTTGGGATGGGGCCCAACCGCGGTAGGGTGCTCGCATCGTGCCCGCGAACGACATGAAGCGCCTCATCTACTGCTTTTCCGGTTCTCCCTATGTATGGCGAGCGCTGATCGCGTTGGAGGAGAAGGGAATCGAGTACGAAGCGAAGTGGATTCCTCGCTCCTCGGGCGAGCATCGGACGCCCGAGATGCTGGCGCTGAACCCGCGTGGGCGTTTGCCGATCCTTCGGTACGGGGACGTGACGCTCTACGAAAGCGTCGCGATCTGTTTGTTCCTCGAGCTCGAACATCCGGAGCCGCCGCTGATCCCCCACTCGACCGCGGAGCGGGCACGCGCGCTCGTACTGATGAGCGAGGCAGAGTACGTGGACTCGGAGACCGAGGATGCGCTCTTGTTTGCTCTGGGCGCCAAGCGAGACGAACAGGGCCCCGAAGCACGAGAGAAAGCCTACCGGAAGCTTCACGCCGAAGTCGAACGGTGGGAAGCCCACATGGAACGCGGCGGTGACTATCTCGTGGGCGATGCGATCAGCCTTGCAGACATCGTCATCTTCCCGGGTGTGGCGTTTCTGGTGCGGACTGGGCTCACGCTTGCGAAGCGTACGCCCCAGCTCGCCGCGTGGTACGAGCGCATGGTGGAGCGGCCGTCGGTGCAGGCGAGTTGGCCGCCGCACTGGCGTGAAAAGCCGGGCATCGATGCGGGGTACGACGCGGTCGAGCCCTAGCTAGCGGCGAAGTACCGGTTCCCATTTTCTGTGTCTTGTGCCAAGCTCGACACGCGGAGCGCACTTCACACCAGCCCAGCGGAGGAGGGAAAGATGGCACTCAAATCGCCCGAAGGGTTCGATGTCAACTTACTTCGCAACAAGGTACGCGAAGAGTATGAACGGGTGGCGAAGCAACCCGATGGTCAGTTCCATTTTCATCGCGGGCCCGAGTACGCGGTGAGCTACTTGAGCTACGACGCCGAAGCGCTCTCGAAGCTTCCCCGTATCAGCACGGACCGGTTCGCGGGCGTCGCCAATCCCCACCGGATCGGACCGATCCACCCCGGCCAGACGGTGCTCGACCACGCCTGCGGCGCCGGCACGGATCTGTTGCTGGCTGCGATGAAGGTCGGCCCCACGGGCAAGGCCATCGGGGTCGACATGACGGCCGCGATGCGGGAGTGCGCTCAAAAGGGCGCCGAGCTAGCGGGACTGAGCGACATCGTGGACATTCGCGAGGGCCTGTTCGAGGCGCTTCCCGTCGAAGACGACTCCGTGGACGTCGTGCTGTCGAACGGCGTGCTCAATCTGGCACCCGACAAGACGAAGGTGTTCCAAGAGATCTACCGGGTTCTCAAACCTGGTGGGCGTCTGTACTTGTCCGACGTGATGGTGGCGCGAGAGCTGACTCTCGAGGCGCGAAGCGACCCCGAGATCTGGGCAGCATGTATCGGCGGTGCGCTGACCGAGCCCGACCTGATGCGCGTCGCCGAGGATGCGGGATTTGTCGACTGCGAGATCACGGAGACCTTCGACTGCTTCAAGAACACATCGGCGGAGGACAAGGTGTCCAAAGACCTCCACGTACACGGCGCCAACTTCCACGCACGCAAGCCCGCCTAAGCCACTCGTTGGCATCGCGGGCGGGGACGAGTCACTTCTTCACCGACTGGCTCGGATACGACATTTCGAGGACGAGGCAGCCTTCTTCGGTGCGGAAGGGGCCGTGGGCTTCGCCGGGTGGGCGGCTCGCGTAGTCGCCTTTGCGAAGCCAGCGACCGAAGGCGGCGTCGTAGAGGCTTCCTTCGACGATGAATACCTCTTCGGGGTAGTCGTGCGACTTGCTACCAAAGGCGCTCGTGTCGGTGCCGGGGGCGAAGCGGGTGAGGCGCGTGTAGTCGCCGTTTTGTTCGTCGATGGCGAGCGTGAGCTCGTCGGCCATGCCTTCGAGGCCTTCGACCGCTTGCCACTCGCCGCGATGCTCGTCAGACAGCGGATTGTAATAGGTGCGCGTGGTCTTGGACATCGTGGAGGGGATGGTAACGTGGCGAGGTGCGCGGAGACAATGGGGGGCACCATCGGAGCCGCGCCGCCTGTTCAGTTTGCAAGATTCCGGTGGAGTGAAAGCGTGCTCACCATTTTTGGGGCCTTAGCGCGCCGGTTGGTATCCTGGCAAGTGGGGAGACATGGGAACGCCGGAGCGGCCGAGACGGACGAAGTGGGTGCAGCTGATCGCAGGGTGCGCGTTGCTGCTGATGCTTGCGCCCTACGCGCAGCAAACCGATCGGCAGGCTTGGCTCTCGAAAGCGCTTCAGGTGTCGGCGGCCGCCGCGGAGGCTCCGAAGGAGACCTTGCGCGAGGAGACTCCGCCGCCAGGGGTCGAGTCGGACGTTGTTCGCTCCCAAGTGGGCGATTCGTCGGGCTTCCAAGCGGCGACCCGCAAATAGACCGTTTGTGCGAAGCAAGCGCCCGAGATCGGCCCGCCGGTCGAGCACCCGTGCACCCGGTGCTTCGCTCCCACGTATGACTCGCTCACTGCCCGCCGTGCATCATCGTGGGGTCATGCGCTTGGCCGGTTCGCGCCATCCACGTCTCGGCGTCGACGACTTCCTGTCGGTACATTGCATGACAGCTCGTGCAGGCTTGCAAGGTGCTCGATGTGGCTCGTAAGACGGCCTGCGCATCGCGTGCTCGGGCGGCCTCGCCGATGGCGTCGGCCCGATGGTGGAAGTCGAGTGCGAGCTCGGTGAACCCCTCGGCGCCAGCGCCCATGTGCTCGCACATCTGCTGCATCTGGGGCGACGATTCGATCGGGGCGGCGGCACGGCCGATCGCCTCCCAGTCCTCGTGGGCGAGCGCGTCGAGGATGCGCTGGATCGCTTCGAGGTGCGCCTGCATGTTCTGCTTTTGGTGCCAGGCCATCATCGGCTGAAGCGGAACGGGCCGCCGCGGGTCGAGCGCGTGGAGGTCCGAAATCGGCTGACATGCGTCGGTCGAAGCCACCGGTGCCGATGCCTCTTCCACCGGTTGGGCGGGCTTCGGTTTGCCTTGGCATGCGGTCGTGAGGAGCGCCGCGAGGGCGGCCACGGCGCATTTGATGGCGGGATTGGTCGAGGTCAGGCGTGCCATGTCGTACCGTAGCACCCGGGAGCGGTGAGCTCATTGAGTGGATTGCCCGCGTCGTCCGATGGTTGGGCGGGATCTCGATTGCTGCGCGTTCAGAGCCGCTCGTACGTGGTGACGATCGTGTCGCCGTCGTCGTCCTCGCCACCGAAGGTCAACACATCGTTCGACACGGAGTAAGTTCCGGTGACGGAATCGGGCGGGTCGATGGGGGTGAGATTGTCCGCGTCGACTCCCTCGGCGCGTAGCTCGACCGTCAACTGATCGCCCTCGGTCCGCCAGGTGCCCTCGTACCGGTACGGGTCAGGCGCCCCGGTGTCGTCCGTGGTTTCGACGATGGTGAGCACACCGCTTTCCGCGAGGCTCAGCGTCGCCGTGCCGCATTCGACGGAACCGGACACCCCGGGACAGTCAACGCGGATCCCCTGCGTCACATTCTCGATCGACACCGTGAGCCAGTCGCCGACTGGGTCGCCCGGCGTGCTGTCGCCGTCGCCGCAGCCGATGAGGCCAACGAGCAACAGTGGGAACAGGCCGTGGCGGGCCAAAGACTGAATGCCAATCAAAAATCGCATCGTGCTCCTTCCAGAATCGGCGGTCGATATCACCGGCGCGCGTCAGCGGCAAGCCACCGAAACTAATTGTCGCTGCAATAGTCGCTACCCTGCGACTCGCGCGGCGGGCCACAGAGTGGATCGCGGAGATCACCGCCGACGCCGGTGCGGGCGATGAGCTGGTTCTGAGTCCACAGCGCTTCGTCGAAGCAAGTGGCCAATGGGGCGCCTATCTCGGCGTAGCTCTTGTTGCCGACGAAGCCCGGAGGCATGGTGAATGCGAGCCCCAAGCAGCCGCCCGTGGGGCAATCGATCAGGGATAGGCCCTCACGACCGCGATCGTGCGTGCCGCTGGCGTAGCTCGCCCAGTCCTGACACAGCGTCTCGAGGGGCTGCCTACCCGTTGCATCCGTACGGTTCATCACGCGCCGGTCTTCGTCGAGGAAGTCGCCTTGGCGGATACACTTGGACGGGTCGTCGATGCAGGGCTCGCAGCGCTCGACCGACTCGTCGTAGTAACAGACGTCGCGCGGCATGCATCGCTCGTAGTCCGGTCTCGTAGAGATGCGGTAGTCGTCTGCGATGAAGCGCTGATCCAAGGTGACCGTGAGGACGCCGTCTTGGAGAGTGGGAACCGGCATGTCGGCGCACCAGGTTCCGGGCTCGCCGGGCACGCAGGCATCGCGAACGGTCGACTTGGTCGCTGACGGGTTCGTGCCTCCGAAGATGCGTGGGGTGACGCGTACGTAGCGAGGCTGAACGGAGGCGAGCTCGGCGCCTTCGCCAACGTAGAGCTGGTAGCTGATCTTGGCGTCATCGCGGGCGAAGAGATTGTAGAGGAGATAGCTGTTTCCCGCGTCGAACGGCGCCAACTGCGTGACCTGGGTCCGCGCTTTCACGCAGCTCAAGGATTGCATCTGTTCCGAGCTGGTATCGATGTAGTACAAGGCGCCCTGCTGACCTTCCAAGTCGGGCGGAATCGCCATCGTCAAATAGTTCGCTTGGAAGATACTCGACCCCATCATGTAGGTGGCGCGCTTGCAACCATAGCGAGTGCCGTCATCGGCGTCGCAGACCTGCCCACACGGCTCGGCTTCGTCGCTCTGAAGCTTCCACTGACGGTAGATCGCAACGGCGGGCGTCTCGGGCCAAGCGGTGTCGATATACGTGGGATCGGCGTTTACCGGAGAGTCTTCCAGCACGGCCATCGCCGTGGTCACGAATTGAAACGGCGAGGTCTGAACCCCATACGAGAGGCACTCGCCGGACTGAGAGGGGGCGTCGTAGAAGGTGTTGCGGCTGACGGACGTCGTCGGCAGCCGTTCGAGCTCCCCGAGCCGACTGCTCGCGCCCGTGAGACTGCCGTCGAGGTCGAGCAGGATCGTCGAGAAGTCGATGGGGGTGGTCGGCAATTGATTGGACTCGGCCGTCGTGATCGTGGGTGGCGCCTTGGTGTTGATCAGATCGCCCGCAATGTAGTCCTGCGTTCGATCGAACGCGTTGTGCCTGCAATCCCCGGGACGCATCTCGAATTGGTCGGTGTCCGGGTCGTAGCTGTAACACTGGTGCAGCGGATGATCCGGATCGACTTCTTCGGGCAAGTCGGCGTAGAACGCATTGCCGCGGTAGGCGAAGGCCGGCGGATAGTAGAACCCGTTCGGCTGCTTCCAGCCAATCGCCGCATCGAGAACCAGCATCTCGTTGGACCCGTCGGGAGCGAGTGGCTGAGTCGTCGAGCTGTAGACGCCGCACGGAAGGGGCCCGTCGAAATCCTGGCCCGCCGCCGGCTGTGGATCGCACTGCCAGCTGCCGACGTTCAAGAATGTGTTCCCGTCGGCGTACGCAGGGCCGTCGTAGATGTTGATGAGGCGCTTCGGGTTGAACTCGCCGCGGAAGTAGCCGGTTCCTTCCACGGGCAGGTCGCAGGTGGTTTGAGCCACGGCCGAGCACGCAGTGAACGGCTCCGACGAGCTGTGCTCGAAAATCGGGCCCGAACGCTGTGCGTATTTGCTCCCGCCGTGCTGGGTGGTGCCCACGAACAGGCTGTTTTGCGCGAGCGAAAGGTAGGCCGGGGCCACCTGGAGCCAGCTTCCGCCGGTGACGAAGGTCAACCCACCGCCCAGTTGGTCGGTCACCGCGCCGTTGGCGAAAAGATACATGTACGGGCGCAACCAAATCGAGCCGAAGTTGACCTGCGCCGAGTTGAAGGAGGTCGTGAAGCGATCGATGAGCGTCATGGCGCAGCTCTCGACGTTGGCCTCGAGACCGGCCTCGTTCGTGCCGGCGTTGGCGCACTGCTGCGAGCGATCGTTCTTGGGGATGGCGACGTAGTTTCCGGTCAGGTATGGCCGCGCGTAGTTCATGCCGAGCTCGGCGTCGGACTTCTTCGAACCGTCGGCGTTGGTGATGTAGGGGTTGCTGGCCTCCGTGTAGCCGATCGGGTTGTTCTTGCCTCCCGGCGTGACCGCGATGGACGACGGCAGGGCGTAGGTCGCCGTGGTGCACGAATTGCCGCGGAACCGAAGCACGGGCGCGTGGCGATCGGAGGGGAAGCCGTTCGGGGGAGAGGGAAACGCGTTGTATGCGGCGTAGCCCGCGAACTTGTGATGCGTTCGACTCGACCCGCTGAGGCCCGAGCCGAGAAGCCAATAACAGGAGCCGAAGCCATACACGCCCACGGCGTCGTTCCCCACCAGCTCGTTGTAGGCGTTCATGGTCCAGTACATCACGGGCATACTGCCGTCCGAGCCGGTGCGGTAGAACGGACGATCCGGATCGGTGAATCGGATGCCGCCGTCCAAAATCGGCGGAACGAAGCGTGCCGTGCGCAAGGGCGTGCCGCCGTCGTCCAGGGCCTTTTGCCGCTGGGCGACGAAGAATTCGTTCATGGAGGCGCGGGCGCCGATGCCGACGTTGTGGCAGAGCCGGTTTTCGATCTCGGAGCCGTCCTCGAGATAGTAGCCGTGTCCCATCGATAGGTAGCCCACGTTCCGTGCGAGAGTCACCCCGATGGTGCCGTGCACGGTGACGAAGCGATTCATCGAATCCCAAACGGCGCTGTCTTTCAAAAAAATGTCGCCCTCGGCATAGTCGGCGCTCTTCACGTGGTGGAAGTGCACCGGGTAGTGTCCGATGCGTGCGCCCTGCCCCATCTGCCTCAGCTCGACGCCCTGCAGTTGAAACTGGCCCACGCCTTGGCGCGCAATCAGGTGCGCACCGAAATAACAGGCAGGATCGGGATCGACCTCGCCGTCATACATGCAGTCGGCCGTTTCGGGGAAACCCGGTTCCTCAGGCGAGCGCTGCGGCTCGGCGCCAAGCGACCGGATTTCGATGCTCCGCGACAGGAGGGCCACGACGGCGCGGAGGTCTACAGCCTTGCGATTGACCGGATTGGTGAACGTTGCGCCTTCGATCTGTTCGGTGTCGAAGATGTCGCTCACGTGCGCGTAATCGAGTCGGGCGACCAAGAGCTGTGTGCGGGTCGTGCCGCCTTGCTCGACCTCAGTGACGGCGAGGATCTCTCGCTCCTCCGAATGACCGGGATACCAATCGGTGGTACCGACCACGATGCGGTCGCCGACGTCCCAGCGACTCACCCGTCGATCCAGGGTCAGAAGCGTTCCGGCGTCGCTGTCCTCGGCGTCTTCCAGACGGACCCAGCTGGACCCCGTGAGCGCCGCCCAGGCACGCATCTCTTCGGCGTCGAGGCCGGACTGCTCCTCGCCAGGCACCACACAATGCGCGTCACTGTCGTACTGAGCGGCCCAGTCCTCGTCTTGAAGCGGCAGCGCGCCCTTGGCACCGAAGAGCCGCAGCCTGCCGCCATAGGCGACGCCAAAGGTCTTGTATCCCCAAGGCGTCGGATCGAAATTCAGGTTGCCGTAGGCCTCGAGCAGAGCGTTGTCGCCGTCGTCGTCGGGCGGGTCGGTGGACGCGCAGGGATCCTCTGGATCGGGGCCTACGCAATAGAGATCCTGCTCGCTCGGATCGCGGTCGGCGGGGAAGCAACGCTGCTCCGACGCCGGATTGGTCATGCATCGAATGCCCGCAGGGGGGTCTTCGATGGTCGCGCGCTCGCTCGGGTCATCCCCGTAAAGGCCGATGGAAAGCTTCCCGCCATGGACGCCGAAGACGCAGTCGGGGGCGCCGGCCTGGAACAGCCCACCTTTCTCGACGAGGATCGACTTGGCTTGAAAGTCGATCGTGCCGCCGTTTACTGGTTCGGCGAAGAACAGAGAACCGCCATCGAGCACGTTGATGTACTCATGCACGTATGTGCCCGCTTGCTTCACCACGAAACAACTCGTGAGCGGCTGGGGTAAGCTCTCACCGGGGCGAAGCTCAGCGCAATCTTCGCGGAGCTCGGTGGGGATCGCGCCCAGGCATTGGCGCAGGCCGGCGGTTGGATCGCCTTGGCTTCCGCAGGCCGAGGCGATGAAGCCGACGAGCAGCGAGAGCCCGGCGAGCTCGCGGGAGGAAATGCTCCGCACTTTATGGAAGCTCGGCGTTGCAGTCGGGCGTGCTCGAACAAGCGCTGACGACGCAGGCTCCTTCGTCCGGGCACTCGCCCTGAAGCCCGGTGTTCTCGCAACCATAAAGCGCGCCGAACGCCGCACAGCTTTCCTCGCTCTCGTTCGGGCCGATGGGGGTCGAACCGACGCAGAGGCGGCAAGAAGCGAATAAGTCTCCGGAGCCGCCTGCCCCGCCAGTGTTCGAGCCTCCACCGTTGCTCCCGCAGCCTACGAGCCAAAGGCTCAGCACCGAGGCAATCACCACCAGGGACCCACTCCCAGATGCAAACCAAGCAGATGTTTTCATGCGGGCGAAAGCTAGGCGCGCGGACCGGTGGAGTCAATCGATTGGCGTGCCGAACGTTTCTATGGCGGGAACGGCGATCGAACCACTACCCGACGAGATTGCTCACCCGCACTTGGTCCTTGGTTCGTTGGAGGAACCACAAGAACGCTAGAGCCCAGAGGAGGTCTCCGATCGAGACTGTCCAGGCGAGCGTCGTGACCTGCTCAGCGAGGAAGGCATACGTGAAAAAGGCGAAGACCAAGATTTTGCCCGCTGCCCCGAGCCAGACAATCGCTCGGTTCTGGCTGATGTCTCTCGATACGAGATAGTACCCGAACCCGAAGAGCAGCACGGAGAGGGCGAACGATCGGAAGAGCAGCGCCTGGTGAAAGTCCCCTGTGTACGCCTCTTCGCCGAACAGCAGCTTGAACTGCCACTCGTAGGAAACGAGCCCTGGCAATGCGGCAGCGAAGTTCCAAAGCGCCGCTATGAAAAACATCGTTCTGAGTGATCTATCGCGCATCGATCCGGCAACTTGGTCGGGCGACTGCAGCCCGTTCATCCATCATTGTTGCCGCAGGCCTTCAA
Organism: Myxococcales bacterium; assembly: GCA_050118395.1. Taxonomy (GTDB): domain Bacteria; phylum Myxococcota_A; class Polyangia; order Polyangiales; family Houyiibacteriaceae; genus SG8-38. The sequence goes on along the minus strand of JASFKY010000037.1, from coordinate 4,970 downwards.
AAAGTGAAGAGGAAAAGCAAGCGCCCTATCCGCATGGCGCGACCTGCGAGAGGGAACGCGCCCACGATCCGAGGCTTGCTTTGAGCTTGGCGTAGGCTTCGTCGCGGAGCGGAAGTTGCGCCGGTGCAGGGGCTCGTCGCGCGCCCCTGATCTGGAAAGCTTCTGCTTCGGGCTCTGAGATCGGGTAAAGTGACTTTCCTCATGACCGTGGCCAAACCGAAGTTTGCGATTGGACAGCTCGTTCATCATCGACTGTTCGACTACCGAGGCGTCGTCATCGACATCGATGCGACCTTTTCACTGAGCGAGGCGTGGTACGACGAAGTGGCGAAGAGCCGGCCGCCCAAGGACGCGCCATGGTATCGAGTGCTGGTCGGGGGCGCGATGCACGAGACGTACGTGGCGGAGCGGAACCTCGAAGAAGACCGCGTGGGGTCACCCATCGAGCATCCACTCGTGGATCATTTCTTCGATTCGTTCGAGGACGGCCACTATGTGCGCAACCGCGAGCTCAACTAGCCTAGCCTTGCTTCGCGATGGCTAGCAATTCGTCGAACCTCTCGCGGAAACGCGCGGTGATTTGTTCTGGGTCGGGCACGAGCCCGGCATCGGTGATCACGCCGACGCTGACTTTGCCGTCGTAGCTGAAGATGCTGATTCCGAGGCCCAGGTGTCCCGCTTGGGGAACCCAGCCCATGATGTTTTCGATCTTGCTGCCGGCGATGTAGAGCGCCTGGCCGGGTCCGCGCACGTTGGTCACGACCGCAGTGGCGCGGGAGCCGAAGATGTTCAGCGCCTGCTCCTCGACCTGTCGGGGTGTCACGCCGAAGACGCTGAGCAAGCTGTAGAACGTGACCGCCTCGATCGACTGCTTGATGGCATCCATGCGCTTCTTCGTCTCGCGGAGCCGCTCTACCGGGTCGGCAATGCGCAGCGGGAGAGCCAAGAAGACGAGGCCAAAGGCGTTGCCAAGCTCGATGCCCCGTTGGGGCTCGCGAAGGTCCACCGGGATCACGGCCCGGACCTCGAGGTCGCTCACCTCGGCGTTGCGGTCGATGAGGTAATCGCGCAGCCCGCCGGCCACCGCGGCCAGCATGACGTCGTTGACCTTCGTACCCAAGGCTTTGGTGACGGTCTTGACGTCCGCCAGCGGAACGTTGTTGGACCAGGCCACGCGCTTTTGAACACCGAGAGGACCTTTGAACGGCGTCTTCGGATCGGGCGTCATCAACAGCACGCGCCCGACGATGCTCGCCGCTTCGGCCGCGGTGCCCGCACCCTGCGCGATGCGTGCGGGGTTGCGTAGGCTTTCGCTGCCTTCGCGCGCCAAGTAGCGGATGGCGTTTCCGATGCTGCGCACGGGCCTGAACGCAGTCGACACGAAATCACGGCGTTTCAGCGCTTCAGTGGGGGGCTCCACGACTTCCCCGATGGGCGCATCCCGCGCCATGTCCATCAGGCGAAATAGAACCGCGTTCATGGCCGTGCCGTCGCCGATGCAATGATGGAGGCGCAGGACCATGGCCGCGCCGCCCGCCACGTTTTCCACCAGATGGATGTTCCATAGCGGCTTCGAGAAATCGAGGGGCGTGCTGGCCAGATCGCTGATGAGGCGCTGGAGCTCCCCCATGTCGCCCGGCGCCGGCAGCGCCACACGATGGATGTGCGCATCCAGATCGAAGTTGGGGTCGACCTCCCAGTGCGGCGTACCCACCGGCAGCGCCGGCTCCACCACGCGCATGGTGAACCGATCGAGCGTGAGCAGGCGAACCTCCAACGTCTTGCGGAAGCGTTCGAAGTCGAGCGGCTTGTCGAGCAGCGAGACCCCCGTGATCATCATCAGATTGGTCGGCTCATCCATGTGCAGCCAGGCCGAATCGACGGGCGACATCTGTTTCGTTGGGGTGGTCACAGGGTACATTCATCCACACCCACGCTCTTCGTCAAGCTCGGTCAGGCTGATTGGCTCTGGTTTGGGCTTTGGCGTCGTCCGGCGCACACACGGCGGAGCCAGCCAAGTTGGGAGCCGGCTGATTTGGAGTGACGTTTTCGATCCGTTAGCCTGAAAATTGAGTTCGCCAGGCAGGCAAGGGGGAATCATGGGCAAGCTGAGTCGAACGATGTCGTTGATGCGGGCATCGTGGGAGGTGCTGAAGCAGGACAAGGAGCTGCTCGTCTTTCCACTGCTGTCGGGAATCCTGTGCATGTTGGTGCTCGCTTCGTTTGCGTTGCCCGTGCTCGGAACCGTCGACTGGCAAGCGGCTGGTGAAGGCATGGCGGCATCGGCGAGCCAAGCGGTTGGCCAATCGGACGCACCGCTCACCGCCGAGCGCGCCGTTCGGATGATTTGGATGTTCCTTTTCTACGTCAGCAGCTACTTCGTCATCATCTTCTTCAATGCGGGCCTGGTCGCCTGTGCCGAGATTCGGATGGAAGGCGGGGATCCGACGGTTGGCGACGGTCTTCGTGCTGCGTGGCATCGGGTAGGCGCCATCGCGGGGTGGGCGCTGATTGCGGGGACCGTCGGCATGCTGCTTCGCGCGACCGAAGAACGCTCGAGCTTCATGGGCCGCATCGTGGCGGGGCTCTTGGGTATGGCCTGGTCGATGGTGAGCTTTCTGGTGGTGCCGATCCTCGTCATTGAAAACGAGGGCCCGATCAGCGCCCTCAAGCGGTCGACTCGCATGCTCAAAGGCACCTGGGGCGAGCAGATCATCGGCAACTTCAGCTTCGGACTGATCTTCCTTCTGCTGGCGCTGCCCGGCATTGCGCTGCTGGTGACCGGCTTTGCCGCGCAAAGCGTGGTCGTCATCGTGCTTGCGGTGCTCTACCTGGTCGTCATGGCCTTGGCACAGTCCGCGCTCCAGGGAATCTTCCAAGCCGCGCTTTACCTTTACATGCGCGACGGCAAACCCCCGCAGGGTTTCGACTCCGCCGAGCTCGAAGCCTCCGTGGGGATGCGCGCCTAGCCCACGGCGTTTCCAAGTTGGCGAGGGCGCTCCGTCAATTGGCTTCGCGTGGGCCTGGCTGGTTTGCGCCTTTGTGTTGTTTTTCTCGGTAGTTGGGGCGCGGGCTTGATCGATTGGGGAGCGCCACCGTACAAGTGTTCGATGAAGCGAGCAGCAGCATCTCTTTTCGTCGCAGCGCTTTTTGGCTGCTCGAGCGCCTCGAATGAATCGGGCGACGGTGGTACCGGGGGCGCCGGGGGCTCCCCGGGAGAGATCGCTTTGGAATGCGAGACCGAAGGCTACCCCTGCTCTCCGGCGGACATGAGTCCCGAAGCGCGCGCGCTGTCGCACCAATACGTAGACGCGGTCCGCGAGCGGCTGGATGCGGGAGAGTCGTTCGAAGAGGTTGTCGCGTGGCTCGCATCGCAGGACGACATCGCTCACGTGGTCGGAGATTCGGTTGCGCTTCGGTTTCGCGTCACTGGGGGCTCGGCCCAATGGTTTTACGACCCACCCTCCGGCCTAGCGCAGCCGGTACCAAGTGAGCCAGCCCTGGCGGCCGTGCGCCCGGCGGGCTCGGTCGGCATGAAGGCAGTCATCCGCGAGGAAGACAATGAGGACAACGTCAAAAAGCGGGCCCTGTTCATCGAGCCTTTCGAGGAGTTCATCGCAACGCCCACTGAGCGGTGGAAAAATGAGCTCAACGACCTTCACGACTACGAGCAGGTTGACCATCTCATCAACCAAGCAGTTTCGGACGAGCACTTCAGAAACTGGAATGACTATCGATTCGTGTGGGTGACGACCCATGGGAAACACCTGCCGACCGACAGTCCGACGTACTCTGCATTGTTCTCGAGTCGCATGTGCGAGGAGTTTGGGTGGTTGAGATCCGAAGTGGAAGCTGGTCGCGGCGACGAGCTCACGCGTGGAGGCACGACCACCCTCAGGGCCCTGTTCGGCTTCCCGCGGGGCTTCGTTCTCGAAAGCCTCACACCGGAACAAGCCGAGCGCCTCGAGCAATACGAGATCGCCGAAACCCCAGACGTCGACGGCATCCATTGCGGCAATCTAGAGATGGATTGGATCTTCGTCCCGGGTTACCAGCCTGGGGATGACGCTTTGACCAACGTCACGATCAAGTACTGGTTCTACGACGAGACGTGGTTCAGGCAGCAGTATCCCGGTGGCCTCGAGAATGCGGTCGTTTATCAGCGTGCCTGCACCAGCGACAAGCTACCGCTTGAGGTTGCGTCAGGCTCACGTGGCGCGATCCTCGGCTGGTCGGACACCATCAACTCCGCCGATGATGACCGGACGATTGATGTGCTCTTCGACCGTCTTATTTCGAAAGGCGAAACGCTCCAACAAGCTCTCGAAGCAGTATTCGACGCCGGGCTTCATGAACACACGCGCGACGACAAAAATCCCACGCTCGAGCTCGTGAGTGACGGCGTAGGGCAGCGGCGGATCCGCATCCGTGAGATCATCACCCTCGTCGATCCCGATCTGAGCGTCCCACTGCCCGATGAAGGCGCCGTGTTGGAGGCGAAGGAGATCACCGGCGAGGGGAACACGTTGGTCGATGTCGCGGTCGATGTGGTGGGGTTTGGGGACCGGGCACCAAGCGAGTTTTCGGTCCAGATCTTCGACGGGAATGGCACGCCGCTCAGCTCGGCGGTTCCCGCGCAGGTAGAGCCCTTGTTGATTCCGATCGAGATCCCCGAGGCGATTACCGAGCCCACGGCAGTCGACATCGAAGCGCGTGTCTCGCTTCCAGAAGAGTCCGGGTCGGCGGTGAGCAAGCACCCGATCTCGGTCACGATCGAGCCGCCAGGCGAATGCGGATTCACCGTGATGGTGGCTGGCAACGAAGTCACCGGCCAGAGCAACGACGTCGTCAACTTTCAGTCGGCAGACTTCGACGACGGCAGGCTCCTGGGAATCAACCTGGAGCAAAGCCAAACGGAACGCAGCGTTTTCCTGGGCCCCCTACAAGGCGACGAGTTCGCGAGGGTTCTC
>JASFKY010000036.1:0-19897 GCA_050118395.1 Myxococcales bacterium | reverse complement strand
AGGCCAATGTGCGCGGTCGCGATCTGGGATCCTTCGTGGCCGACGCGCAGAAGGCCGTCGACGCGCAAGTCGAGCTACCGCCTGGCTGGACGATCGAATGGGGCGGTCAGTTCGAAAATCTCCAGGTTGCGTCGAAACGCTTGGCTGTTCTGATTCCGCTCGCGCTCTTGCTGATTTTCGTCCTCCTCTACTCGACCTTCAACTCGACCCGCCTCGCGGCGCTGATCTACTTGAACGTGCCGATGGCGGTCACGGGCGGTCTCTTCGCCCTCGTGCTGCGAGGCTATCCCTTCTCGATATCCGCGGGCGTCGGTTTCATCGCCCTTTTCGGCGTCGCTGTGCTCAACGGCGTGGTGCTCGTCTCGTACACCGTGGAGCGCCGGCAGGAGGGGGCCTCAGCCCAGGAGGCGGCGCAGGAAGCGGCCAAGGCGAGGCTCAGGCCCGTGCTGATGACGGCCCTCGTCGCTTCCTTTGGCTTCGTACCCATGGCGCTCGCCACCAGCGCAGGCGCCGAGGTACAAAGACCGCTCGCAACCGTCGTCATCGGAGGCTTGGTGACTTCCACGCTGCTCACGCTGCTCGTCTTGCCGGCGGTCTACAGCTGGTTTGCAAACAAGGGTCAAAAGAGAGCTCAAGCTGAATGAGGCAGCAGGAGTCAACCTGGATTCCGGCAGGCTATAGCGGTGAGCATCACCTTCATGTTGACACCGTTTCCATCCGGAATCCCACCGTTACGTTTTGTTCGGTGGAGTGCCCTCGCGCAGCGCGGTATGGGTGAAGGGTGATGGCCCGAGTTCTATCGCATGAGGAGGCTAGAGCGTTCTATGACCGTTTCGGGCGGAAGCAGGACTTGCAGCGCATCTACGAAGATCCTGCCATCGAGGTGCTTCTCAAATACGCGGGCTTCGAGAGCGCCAGGGCAGTCGTCGAGCTCGGCTGCGGTACGGGCCGACTGGCCGCACGTCTCCTCGAGGAACGCCTACCGACCGACGCAAGGTATATCGGATTTGACATCAGTCGGACGATGGTCGAGCTGGCCCAAGATCGCGTCGCTCCCTGGGCCGGCCGCGCCGAGGTTCAGCTCACCGATGGCTCCCCGAGCCTTGCCGTGGGCGACAATACCTCTGATCGATTCCTTTCTGCCTATGTCCTCGATCTGCTCGGCGAGGAGCAGATTCGCGCGGTGCTGCGCGAAGCCCAGCGCCTGCTCGTCCCGGGCGGGCTCCTTTGCTTGGCGAGCCTGACATTCGGGCAAACACCCATGTCTCGCTTGGTGTCCCGCTCGTGGACGGCGATTCATTCAGTGAACCCACGACTGGTGGGCGGTTGCCGCCCTCTCGAGCTCGCGTCCTTTATTGGTCCCGATTGGCGCATACTTCACCACGAGGTCGTGCGCGCCGTTGGCATCTGCACGGAGGTGCTGATCGCGGCGCTTTCGTGATGGTGCGTGCAGTGTCTTTGGTGGAGATCAGTGAAGACCTTTGGAAGCTCGATGGTGGAACGATTACCCGAGAGATGAAAGCACCTGGTCGGATTCATATCCTTGCCGCCAAGATCCCATGCATGAGTCGATTAGCCGATTCACCGTGCCAAAGAGAGGCGTCGATCGAGATACTCTTTCGCCGAGAACGGCTAGCGCGATTGCTCCTGATAGTTCTTCTTCAGCCTGCTGCTGACTACGAAGAGTATGCCGACGACTATGAACGGCCCGGTAATCGCCATGATGACACCAAGACTCATCCCTATCGACTCGTTCATCCTGTAGTTGAGGATGAATACTGGCGGGCTCAACGCAATACCTATCAGGGTAAATAGAATCCCACCGATCAGTTCCCATTTGGTCGCCACGAAGAAGACGAGCAAAAGGATGAATGAAGGGATGAGGTGGATGAGAAAATGTCCGAGTTGTTCCCCAAAAGTCCGAGTGCCTTCAAAGGCGTCAAGGGCAAACATGCTCACGAAAAGAATGGCAAGAATGCAAAGTATTCGGGGAGCCCAATGGAAGAATTTGATGCTCTTATCCAAAGTTCTGCAGGTTTACCACACACTCATGACCGCGATTGCACCTCATCGCTCGTGCTAATGCGCGGGACTGTCGCCAAGGGCCGCAAGGTTCCTGCGTGCATCTGCATACCCGGGATTCATCGCGAGCGCTTTGCGGAACTCCTGCGCGGCTTCGTCGGCTCGACCGAGCCGCGCCAGAACCACGCCCAGCTGATTATAAAGCGTGGCGTTCGGCTTCTCCCTGAGCGAGGTTCGGTAGTACGACGCGGCTTCGTCCAGCTTCCCCTGTTTGAGGAGGTTGCCCGCCAGGTTGTTGTAAGCGGCCGTGTACTTCGGGTTCAGACGAATCGCTTCTCGGAACTGTGCAATGGCCTTTTCCACCTTGCCCTGCTTGGAGAAAACATACCCCAAGCCGTTATGGGTCTCTGCGGTCGGTTTCACCCGCAGGGCCGCTTTGTATTGAGCCGCAGCCTCGTCGAGTTTATTTCGCCTTAGCAAGGAGACCGCCAGATTGAAATGCGCCGATGCGCACTTCGGATCCAACTCGAGCGCCTTGTGGTAGTTCTCGATCGCCTCTTCGCTCTTGCCTTGTCGGTCGAGAACGAACCCCAGGTCGCTATAGATTTCTGCTGTCGGCTCGACCGCAAGCGACTTTCGAAAATGCAAGGCGGCTTTGTCGAGTTGTCCCAACTCGGTCAGGGCCAGCGCAATATTGTTGTTGCTCTTCACATTCTCGGGGTCGATGGCCAAGGCCTTTTCGTACTCCGCAATCGCTTCTGCGCTTCTTCCCTCCTGGAACAGAGTCCACCCGAGTGCGTTGCGCAGATCCGCGTTGTCAGGTTCGAGCTCCAGACCCCTTCGAAAGGATCGCTCGGCCCCGACGTGATCGCCGGTCCTCTCGTTGGCCATCCCTGCCCGCAGAAACGAGTATGCGTCCAGGAAGTTTTCGCGGATCTGTGTGATTGCGTCAGAATCCAGATCGACGAACACGGGGATATTCGCGGCCCTGTCACTGCTGGTGAAATGCTCGAGCAATACCGGGGGTGTATCGTTCCCGTTCTCGTCGATATGTGTCAGGAAAAGCTGGGTGTAGGGGGTATTCACCTTCGACGAGAACACCAACCATCGGCTGTTCGACGACCAACTGTGCCACGAGTTCATCAGCGAGGTATTGGCCCGTAACCGTCGCGCCGTACCGCCTTCCGCTGGTATGATGTAGAGCTCGCTGTCCGGTTGCAACAGCATGTAACTCTTGGCCTTGCAGAAAACGATCCACTTTCCGTCCGGCGAGTACCGGGCAAAGAAGTTGCTCATACCGTTGCGCGAGGCGCCCGCGAGAGGTTTGGCCACTCCACCCTTGCCGTCGTTGAATGGAACCTTGTAGAGGTCGTAGCGAAACGGCTGCTTCCCTGTAACGAACTCCTGAACCTCCGACTTGTCGATGATGACACTGTTCTTGTGAGCGACGTTTGGCAGTTCGTAGGCCTTCGCCCTGGCAAACACGATCTCCGTCCCGTCAGGACTCCACGTAGGATTGCTCTGGACGTAGGCGGGGTCGTCGGCCCCGGGCAGAGCCTGGTAGGTTTTCGTTTCCCGGTCGTAGACGACGAGGATCCCCTTGATCGGAAAGAAGAGCTGCGAAAAGGCGATCTCCGGCGTAGCGACGAACACGGATCGGTCTTTGACGGTGCTGACCACGTACCTTCCGTTGGGCGAGATTTGCGACAACAGCCCGAAAGTAAGTTCCCCGTCGTCGCGCTTGTAGTCCGCCCAGGTGATGATGTTTGAATCACTCATCACCATCTCTTTCTCCACCGGGATGATCGCATACGCGCCCTTGTCATTGCCGTAGTCGACATCGAGCCCGAGAACCTTGCCCTTCGCCGAAAAGGAATGACAATTGCCGCACACCGGCAGGTTCTGAAGGACGATCGGCGGCGCGGTCTGCGAGTCGATCGTGCCGAAACGCCAGCGTATGCGGGAGGGATCCTGGACGGCTTTGAGGAAGGGTAACGGCACTTCGCGATAGAAGATGGGGTCGCGCACCTCGTCGCTCGACGTACGGATGTGGATACGGGACCAGGACAAGATCGTATCCGGCGCCTCCTCGTCGACGCCGGCGATGAAGACCTCGGCATCAGAATCGCGTGACTCGCGCTTGATTTGTTCCCAGTCTTCCTCCGAGGGCCGCCACCGCGGATCCTGCGTCGAGAACCTGAGCCCTTCGCCGGTGGTCGGGAAACGGACCAGGAGAGCCCAGCTGTCGACGTTCGCCGACTCGTCGCTCCAGAGGAATGTCGGAGCCACGATATCCGGCGGAAACCAGGTCCCGTCCTGCGGATACTTGATCTCGAGCGGCCCCTCGGGCGGAACAGAACCTGCGAACGCCACAATCGCTTCGGTCGACAGCTCGTGGTCTCCGCAGCTCGTAAGAAAGAACGACGCGATCGCGACGAAGGCAACGACCAGCCCTACGAAGGTATAACCCCGGCCCGACGTGCGGCCTCGTGCCGGATCGAGTTCCCCACGTTGCGGATTCCTTCTCATTGTCACCTCCCCAGCCCGGGTAACGGCAGAACTGCAAGCGCTTCGGTCTCGCACAGGAGCTCGGGGCGACATATGGGTGCCTCGACCAGAGTGCACGGGAAGCCCTCGAATCCGCGCTCGTGAAAGACGGCGCGAAGCAAGGGCGCATCGTCTGCTTTCTTTAGATAGGCAACGGCGGAGACCAGGTCCTGAAATGAAGCTCCCTGTGCTTCGAGCAAAGAGGAGATGTTGACGAGCATGCGCTCCGCCTGAGCTTGGAGGTCGCCCACATGAACGGTGCATCCCGCTTCGTCGATGCTCGCCGTTCCAGAGACGTGAAGTGCCACCTTGTTCTCATCCTCTATCCTCAACCCGCGGGAGAAATCCGAGCCGTACATCCAGGCTTCGTTGAGAGTGGGGCTCGACATGACCTCCACCTTCAGCGGTTTCGGTGACTTCACGGCGTACAGGCGCATGAGCACATCGTGGGCATCTGCGGTGGGCGCGCCTCCGACAGCGGTACTGGCCGGCATCAACTCGATGCCCCTGCTGCGGAAGAACTCTCGCCGTGCTCGATTGAATTCCGCATAGTCGCGATCCATGTCGCGCAGGTAGATCCACGTGCGAACCACCTCGCGAAAGCTCATCCCCGCCTCGCTCAACAACTCCTCGCCCGAGCAAAACATGGCGAATGTCTGTTCGAACACATCTCCGCCCGACCCGTAGATGTTGCCGGCATGCACGTGTGTCTGCTCTCCGACGCGGACGAGCCTTGCCGGCAGCCGCGAGCAGGCCTCGCAACTGCAAGCAGGCTTGGTCCACACCTCGGTTACAGGCCGCGACTGTGGGTGTGGAATGACGGCAAGTGCGGAGAGCTCCAGCCTTGCTCCATCGTTCAGCGGAGCCTGCCCGACGATGGCGGTCACTGGGCGACACGGCCCGGGCTCGGCTTCCTCGAGCACTTGCCGGCGCGTGTCGAGGATGACCTCGAGGTCCCGCCGACTGTCGCTCACGAACAGCGTCTCGCTTGCCACCGTCGCGACGGACCCGCCTTCGGCGGCGAGCAGCTCACGCATGGCTTGGTATACGGATGCGGCCTGCGCGGCGACCTCGGTCGTCCCACGCTCGGGTCGACAGAGGAAATAGAGTTCGTCGGCCAAGGGTCCGCTGACCCGGCGCAGCAGGGTTGAGCAATCGCCCGGCTTGGTCTGGTGATCGGGGCCACTCAATCGATGAACCCAAATTCCCCTCAAGCCCCCCACCGGAGCGCCAGGGCTCTCGAGTGGGCGCGCTTGAGATCAAATGTGATCAAACCGCTTTGCGTCTCAGCGATAAGAGGGAGAGGGACACGGCGCGGGCACCTGCTCCACACCCCCGGGGATGGAGGAGTAGGTCGCACAGCGGTTTCCGTCGAAACGATTGCCTGCCGAGGGGTCGAAAACGGCCTCGATGATGTCCGCGGCAAACGGCGCCAGGGGGTGGTCAGGTGGATCGGTCCCGTTGTTGACGAATACATTTCCCCGGATCCGGTTGTCGCGCGGCACAGGGTCGGTCCCCTTGGTGTTTGGACCGTAGGGAGGGACGCACCAATTCACCGGGTCCGGGACTCCGTTAAACGCAAAGCAGAAGTCCAGGACCGCCAGCCCGAAGAAGTCGTTGTTTTCGATCCGATTGCCCACGACGTTGGTATCGCTCACCCCCAGGAGCATAATTCCCCCACCGGGCGGGAGGAATGCGGGCAAACCACTTGTCGGATAGAGCTGGTTGTTGTCGTGGACGTAGTTGTTCATGGCCTTCCAATCTTCGATCACCGGCGGCACCGTCTCTGACCCAGCAGCCGACGGGTGGTAGAGGCCCATACCAACCGTGTTGTTATACATTTCGTTGTCTGCGAGGACCAGACCATTGGAAATCGTGACTTCGAGGCCCGTGACGCTCGAATGGAGGACGTTGCCGATGACTCGGACGTTCGTGCCACCCTCGACCCACAACGCGCTGTCGAGGGAACCGTAGGAGAGGTTGTCCTTGACCAGGCCGTTTGCGGAAAGCTCCGGCTGGATTCCATTCTCCAGGTTGTTGACAGACTCGTTGTTCAGGATCTGGAAGTTGTTGACGTACTCCAACTTGATCCCGTTCCCCGGAAATCCTTCAACGGTAATCCCCTGAATGATGGAACCCTGGATGACGGGAAGTCCATCTTCGGGTGCGTCTTCGGGTTCGACGAGGATCCCATCTACGTTGGATCCGTCTGGGTTGGGCCTAAGGATGACCTTGTTCTCGCCATCGGGCTGACCGATCAGGCGAATGAAATCTTTCTTGACGCGTACGCCCTCCTCGGCCCCGTCGGCTCCATAGTACACGCCAGGCATGATGATGATTTTGTCCCCAGGTGAGGCGGCGTCCACCGCGTCCTGGATCGAATCGCCCGGCTGGAGGACGGTGTCCGCGGCGCTAGCGCTTAGGGGTGCGGAAAGGATCGTCAGGCCGAGGGCGAAAGTGCCAAGAGCAGCAAGGGTGAGAGAACGCCTCAGCATGGGCTGCCAATCGCGTATCGTCATTAGAGTCTCTCCAAGGGCAAATGGGTCACGGGCGATTTCATCACGCTCAGTTCTTGCGGGATGAGTGAGCGCTGACTATCGGTCATCTCGAAGCAGCCAGTCAAAGGCATATTGCGATGTAGTGGAAATCACTCATCTTTTGCGAAATATCGGGCAGGCGCTCGGTGATTTCCCCACGTTATCGTGAGCTGGCGGCCGACGACGACTTCGGGCGGACCGCCATCGTGTTGGCGCGCCATCGGCAGGGTTTTTACCAAAACACACGGCGCTTCGGCCGGCACGTTCTTCGCTTCCTTTCGCAAGATGACCCGACGACGCATCATCGAACCCGGCAGGACCTGGGCCCTGTCCCGCCGCACGACGCGGCGCTATTTCCTTCTTAATCCCGACCAGACCCGCGAGCTCGAGCAATGCTACTGGTACTGCTTGGGCTTCGCCGCACAACGCTTTGGAGTGGTCGTGCACGCAGCCTGCTTGATGAGCACGCACTCACACGAAGTGGTCACCGACGTTCGCGGGGTACTCCCCCGATTCGTACAGGAGTTCCATCGATTGCTCGCGCTCACGACCAAAGCACTTCGTGGCTGGCCCGGCGAGGTCTTCGACAAGCGGAGCACGGCGCAGCACGAACTATTGACGCCAGAGGCTACGATCGAGGCGCTGGCCTACCTTATCAGCAATCCGGTCGAAGCCGGAGCCGTCCGCTATGCCAAGGACTGGCCAGGCGCGCACACCCTACCCCGCGACATCGGGACCCGTGTCGTTACCGTAAAACGCCCCGCGCACTACTTCGACCCGGACAACGCGAATTGGCCGGCCGTCGTTGCGCGTCCGCTCGAGATGCCAACCGCACTCGAGATCGACTACGGCACCGAGCTTGCCCAGAAGCGCATCGCTACACGTGTCAAAGAACGCGAGCACCGCGCCTGGGAGGAGTCGAAGCGCACGGGCATTGCATTCATGGGGGCAAGGCGCGTGCTTCGGCAGGCGCACACCAAGCGAGCCCGAAGCTACGAAGCGTTCGGGAGCCTCAATCCCCAGTTTGCGGCCGCCGGGCACCGGGAAGCCGCGACCGAGGCGGTGGGGCGCCTGCGCGCGTTCAACGCGCAGTATGACAAAGCGCTTGCGGCGTGGACCGCGGGGAAACGCTCCGCGTGCTTCCCGGTGGGCACGTGGTGGATGCGGGTGTGTCATGGGGCCCGGTGTGGGCCGGCTCCGTAGGGCATCGTCCAGCTGAGCGCACCCCGACGTGAGGCTATATCGGCTGCGCGCGGCGTAGCGGTGTGTCGAGTGCTCGACCGAGGCTGGCCGAGTGCCTCAAATTGGCCTTCTACACGACTGTTTTCGACCCGAGCGCCTCCCCTTAGAGCAAGCAAGGCGACCCAATGGCATCGCATCAGCTTCGTTCCTCGCCCGCCCGGTATTCGTTGCAGCCGTCAACATCGGTCGGATCTCCCCCTCCCCTTCGCGCTACGGCTGGGCGGTGTCTTCGCGGCCTGCGATTTCGACGAGGGTTGCCGCGATATCGGCCGCTTCGAAATCGCCTAACCCCGCTTCGGCCAGCGTCTTCCATGTCGAAAAATCGAGCGCGAGCCGGATTGCCGCCCGAACCCGGGTTCGTCGCGCGCCGCGAAGGTTGCGCCCCTGCGCAAGCACATCCACCATCGCGTCGATCTGCGGCCACCACGCCTGCGCCATCACGTCCGCGAGCGCCGGTACCAACGACTCGTCGCGCAGCACGTTGCCGAGCATGTCCTGGTTGCCTCGGTAGAAGCGGTACAATTCGTGAAGCGCGCTCAGCACGCGTTGGGTCGTGTCGGAGATGGTCGCCCAAGCGGCAGGGTCGGGCGCGGGGTTGTGCGCCGCCCAGTGAGCGCTGCATGCCCCGATCATCTCGGCGTCATTGGCGAAGTGGTTGTAGACGGTCATCCGACCGACTCCAGCCTTCTCGGCCACCTCGGTCACGGTGGTATGCGCCGGACCCACGGTGCGATGGAGCTCGACCAAGGCCTCGGTAATCTTCAAGCGGGTCTCCTCGAGGCGCTCGGCTCGCTTCTTGAGCCGGTACGGCCGACGCTCGGTGCCGACCTCTTTTTCGTTAGATGCCATGTATAGTGAATATATGGGATAACCACCAAATTGTCCATGGGGAGTGCCTCAGGATGGCTATAACTAGCCGAAATTTTATCTAAATATAGGCTGCGATTCCTGTAAATAAATCATTATACAGTATGTACTTTCATTACTTGACGCTCCTCCCGGCGCAAGCTAGGGTGGAGAAACTTTGGATAGTCATTGTGTCTATCGAAAAGAAAGGACCTCCCATGACGGACGAACACCGACAAAGCAACATGGCACGCCGATTTCTCCAAATCGGGATCGTGCTCTTCTTGCTCGGGCTGCTGACGGGCTTTGCCGTTCCGGCGGCCGCCAACCCCCGCATGGCGCTTTCGAGCCACCTCGAGGGCGTGATGAACGGCCTCTTTCTCTTGGCGCTGGGCGCGTTCTGGCACCGGGTGCATCTCGGGCTCCGGGCGCAACGCGTCGCCTTCTGGCTCGCCACCTACGGCACCTTCGCAAACTGGGGCACCACGCTCCTCGCCGCGATGTGGGGTGCCGGAGCCGAGATGATGCCATTGGCTGCCGCCGGCTACACCGGCACCTCGGCCCAAGAGCTAGTGATCGCGGTCGGGCTGCTTTCGCTGTCCTTCGCCATGCTCTTCGTGTGCCCCATGGTGCTCTGGGGGCTCCGGTCTCCGACCAAGCGCGCAGCACCATCCTCGGCGATCAGCATTTCCTAATCTCCTGGAGTGCTCGTTGGAAACGCACGAGACGATTCTGCACACCTAGGATAGTCTCTCGTGCACCTATTGGGCGGAGGGTTGGTCATGCGGAAATCGAGCGTTGGTGTGCTTCTTGTGGCAGTTGCTTGTGGATCGTCAGACGTCACGCCCGCAGACGATGTGCGAACACAGCTGGCGAGTCTGGCGCCGTGCGCAAACCTCGGCCACCGTGGAGCGGGACTGACGCGAGCAGGCCACCCTTTTCCAGAGAACTCGATTGCTTCTTTCCTGGAGGCCATGGATCAAGGAGCCGATGGAATCGATATCGACGTGCAGATCACGCAGGATGGCAGCGTGATCGTAATGCACGATGACACGCTCGACCGAACGACCGAGTGCACTGGATGCGTAAGCGCTATGACCTTCGAAGAGGTCAGGGCATGCCGACTCCTCGACGGTTCGGGGATGCCCACGGATGAGCGACCACCCACGCTATCGGAAGTCTACGCCGCCATCGATGGCAACGCGCTCATCAGCATCGAGCTGAAAGTGCCTGGATCGTCATGTCTGACCGAGACCACAGGACCGGACGACCTCGCGCCACGGCTGCTCGACGAAGTGACTCGAATCGGAGGTGAGAGGCGAACCATGTTCTCCTCGTTCGATCAGAACGCCGTCGAGCTCATCAAGACCGAGCAACCCGGATACTATTGTGGGTTGTTGTCCCTCTTGACAGGAACCCAGGAGATCGAGACGGCGCTGCTCCTCGACTTGGACGCGATTCATCCCTTTTCCTCGGTATCAGGAGACCTCGTGCAGAGCGCCCTCGCCGAGGGCCTGCAAGTCAATGTATGGACCGTGAATGCGGCCGACGAGATGCAGGCGCAGATCGACAAGGGCGTAACGGCGATCACCACCGACGAGCCGGGCATATTGACCGATTTGCTTGGGCGCTAGCGGCGGACTGCGGCACCGGCACCAATCAGCACCTCTACGAGATGCGGGGTGTGACGCGTCCGGGATCGCAGGTCTCGGTCACTATGAGTTTGGCGAGGCCATAGAGCGCTCCCGACGATCCTTGCTATAGCAACTAGTGTCAGGCCAATGAGTTCTGCGCTACGGTTCTCGGGAAACCTGTATGGGAGGTGCATGTGCAGCGACGCTTCTTTGATTGGGTCCTTACGGCCACGGCGATCTGCTTTGTCCTGTCGACGGGCGGTTGCGAACGCCACCATCAGTCGAATGAAACGACCCTAGATCGGATTCAACGCGAAGGAGTCGTCCGCGTTGGATATGCCAACGAGGCCCCCTATGCCTACGTCGATGAGAAGACCGGCCGGTTAACAGGTGAAGCACCGGAAATCGCTCGTATTCTGCTCAAAGACATGGGAGTGGACCGCGTGGAAGGTGTTCTGACCGAGTTCGGATCGCTCATACCCGGCCTGAAAGCCGGCCGCTTCGAGGTCATTGCTGCCGGCATGTATGTGTTGCCGAAGCGTTGTCGAGAAATCGCTTTCACAAACCCCACATACAAAGTCGGCGAGGCCTTTCTGGTGAAGGCCGGCAATCCACTTCACTTGCACAGCTACGAGGACGTCGCGGCTCACTCTGGCGCGCGCCTCGGCGTGGTCGCTGGCGCCGTAGAGCTCGCCTACGCTCGTGCGACGGGCATCCCCGACGAACGCATTGCGGTGCTGCCGGATCCACCCAGCGCTGTGGCCGCCGTACAAGCGGGACGGATTGATGCCTACGGTGGAACGGCCCTGACTGTTCAAGACATGTTGCACAAGGCGGGCGACGGCGACGTCGAAAGAGCAGCACCGTTTCGCGATCCGGTCATCGAGGGTGAGACAGTGGCGGGCTATGGAGCCTTTGGTATCCGCAAAGACGACGAGGCTCTGCTGCAGGCCTTCAACAAGCATCTCAAAGCGTTTATTGGATCGAAGCAACACCGCGATCTGGTGAGGCCGTTCGGATTCACGGAGGCAGAGCTTCCGGGGAACACGACAGCCCAGTCGTTATGTCGCGGTCGTGGAGGATAGGACGGATGCCGCAGCTCTTGGACTTGCTTCCCTCTTTGTTGAAAGGACTGCAGGTCACACTGATCGTCACTGCGGGCGGGGCCGTGGTGGCTTCGCTGGCGGCGTTTGCTGCTGGCCTCGCCCGTCTGTCACGACATCTCTGGGTACGATTTGCGGCACTCGTCTATATCGATGTATTTCGTGGCACCTCCGCACTGGTGCAGCTTTTCTGGGCGTATTTCGCACTGCCATTGTTGGGCGTGAAGCTGGACCCGATGACCGTGGGCATCGTGGTATTGGGACTCAACATCGGCGCCTATGGCGCGGAAGTGGTGCGCGGAGCCATCCAGGCCGTGCCGGTCGGACAACGCGAGGCAGCGATAGCCCTCAATTTCAGCGGGCGACAGACCATGTGGCGCATCGTCTTGCCTCAGGCCGCGCTTTCCATGCTGCCGCCTTTCGGTAATCTATTGATTGAGCTACTCAAGAGCACTGCTCTCGTTTCTCTCATCACGCTCAGCGACCTGACTTTTGAGGCGCAGCTCCTACGCAGCGCGACGTTGCGTTCGGCTGAGATCTTCACGCTGGTGCTGATCATCTACTTCCTGGTAGCACTCTGCATCACGTACGGCATGCGTTGGTTGGAAAGGCGATTGGCAGTGGGCCGTGATTACGGAGGCGTACGGTGATCTGGGACTGGGATTTCGCCCTACGGATCCTACCCGACTTGTTGCGCGCCTTGGTGGTGACCGTCGAGGCAACCGTGTTGGGCATGTCACTAGCCTTGGTGCTGGGCTTGCTCTGGGCCGTCTTGCGACGGGCACACTTCCGTATGGTCTCGTTGCCAACTGCCTGGGCCGTAGAGTTCGTTCGGAGCACACCACTTCTCGTGCAGATCTATTTCCTGTTCTTCGTGTTGCCCGAAGCTGGGGTCCGCCTGTCGCCGCTGATAACCGGTATCGTGGCGCTCGGACTGCACTACAGCGCGTATACCGCCGAGGTGTACCGGGCGGGGATTGAGGGTGTACCCACTGGACAATGGGAAGCGGCCCTCGCCCTCAACATGAAGCCGTGGCACACATGGAAAGCGATCATCCTGCCTCAGGCGATCCCGCCAGTGATCCCCGCACTGGGCAACTACCTGATCGCCATGTTCAAAGATACTCCCCTGCTGGCGGCGATCACCGTCTTGGAGCTACTCCAAACGGCGAAGCTCATTGGCGCCGAGACGTTTCGTTATCTCGAACCGCTGACTCTGGTCGGCGTTCTGTTCCTGGCGATGAGCCTCTTGTCGTCCGGACTCATCCGCAAACTGGAGGTTCGTTTTGCCGGCGTCTGAGGACCCGCAGCCCATTGTACGCCTGCGTGACGTTCGCAAATCGTTTGGCGAGCTTCAGGTCCTGCGGGACCTGAATCTGGACGTCCGTGCTGGACAGAAAGTAGCTCTCATCGGCCCCAGTGGCTCCGGGAAGTCGACCATCCTACGCATCATCATGACCCTCGAGGGGATTGATTCCGGGAGGGTGGAAATTGCCGGCAACTCCATCTGGACGATGGTGCGCAATGGCGCAGAAGTTCCGGCCGACGGCAATCACTTGCGTCAGGTTCGGGCTAACGTCGGCATGGTGTTTCAGCACTTCAATCTGTTTCCGCACATGAATGTGCTGCGCAACGTCACCGAGGCACCTATCCACGTACTCGGACTTCCGCGGGACGAAGCGAAGCGACGCGCCACCGAACTGCTGGAGTTGGTGGGCCTGACGGACAAGGTCGACGCCTATCCTGCCCAGCTTTCTGGCGGCCAAAAACAGCGCGTGGCCATCGCGCGAGCCTTGGCCATGCGGCCCAAGATCATGCTGTTTGACGAAGTCACATCGGCCTTGGATCCCGAGCTGGTGGGCGAGGTCCTGAGCGTGCTGAGGACGCTCGCGTACGAAACCGAGATGACCATGCTGATCGTCACCCACGAGATTCGTTTTGCACAGGAGATTGCAGATCGAGTGGTGTTCATGGAGGGAGGGCGCGTGGTCGAAGACGACGTCCCCGAGGTAATCTTTTCAAATCCGAAACACGAAAGAACGAGGGAATTTCTGAACGCCGTGCTGCGCGATTGACCCAACGTTTTCCGGCAGCTCAGTGAACCGCGGGGAAGCTAATGCTAATTCGGCCTCGGCCTTGGGTCATGGCGTCGTGCGCTGCAGCCTCAGCATTGTCCAAGAGGTCGCGCCACTCTTTTCCGTGTTGCGGAAACAAGGTGATTCCAACGCTGGCAGTGAGTCGGAAGCGTGTTCCCCCAACCGTAATCGAGCTTTCGAGTCGACCGATGAGCTCACGCGCCAAATCCTCGGCAGATTCGAGGCGCTGAACGCCCATCACGAGCATCGCAAACTGACTCCTACTGAAGCGTTCGAGCATGTCCTGCTGACCAAGACTCTCGCGTAGTCGGGATGAGACTTCATAAATTACGAGGTCGCCGACGGCTCGGCCGTATCGCACCATGAGGCCCTCGAACCCATCGAGGTTGATGAGCATGAATGCAAAGCACTTCCGCGCGGCGCAGCTCCTCGCGAGGATCTGCTCGAATTCCCGTCTGGGATCATCGCCCAACAGAGCGTCTGGGTCGTACATCGCGTTGCTTTCATCTTACGAGCGCCGTCGCCCCGAATGCAACCTGGCCGGTCGTCAATCCGCGCCGCCAGTTTCCACACCCAGCGTCCCTTCGTCAGGATGCGGACGATCAGTCAGTGCAGCGGTCCGAGAGCGAGCTGCTCGGCGCCAACGTTGACCCGAATTGAGACTCCCCTTTCAATACTCCGCGTAGTCGACCGCCTCGACGAAGTCGATCTTGGGTTGTCCGACGACGCCGGCGCGTTTCATGGCCTCCTGCAACTCCGGCGAGTCGAGGAAGTCGCGGAGCGTATCGAGCTCTCTGGCCTGGTGATAGACGATGACCTGATTCGGTTTGTCGAGCTCTTGATTGAAAGCGTGTCCGATGATGCCGCTCTTCCTTCGAAACTCGTCAAGGCCGTCATAGGCTTCACGCCATCGGTCGTAGTCCCGTACCTCATGCCTGACGATGATAGCGGGAAGCCCTTGGTCCTCGATGATATCAACGTGCTTGGGCTCCACTAGCGTGATGGTCGGTGCTCCTTGGACGCGAGCCTTCTGCATGGCCTGCCTCAAATCGGAGCTGTCCATGAAGGACTTGACCTTTTCCACGTCGGTGGCAGGTCCGTAGAGGTAGACCAACGTGGGATCGTCGACATCGCGGTTGATGTGGTGCCCGATGAAGCTCGCATCGACGCGAGCGGCTTTGTGTTCATCGAAGGCTTTTTTCCACGCGTCGTAGTCTTCGACGCGATGGGAAACGAGCACGGCTACCGGGGGTATGTCCTTGCGCATGGCTGTTCTCCTTCCGGAATGACGGTTCACTCGATCCACACTCGGTTCGAGTCGAGACGCACTGCGGAGGTTCATTAGGGCACCTGCGGTATTTGACGCGCAACATCCTAGAAATAGGATGGTGCTTCCGGATGCGGCGGTTGGTCGGGGTTGACACTCAAAGTAGTGATCGCCATCATCTCCGCCGATGGGCACGTTCGAGGGGAAGACAGCAATCATCACCGGCGGCGGAAGCGGGATCGGGCGCGCACTCGGTGAGGAGATGGCAGCGCACGGCGCGCTCGTCACCCTTGCCGATGTCGACGTCGAGCGGGCCGAGCAGGCGGCCACGGCCATCAATGACCGGGGCGGACGGGCGACGGCGGCGGCGCTCGACGTCACTGACGCAGCCGCGGTCGAGACACTCGTCGGGCGGATCGCCAACGATCACGGCACGCTCGACTACATGTTCAACAACGCCGGGATCGCCATCGCCAAGGAGGCTCACCACCACACCCTCGAGGACTGGTATACGACCCTCGACATCGACCTGAGAGGAGTGATCCACGGTGTACACTCCGCCTACCCGCGCATGATCGAGCAAGGCAGCGGACACATCGTCAATACGGCCTCCCTGGCCGGACTGATCCCAGCGGTCAACGAGGTCGCGTACGCGGCAGCCAAGCACGGAGTCGTCGGCCTTTCGACCACGCTGCGGGCGGAGGGAGCCGACCTCGGGGTGAAGGTGAGTGTCGTCTGCCCCGGGTTCGTCGACACGCCGATCCTGTTCGAGAACATGAGGGCCGAGGTTGCTGAGCGTTGGGGTTTCCATTCGCGCGAGGACGCGAAGGCGGCAATCCCGTTCAAGGCGATGCCCGTTGACGACGCCGCCAGAGAGATCCTCAAGGGCGTCCGACGCAACCAAGCAATCATCACCGTCACGCCCCACGCCAAGATTCTGTGGAACCTCTACCGAGCATCGCCCGCAGCGGCAGTGCGCCTTGGCATCCGGATCATGCGAGACTTCCGTAAGCGCTTCTCGGATGCGTGAGCGCAGTGTCCACAGCCGCTCGCCAGTCGACCCGTACCGACGACCTTCGCGTTATGACCCTGGGGACGCGTGCGTGCAGAGGCGCTAATTGCCATACCGTGCAAGGCTTACCTGCATGAACGCTTCCGGCTTCCCCCCACATCCCTTTGCGAGCACGCTCGGCCTGACGTTTGACGGATCTGCGGACGGCGAAAGTCGGTGCCGCGTTCTGCTCCGGCCGGAGCTCATGAATCCGCATGGAGTGGCTCACGGTGCAGTGGCCTACGCCCTTGCCGACACGGGGATGGGAGCGGCCCTCTACACGCTTCTGGAGCCCGGCGAGAGCTGCGCGACGATCGAGATCAAGATCGTATATCTCGCAAGCGCACGAGAAGGCGAGTTGGTTTGCGAGACCAAAGTGATTCGCAAGGGCTCGCGAGTCGCAGTGCTCGAGTCTGAGGTCTTCGAATCGAACCGAATGGTGGCCAAGGCACTCGGGACCTATTCGATCCTCCGCGGTTGAGGCGGCGCGCCCGACGGAACGGTGTCCGAGAGGCGGGCTTCCACACCCTACCGTCTACAGGCCTTCCCTACATGCTCCGAGTGGCTGGCCGTCGAAGGATCGCCCAAACCCGCGGCAGCGATGAGCTGAGGCCCGAGATTTTTACGTCAGGCCGTGATTTCTGCGACCCTTGCGCATGGTCATGGACTACCTCGGCTCGATCGCTGTTCTTCTCCGGGAGTGGCTAGCCGTTCTCATCACCATCTTGGTCGGCATCGTGGTCATCTGGGCAGCCTACCGCCTCCTGCTCAAGCGCCAGGCCCCCACGTCGAAGAGCCGGATGCTTCAGCAGATCCTCATGGTGGTGCTGGTTGCGATCCTCGTCATCACGCTGATCCTCGAGCTGCCAATTGGAGATGCACCGCGCGGGCAGCTGTTGAGCCTGCTCGGGATTCTGGTGGCGGCGGCGATTGCTTTGTCTTCCACGACGCTGCTCGGAAACGCCATGGCGGGGCTGATGTTGCGGTCGCTGCGAAACTTCAGACCGGGCGATTTCATCATCGTCGAGGGGATCCGGGGGCGTGTGTCGGAGCTCACACTCCTTCGAACGGAGATCCAGAACGAGCGACGAGATTTGACCACCCTGCCGAATCTATACCTCGTGATGAACCCGGTGACGGTGGTTCGGTCATCGGGCACGTTCATTGCCGCGACGGTTTCACTCGGATACGACATCCCGCGCGAGAAAGTCGAAAAGCACCTGCTCGAGGCTGCCGAAAACGCCGGTCTAACCGACCCTTTCACCTTCGTTCTGCAGCTCGGGGATTTCTCGGTCACCTACCAAGTCGCGGGGTTTCTCGAGGAAGTGAAGTACCTGATCAGCGCGGAGTCGAAGCTTCGCGAGAACATGCTCGATGCCTTGCATGGTGCAGGCATCGAGATCGTCTCACCGACGTTCATGAATCAGCGTCAGCTCTCCACCAGTCAAGTGTTCATTCCCGAAACGAGGCGCACCATGAAAGCCGAGCATGATGCAGCCGAGGAGCCCCGGCCCGAGGAACGCATGTTCGACAAGGCCGAGCTCGCCGAAACCGAGTCCAAGGCGGAGCAGGAGCTCAAGGACGTCGTCGAGGAGCTCGAAACGCTCAAAAAGGCCGACGAGGAAGGCTCCAAACCCCGCATTAACGAGCTCGAGGCAAAACTCGCCGAGCTCGAGGCCGCGATCACGCTGCGTCAGGAACAGAACGAGAAGCCAAACGACGAAAAGGATTAGCCGACTGCGTTGTCCGATCGTCGCCTCGTCATCCAACTAACGGTCGGAATCGTATGGCCGGACAATCTCCATCCAGCGGCCGCCGCCATCTGTACGAGTCCAACCATGCTTTTCATAGAACGAGTGCTCATTTTCCGTCTCGAGGTGCCAGCGCCGAACTCCTCGAAGCGACGGTGAATCATGCAAGAATTTCAGGAGTTCTGTCCCCAACCCTCTTCGTTGGTACTCCTCGATCAAGAAGATGTCACAGAAATAGGCGTAGGTGGCTCGATCGGTGATAACTCGCCCAAACCCGACCTGAACATCACCTAGATAGACGCCAGCGCAGAGCGAGTGCTGGATCGCGCGATCGAGCGTCGCTCGTTGAATACCCTTTGCCCAGTACGACCGGAATGCCAGATAGCGATGCACTACATCGACGTCGAGCCGCGCGTTGTCGGTACTGAGCAGGAATTCGCCAAGTTCAAGGTCGCGAGGTTCGTCGTTTTCCATCTCATGGATCCTAGTCACCAAGTCATCTGGCTCAAACGGCTTGTCGATGCACGTCGCGTGGAGTCGAATCGCTTCTCGATGGGTTGCCTATCACCAAATGCGGTCATCACTGCTACGTCCACAGACAATGGCAAGGCCGCTGTTTGCAACCGAGGCACCCAGGTAATCACAGGGAACTTAACGGGAAGAGGGCGGACCCAACAGGGGCCGCCCTCTGACCATGGTTGCGGAGCCGGATTTGAACCGACGACCTTCGAGTCATGAGCGCACAAAGACCGGTTCTCGCCAGATTGACAATCAGTCGAGCAGGCCCCTGACTTTCGCTTTGAGCTGATCGAGCTGGTCTTGCGACGCATCGCGGAGCTCAGCGAGTCGCCGCTGGCCCTCCTCAATCTTTTTTTGAAGCTTCTGGACCTCCTGAGCCGCCTCTTTTTGGAGCTCGGCCTCGGTCTGATCTGTCTGTGCTTTGGCCCGACGTGCTTCGGCGTCAGCTTCAGCCTTCTCGGCCCGAGCCTTCCATTCGTCGAGCTTGTTTTGTAGCTCCTTCTCCAGCTGTTCTTTGATGCTCATGGGTATCCTTTCTCGAGAAAGCCACGTCGCCCGGTGTCGGATGCACGCGGAGACGCAGAAACGTGAAACCGGCTTCAGACGCGAGGGCGTCCTTGGCACTACTGCATGCTGCGCTTCCGCCAAAGCCTACGGCCTACGGCGGTCGAGAAACCGAAGGTCGGCGTGATCACGGCTCTCGGCCGGTAGCGCTGCATCGCCTTTGCTCTTCTTGTTGAAGAGGTCTCGCTTGCACGCCAAGGGCGTCATTACCGCACCAGCGATGGGTATAATCCAAGAGACCATGGCGATTTTCTCATTCTTGTTGAAGTTGCAGTTGGCTGCCGATGCCTGCGACGGGGCGAGCCACAAGGCGGCTGTGAATGCAACGCCAACGAGGGCCATCAGAAAGTTCTTCACCATTCTTTCCTTCTTTTCATGCGCCGCTCACGTCGACCGGCTGGTATTTGGTCAGCGGCGTTGACTCTAGCCCTCGTCTACGGCTTGTCCATCCCTTGGCGGGCACAAAGACGGCAGAAGGACGGAAACCAACACGCGTTGGTGGCAGACGCGCACCGCTGCTCTGCGGGCTAGCGACCAGCAGATAACGCGGTCGCCAAAGGTGCGCAGGGAAGTCGACGATCTTTTGACGCGATGGCACCCTGAGGTCACCAGCGACACTTCTGGAATCTGCAACCCTCAGACGAGCGGCGTCGCCATGGTGTCCGGAGACACCGCCACGCTCATCACTCGCCCGTACTCCGGATGGATGCTCAGCGTG
>JASFKY010000035.1:0-19905 GCA_050118395.1 Myxococcales bacterium | reverse complement strand
CGAACGAAACCGACCAACGTTCCGATCTCTTCAGCGTCGGAATCATCCTTTGGGAATCACTGACGGGCAGACGTCTCTTCAAAGGAGAATCGAACGGCTCTACGCTCAACAAGTTACTGAACGACCCGGTGGTGAAACCATCGGAGCTGTGGCCGGACCTCGAGCCGTACGACGACGTGGTGATGAGGGCTCTAAACCGCAATCCGGAAGAGCGCTTCCAGAGTGCCGAAGAGTTTGCCGAGGCGCTCGATACGGCAGCGGGACGTTCGGAGATGGCCAAGACTCGCGATGTCGCCGAGGTCGTCCGTGCCCTCGATGCCGACAAGCTTCAGGACGAGCGCCAGCGCATCCGCCATGCGATCGAGGTCCTGGGCCGCGCGGAGGTTGTCGCTTCCCAAGTTCCGATGCCGCGGGATAGCACGGGCCGGATCAGCCGAGTCGACGTCGAAGGTGCAGAGACCGGCTCCTACGTGCACCATCCCACGATCGGAACCCAACCCGAGGCTGCGCCCCCTTCCGCGCGTTCCGAATCGCACCTGTTGAGATGGCTCGTGGTGCTGCTCGCCATCGTCGTGTTCCTCTACGCCGGCTTTTTGGCCTGGCACCTGTCGAGGCCTGAAACGACTCAGGCGACCGACCCGCCCGCCGCCCCGCGCCCGGCGGCGTCTCCGGCGGCCCCCCTGGCCCCCCTGGCCCCCGTCGCGCCAGCGCCTCCAGAGGCTTTGGAGGCTCCGGGCAAGGCCCTCGGGGCCCAAAGCGAGGTCGGGCAAGAGCAACCTGGCCCCGAAGCCCGCGACGAGTCGCCACAACGAAAAGCCAAGGCTCCGGCAGCGCGTTCCCGCCGTCGCCGGGCCCGACGAGGTGCCCCTGCCGATTCGTCCCGAGGGAGCGACAAGCGAGCCCGGGATTCGGCCCCCCGCGTCACCGTCCCCCAGCCCGAGCCCGTCGACATCGACATTGCCAATCCCTACCGCAACTGATCGGGCAAGTAGCACCCAGAGCGGAATTTCACCTCGCTTTTGACCACGCGATCCCGAATCAGCTAGGATTTCGGGAGGCCCAGAGGGGATCGGGCGGAGAATTCATGGCCGAGTGGGTATACGAGGCGCGCACTCGCGCGGGCGAGGTTCAAACTGGAATCATCGAAGCCGACACCAAGGAAGCGGTGCAATCTCGGCTCCGCGCCAGGCAGCTGAATCCGGTCAAGATCAAGAAGAAGGGAAAAGAGCTCAAGCTGTCCTTCGGCACGGGGGTCACCCCGAAGGAGCTCGTGGTCTTCACACGCCAATTCGCGACGATGATCGATGCGGGTCTGCCGCTGGTCCAATGCCTCGACATCCTTTCCTCACGCGGTGAGAACAAATCGCTCAACGCCATCCTCAAAGACGTCAAGGAATACGTCGAGCAAGGCGGGACGTTTTCGGAGGGCCTGGCGCGGCACCCCAAGCTGTTCGATGAGTTGTTCGTCAACCTCATTCGTGCGGGCGAGATGGGCGGCATCTTGGACACGATTCTCAATCGGCTCGCGGGCTACATCGAAAAGCGAGTCAAGCTCGCTCGCCAGGTCCGGGGCGCCATGGTGTACCCAATTGCGATCTTCTTCGTCGCAATCATCGTCGTGATCGTGATGCTGGCCTGGGTCATTCCGAGCTTCAAAGGGATGTTTGCGGAGTTCGGCGGCGAGGATTCCTTGCCGGCATTGACCCAACTCGTGATCGCAGCTTCCGAGGGATTCCTCCACAATATCGTCTGGATCATACTCGGCGCTGGAGCGTTCGTGTTCGGCATCGCATGGACCTATCGACAGCCTGCCGGTAAGCATTTCTTCCATCGAATGCTCCTGGTGCTGCCCATTCTGGGTCCGGTGATGCGGAAAATATCCGTGGCTCGATTCACCCGGACCCTGGGCACCCTTCTCACGGCAGGCGTTCCGATTTTGGATGCGCTCGACGTCGTAAAGAAATCCGCCGGCAACGTGGTGGTCGAAGCGGCAATCGAACAGACGTCGAACAAGATTCGCGAAGGCCGCACGATGGCCGAGCCCCTCATGGAAACCAACGTCTTTCCGCCCATGGTCGTTCAGATGATTGGCGTTGGGGAGCAGACTGGCGCCCTCGACACGATGCTCAACAAGATTGCCGACTTCTACGAGGAAGAAGTCGACATCGCGGTCGCCGCGCTCACTTCCTTGCTAGAGCCCTTGATGATGGTGTTCATCGGCGGCATCGTCGGCGTGATTCTGATTGCGATGTACCTGCCGATCTTCTCGATCGCGGGCAAAGTCAGCGCGGAGTGAATCACCCGTCCGAGAGCCGAGCTTCATCGCGCGAGGATCCCAACCCGCATCGACGACTGCAGTGGGTCCTCGGTGGGCGACTCATCGTGGCGACGGTTTTGCTCGGCGCGACGATGTATCTCGCGCTCGATGCAATTCGCTACGGCTATTTCACCCCGACCTTCATTCTGATCTTGATCTCGGCCATCTACGGCTCGTCGATCGTATTCGGTGTCTGGCTTCTTCGCGGCCGCGACGAACACTCCGTCGCCGCTGCCATCACCACCCTGGACGTGTTGCTTATCACCGGGTTGGTGTACCTGACGGGCGGAGCAGGCAGCATCTTCTCATTCCTCTACGGAGCGCAGATCCTCACTGCCGCTCTGACCTTGGGGAGTAACGCTGCCTACTACACGGCTGCCGCCAGTCTGACCTGTTACTTCGTGCAAGCCTTGGCCCTCAATCTCGGCTGGTTGCCACCCCCTCCGGACCAACCGCTCAGCCAGTACTTGCTGAGCTCGCGAGACTTCCAGCTCGCATTGGTGTCCAACATGGTCGGAATCGCGGCCGTCGCTTTGCTGGCGACCAACCTTGCTCGACGCGCACAGGTCGCAGGAGCGCGTTTGATCGTCGCGGAGCAGAGCGCGGCTCGATTGGAACGTTTGAACGACGACATCGTTCGCTCGATTGGATCTGGGCTGATCACGGCCGACGACGATGGGATCATTTTGGGAATCAATCCTGCGGCGCAGGACATTCTTCGAGACCGCCATGGAGCGCTGATGGGCCGGCCGCTCTCGAGCATATTGCCCGACTTTGCGAACGTACCCCGCGACGAGCCCCCAAAACGCGCGGACGCCGTGGGACGGCGCGCGGACGGCAGTGAGTTTGTCATGGGGTACACCTTGAGCACCCTGGTCGACGCCAATGGCAATCCATCGGGGCTGCTGCTGTCTTTTCAGGATCTCACCGAAATCAAGACCCTCAGGGACCAAGCAGAGCGGGCACGACAGCTCGCGGTCTTGGGCCAGCTCGCCACCGGTCTTGCACACGAGATCCGAAATCCCCTGAGCTCGATCTCCGGATCGGTGGAAATGGTGCGCGAAGGCAATGCACTGAGCCCCGAGGACGCACGCCTTTTGGGCATCGTGATTTCCGAGGTCGAGAGGCTCAACTCCTTGGTGACGACCATGCTTCAAGTAGGCCGGCCGACCCAGATCGAAACCGAGCGCCTCGATTTGCGTTCGATCGTGAGCGAGGTCGTGGCGATCGCGCGAGGAGAGACCTCCTCGAGCAACGGGCTACGGATCGAAGAAATCGCGCCCCATGAGCCGGTGATGGCCAGAGTCGACCCGGATCGGATGCGCCAGGTGGTTTGGAATCTCGTGAAAAATGCTGTCCAAGCCTCCCCGTACCGAGGCAAAGTCGAAGTTCGTACGGGTCGCAACCAAGATGGTCGGCCGTTCTTGGAGGTGGCCGACGAAGGTCCGGGCATCAGCCACGATGGGCGGGAGCGTTTGTTCGACATGTTCTACTCGGGCCGCAGTCACGGCGTGGGCCTCGGTCTTGCGCTGGTCAAACAGATCATCGACCAACACGGGGGACAAATCGACCTCGTCGACCGTGCAGGACGTGGCGCGTGCTTTCGTGTGACGCTTCCGCCCGACGAGGAGTCGATCAGACCGAGCCCAGCAGCTCCGCCAGGCGAGCGCCCGGATCCTCCGAACGCATGAGCTCTTCCCCGATCAGCACGGCATCAGCCCGGCCTCGAGTCACTTCTCGAAGATCTCGAACGCTTCGCACCCCACTCATGAACACCGCCACGTGGGCGGAGGAAATCCGATCGACGCAGGCTCTTGCCGCTTCCATGTCGACCCGAAAAGTACGCAGATCGCGAGCGTTGACTCCAACGATCGTCGAGCCGAGCGCGATGGCTCGATCCACCTCCTGCGCGTTGGCAGCCTCCACCACGGGCTCCATCCCGAGCGCTCGCGTCCGATCGATCAACGCTCGAAGCTGAGCGTCGTCGAGCGCGCGTACCAACAAGAGCAAGAGCGACGCCCCCACGTCGAAGGCCAGGTCGACCTGCACGGGGTCCAAAACGAAACCCTTGTACAGAATCGGCACCTTCACCGCCGTGGCCACGCGCCGAACCAAGAGCGGAGAGCCGCCGAAGCCCGGACCGTCGGCCAGGACGCTGATCACCGAGGCTCCACCACGCTGATAGCTCTGGGCGACTCGGACGCCCTCCCCTGGGCTCCAAGGGCGAATTTGCCCTGCGCTCGGGCTCCGGAATTTCACCTCCGCAATGATTGCCGGAGGCTGGCCGGGAAGACGGCGCAGCGCCTCGATGGCGCCGGTCGCGCGCGACGGCTCTGGATGACGCTCTACCGATCGCATGGCAGCCAGGTGCCTGCGCCTTCGAGCGTTCTCTCTGCGCTTGCGGGCCAGAATGGCTGCCAAGTAATCGCTCATGACGCCTGCGTGAACCGAGCCCAGCGCTCGAGCTTCCTCTGTGCCGCCCCGCTGTCGATCGCGGCGCTGGCTCGCTCCGCTGCCGCACGCAGATCGCCCGCCAGGCCGACCACGCGCAGGGCAGCCGCCGCATTCAGGACGACGGCGGCGCGCGGCGGACCACCCTGTCCGTTCAAGACGTCCGCGATGATCTGAGCGTTGACCTTTGCATCTCCACCGCGAAGCGCAGCCAACGGAACGGGTTCGACGCCGAAGTCCGCAGGCTCCATGGTGAACGTCGTCACCTCGCCCTTGGCGAGGGCGGCCACTTGGGTCGGGCCCGATGGGGAAACCTCGTCGAGCCCTCCCTCCCCATGCACGACCCAAGCCGACGAGCAACCGAGCGAGCCAAGCGCCTCGGCAAGCTGCTCCAGGCGGGACCGGTCATACACACCGACGACTTGGTGTGTCGCTGATGCGGGATTCGCCAGAGGTCCAAGCAAATTGAAAAGTGTGCGAATTCCAAGCTCGCGCCGCACGGGCGCTGCATGCCTCATCGCAGCATGATGGCTCGGCGCAAAGAGGAATCCGATGCCGACTTGCTCGATGCACTGCTCCACTTTCACTGGAGACAGATCCACCCGGACTCCGAGGGCCTCCAAGACGTCGGCGCTTCCCGATTTGGACGAAACCGCTCGATTGCCGTGCTTGGCCACGGCAACGCCGCAGGCTGCAACGACGATCGCTGCGGCCGTCGAAATGTTGAACGTGTGCAGCCCGTCACCGCCCGTTCCGCACGTGTCGAGCAACGGGCCTTGCACGGATGGCTGAATGGTCTCGCAATGCCTTCGAAGCGCGCGCGCGGCCGCCGCAATCTCTCGCGAGGATTCCCCCTTCATACGAAGGGCGACCACGAACGCCGCAATTTGGGCCGCAGACGCGCGGCCTTCCAAGATCGCATCCATCGCTGCTTCCATCTCGGTTGCGGAGAGATCATGCCCGGTCACGATCTCTTTGATCGCCTCGGAAATCACGCAGCCCTGCCCCTGACCAGCGACGAAAGCCAGTTCTGGATCAGCTCGTGACCATGCTCGGTGAGGAACGACTCGGGATGGAACTGAACGCCCTCGATGGGCAACTGGGTGTGACGAATTCCCATCACCTCGTTTTGGTCGGTCCAAGCCGTGACTTCGAGCTCGTCGGGAATCGTCTCCCTTTTCACGATCAGAGAATGGTACCGGGTGGCGGTCAGCGGGCTCGGCAGGTCGGCGAACACGCCCTGACCCCGATGATGGATGGCCGAAGTCCGTCCGTGCATCAGACGATCGGCTCGGACGATCGAGGCGCCGAAATTCTGCGCAATGCTTTGATGTCCCAGGCACACGCCCAAGATCGGCGTAGTCGGCCCCAAGCGCTCGATCACGGCCAGGCTCACTCCGGCTTCTTCCGGTCTACCTGGACCAGGGCTGATCAAGATGCCGCTCGGGCCGAGCGCCTCGATCTCTTGGACCGACACGGCGTCGTTGCGCTTGACCACGACCTCGGCCCCGAGCTCGCCCAGATATTGAACGAGGTTGTAGGTGAAGGAATCGTAGTTGTCGATCACGAGAATCATCGATCCCCATCGCTAGCGGCTCCGCGGGAGCCCGTCAACTGGCCTGACTCATGCGGCCTCGTAGCCGCGCTCCCTGAGAAACTTCTCCAACCTGAGGTTGATCATCTCCGGATATTCGAGCGCCGCATAGTGCGTCGCACCGGGGATGATCATGATCTCGGAGCCGCGTATCCGCCGGGCCATGCGCTCGGCAGCGGAGCGCGGAGTGAGCACGTCTCGTGACCCCGCGATGATGAGCACGGGCACGTCGATCAGGGAAAGCAAGTCCCAGGCATCGTGCTCCCCCATGCGCTCGAGCAACCGTAGGAACGTATCCATGTCGAGCATGCGCAGCTTGTCGACGAGCTCGTCCACGACCTGTGCGTCGAGGGTCCGAGCCGTGAGCCCGATCCGCTTGAGCCACTCGCCTGGATCGGGAAGCCGAGTTGCTTGCCGTACCAGGGCCTCGATTGCGCGAGGCGCGGATCGCAAAGTTCTCAAGAAGGGCGGCAACAAGCGGCCCACCAGGCTCAGGTTGAACACGTAGTCCCAAGGTCTGCCAGCGACTCCGTTCAACATGGCGATCGAAGCGACCTTTTCGGGCGCCGCGCGAAACATTTCGAGGCCGACTTGCACCCCCATCGACCAGCCGACGATGGCGGCTCGCTCCGCCCCTTCCTCCTCGAGAAGGCTCAAGGCATCGCGCGCGTGGTCTACGATGCGAAGCGCGTTGGGGCTGGCGGGCGTGTCCGAGCCGTAGAGCCCCCGATAGTCCCAGCTGAGGATCCGGTACCGATTTCTGAAATACTGAATCTGATGAGACCAGGCCTCCCAGCTGCCTCCAAGCCCATTGCACAGCAAAATCGGGGGCCCCTCGCCCACGCGCTGGTAGGCGATTTCAGTACCATCGAACGACATAAAGCGGCGTTCTTCGACGGGTGGTGGCATCATGAGAGCGGGGGGAAGCCTATCAGCGGCGGGCTCTACGCGCCCGCCTTGACACGATCGGCTTTCCACGGATAAATTTGAGGAAGCTGAAATGCCAGACCAACCCCAAAAATCCAGGAAAGTCCGCGACATACGTGAGCGGCTCGGTAAAAACACGGCCTCATCCGCCCCCAACCTGGAGTCGGGGGGCGTCGCCCCACCGCCGCCAGCGCTTGGAGGCGTCGCGCCGCCTCCTGGATTCGTAGGTGGCCAGGCCGCGAAACGGACGGGGCCCTTTGCGCCCACCGCAGGCAAACCGGGGCCTGCTCAACAAGAAGTGCGCATCGTCGTGGACGAGCAAGCGGTGGCGACTGCGCACGAGGGAAAGAACCGCCGTGTTCGAAAGCTCATGATGATGACGGGTGGTGGTGCGGCGCTGCTCGGCCTGTTCATCGGAGTGCTCGCGACCACCGTCATGAGCCGACGCATCGAGTACAACGTGGCCGTTCGCGACGGCAAGGCCGTCTATGAAGGGGTGCGCGCAGCGGCCGATCAGGTATCGGAGGCCAAACGCTTGCTCGATCGCGCAGTCGGCGCGGCCAAGGCCCGTCCTGGGGAAGGCCCCTCGGTGGATTACGAGGCCATCGAGCAACTGCGCGCGTTGCCCACTCCTTTCGCGCCATCCGACTTCGCGGGCCTGCACTATACGAAGTTCAGCCCCGAAACGGTCAACGCGCTCTTCCTGTACGCGCGACAGGTGGGGGCGCTCTGGGACAAGTTCGACACGGTGGCGAGTCGAGTCTTGCCCGAGGCACGTCGCAAGGAGCTCGACGAGGCGGCCAAAGACGAGACCGCGCTCACCACGAGCCCAACTGGATGTGTGCCGAACTTGGGCGAAGGCGGCTTTCGGTGCGGTCTGGTCTACGTCGACATGCCGGACGGAGACGCCGCGTCGAACAAGCTCAAAGTCCGCATGACGCGGGGCAGCAAGCCCTTCGACAAAGAAATCTACGTGGGACAGGACTTGCGCCAAAATGCCAGCAACTACGTGATTCTCACCAATCCCGAGCAATCGACCGGGGTGCTGGGCGATCGTCGGAATGCCTTCAGTGAGTACCGCAAGAACCTCGCCGAGCTGTCACGGCTCATGGACTCCGCGTTGGAGACCCAGGGCAACCTCGAAAAGGGCCTCGGTTCGGTTGCGGGGCTGAACGAGATCGCCAGCTTCTGACCTCGTCGGCCCGTGGGTTTCCTCGAACGCCCCCAGCGGCTGCACTTCATTCGACGGCAGAGCTAGGTCGCTGTTACTCTAATGGGTGGGGTGCCGCGCTTTAGACTGCGATATCAGTCGACCAACCTCGAGATGCCTCTCGGGGAGTTTTCCATTGGTCGAAGCTCGTCGTGCAATCTCGCCCTCGCCGATGGGCTGGTTTCGCGAAAGCACGCGGTGCTACACGTCGGACCCGATGCGGTCGTGGTGGAAGACCGAGGAAGCCGCAACGGCGTGGCCGTCAACGGCGTTCGCATCGACGGTCCGAGACGCCTCACGCACATGGACCGCGTGTACATCGGCTCTCAAGAGCTGGTGCTGATCGACGCTGCCAAGCTGCTGGATCCGGTCAAAGAGACGGCCGATTACGTCGTCTGTGAATCCTGCGGCGCCATCAACGGTGCGGCCAAACGCCGATGCGGAGAGTGTGGGCGACGGCTCAGCAATCGCGCCAGCGAAACCTTGGCCGGGACGGCTGCCGACAGGGGCGTGGATTCATCCTCCCATGCGTGGGGTGCCGAAGACACGCGCACTGCACGAGCGCTCGACGTCATCGCGGGAATCGCCAGCAAAGCGATTGCCATGGGCCGCTACGAGGAGGCGGAGCGGATGCTGATGCCGCACCTCGACACGCTGCTCGAGCGGGCCCTCGCTCACCGCAAGCTCAGCGACTCCGAAAAAGACGATCCGGACCTGCTATTTGCGGGTGCGACGCGCTATGCGCTTCAACTCGCCGAGGGCTTGCGCAGCACTCGGTGGATCGACTGGGTCTTTCGAGTTCACACGGCCACCGGCCGACTCATGGAAGCGGAGACCATCGAAACGCTGCACGATCTCGTTCGAACGAACAAATACAGCCGGTCGGAATACCTGCGCGCGTACCTCCACGTGATCCAGAATCGTACAGCGGACTATGGCGCGTCGGAACGGTTTTTGGTTCGCCGGATCGAGGGCCTGGAACAGGTGGTCTCGGCGCACTAGCTCAGGGGCCTTCGGCTGCACGGCCGTGAAGCCGGGCGCCAACCTCTAGCCATTGCTCGCTATGTAGAACACACCCCAGGCGGGTGGCGCACTCCGCCAGCTCGCTGATGCGGCTCCTTTCGAGCTCGATGCCTCGCCGTAGTTGCTCGTCGAGCTCGGCCACGCCGCGCGACATCATGCGTTCCGCGTCGGCCAGGCGCCCCTGCTCCATCGCGCGGCTGACCACCTGCGACAAGAGATGGAACGTCCAACCAGAAGCGACTGAGTCACGCGGGAGAGTCCGAGCAGCCGGTCCGTCCGGCACGGCGCCGCAATGGGGGCACCGCGGACTGCTGCTCGGATAGGGAACGGCGCAATCGACGCAGTGCGTGAGGCCCGACGTGGTTCGAAAGTCCGCTTTCGGGGCCTCGGGGGTCAGGAACACGAGCTCCTGAGCGCCGATGCGGATGCGATCGCCATCGGCCAGAGTGGCGCGCCCCAGCACGGGTCTTCCGTTGAGCTGCGTGCCGTTGCGACTGCGCAGGTCCTCGAGTATCGGGCGAGCTCCCGAGAGATCGATTCGAGCGTGCCGACGCGAAAGCATCGGATCGTCGATGGTGATCTGGCACTGCGGACCACGCCCGATGACGACCTCGGAGCCACGCAGATCGATCTCCTGTAGGTGCAAGCGCAGTCGGTAACGCAACAGACTCCCTTTCCGGAGTCTCCAACCTACCGAGTCGACGGTGGCGGTGTAAATCGCACCCTCACCTACGTCGGATCATGGCTTGCTGACGTCAGGCGTGTCCTGCCGGCGGATCTCCCCGGTGATGCGATCGGCGATGTCGGCGTTTTGATCACCACCACTCTCTTCGGCCACCATGTCGACCAGGGTCTCGCTGGCCGCCTCTACGGGTTTGGTGCGGTTCTTTCTGAGCTTGTCGAGCTGCGCCACGGTCTTGGGGTCCTCCAAGACGAGACAGTAGAATCCATAGAACTCGTTATTGTCGATCGCGCGTGCGAGCACCCGCGGCTCTCTCCACTCGTACCACTGCGTAGGCTGTCCGCCGGGGCGCACCGGTCCTGTCTTCTTGCTGGCCTTACCGTAACGCTGCTGAAGCGCTGCGCCGAACTGCGTGAAGGTGGCTCCCTCGAATACCGACGCATCGAAGGCTCGGTAACGCTTCCAGAGTCGCTCGTTGATGAAGAAGAAATAATCCTGCGTATTCTTGGTACGCACGCGCAGCAGGGACTCTCCGTTGCGATGCGTGAACTCTCCGCTCAGGTATCCCGAATCGTATGCGCTCGCCGTCCCGTCGAATTCGAAATAGGAATCGCGAATTTCGCGGATCTCCTCGGCCATCTTGTGACGGAGCCGATCCTCCTCGATGGCGTCGGTCGTCTTGGACAGTGGCTCTTGGTACGCAGCCTCGATGTTACTCTTGAGTTGCCGGTAGACCTGCTTCGGGCTCCAACCCCATTGAATCTCGCCCATCGATTGCTCGAGGGCGCTCGGTGACCTTTGACTGGCATTCCCGGTCCCCGCGAACGCTCCAGCGCCGAGTCCCAGCGCGAGCGTCAACAGAAACGTTCCGTGCGATGACCGTCCCATACGCATTCCCCTCATCGTTCCAAGTTAGCATCCCGCAAAGACCTCCTACAAAAACCGGAAATTAACCCTTGGCAAGCGGGGCCTTGGAAGGCTGGGAGGGGGCGAGACTCAAAAACAAGACGGTGCCGCCAGCCACGGCGGCCGGCATGAACAAGAGATTCACCACAGGAACGAAGAGCAACGCCCACACCCCGGTCCCGAAACCGGCGATGGCGGGCAGTTGCCGGCGGGCGAATCGGACCCGATCCGCGACCGACCAGTCTCGGCGAGCGGCAGGCCAGTCGATGTAGTCGACGCCCAGGTAGATTGCAGTGAGCGCAAACCCGAGCAGCGACATGACCGGCCCGAGCCACGGAACGAAAAACGATGCGATGAACGTCGGTCCCACCACCGCTAGATAGATCGACACTTTGAGGATCTCGATTCGGACGGCGCGCCCGACGTCGATCAACATTCGCTTGAGCGAGAAAGGAAGAGGCGCTTGGCCGGTCACGATGCGTTCGACCGCCTCGCTCAAGGCATCGTTGAATGGGGCGGCCACGACGCTCGAAAGCACCACCACGGAGACGAGACCGAGTAAGATGGCCAAGACCACCGCGATCGAGCCCACCAGCCACCGCAACGCAGTGAGCAGCCCACCAAGCCAGCCCGTCGCCTCGCTCCAACTTTCGGGAAACAGCGACCAGACCGCATGCGCGAGTGAATCATAAGAGCTGCCAACGCCGTACAACACACCGAAGAGCGCAACGGCCGTAATCACGACCGGAAACAACCAGTAGCGCGCGAGCCCCGGATGCTGAAGGTAGACGAACCGCATTCCTCGAAGGACGAATCCGACCCCCCGGGCGAATCCCATCGGCGATTTCGCCACTGCGCCTGCGCCTCGCATGAGGTCTTTCATGGAATCGCGACGGCTCCGAGTGGAATGAGGGGCTTCAGGTCTTGGTCGTCGAAACGCAACTGTAGACCCACGAAGAAGTCACGATTCGGGTTGAGCAGGAAGTCCGTGCCTGCAACCAGCCAGAAGCGCCGAAGCAACTCGAATCCGGCGCGGATACGGACTCGCGGGTTGATGAGACGACCGAACTCGAAGACATCCGTGTTGATTTCGAGTCGCTCTTTGAAGAACTTCAAGTCGAGGCCCAAGCCGCCAGAAGACTCGATGATGCCGAAGCGAAACGTGGCAAAGGAGATGCTTTTGGCGAATTCCGCGGAAAATACGAGACGATTGGTACGCGTGATCACGGTTTCTTTGTACTCGTTGGGATAAAAAACCGGTGGCGGACTGAGTCGGATGATGCTTTCCGACGAGCTGATGCGGCCGCGCGGATCGTCGATGAACTGAACGAGAAAATAACGGCCCTCGCGCGGCTTCAAATAGATCGAAAAGTACGTTTTGAACGCGTTTGCAAGCGCGTAGTACTCGCTGCGAAGCTCGACGATGGTGCGGAGTCGGGCCAAGCCGCCGACGAAGCTGTTCAAGCCTTGCGCGACCCCCTCGACTTCGTCGATGAGCGTTTCGTCTTGGGTCAGGCGTCCGATTGTGCCTTCGCCGCGAGCGGTGCGCCCGGACACCTCTTTGACGTCCTCCAGCACGGCGTTGAGCTGATCGGCAGCCCGGTGGATCGATGCAATGGTATCGTCCACCTCCCCGATGCCGCGATCAATCTCGTCCCGCCGCCGATGGATGATCTCGCTCAGGTCATCGGTCGCCAACTCGACGTTTTCCATGATCCGCACGATTCGGGGCCCGGCTTCGTCGGTGACTTCCCTGATGTTCTCCAGTGCATCGCTGAGGTTTCGCAGTGCGCTTTGCATCCGGTCGCCGGCTTCTTCGGTGCCGAAGGCCCGCTCCATTTGCGCCGTGATCTTTTTCACACTTTTCGCGATGTCGTTCACGGTCACCAGAATGTCGTCCGTTTTGACGCCGGCATCGGTGACCTTGATTTCGCCGCCGTCCGGGATGACGGGCAGGCCTGGCGTGCCCGGATGGATCAACAGGACCCGCTCTCCCAAGAGCGACAGGCTTCGCATGCTCACACGCGCATCTTCGTAGAGCTCGATGTCTTCCTCGATGCGCATGTCGACGCGCGCTTGCGCGCCTTCCAAACGAATCGAGGAGATGTAGCCAACGGGAATCCCCGCGACCAGGACCCTCGATTTGGTGATGAGCCCCTGCACGTCGTCGAAATAGGCATACACGCCGTATCCGGCCTCGCCCGAGGCGCGCTCGTCCACGTAGCGATAGACGGCATAGGTGACGATCAGCCCGACGACCAACATCAAGCCGACCCGCGCCGCGTTCCAAGTCTCTCGCATGGGCCGGCCGCATCCTAGTCGAACCTCGCCCAAACAGCCATGGTGTCGTGCACTGGAGCCCGAGCCCTCGAGCCCCTTGCGGTCACGCCGAACAACCGCTATGGCCTTTCAACTTGTCGCACGACGTCAATGCGCTGACGGCAGCCGCGCTGGGAGCGCTGCAGGGACTCACCGAGTTTCTTCCGGTGTCTAGCAGCGGACACGTTGCCATCGGCACCCACTATCTCGGGCTGCGCGAGGGCTCGCTCGCCTTCATCATTTGCCTCCACCTGGGTACGCTGCTGGCCACGGTCTTGCTCTTGCATGAAGACGTCTTGGCCTTGGTCAAAGAGGCGGGGGCCGGCCTGCGGGACCCCATGCGCTTCCGCGCCACTCCCGAGGGCCGGACCCTGGTGGGAATCGCGCTTGCCACGGTCGTCACGGGGATCCTCGGGCTGGCGCTGCGAAGCACCGCGGAAGCGTTCACCGAGGATCTCGGCTTGGTCGGCTACGGGCTCTTGATTTCGGCGGCTTTGTTGCTGGCAAGTGGAGTCGCGCGCGGGTCGGCCTTCGAGATCTCCTGGCCGCACGCCATCGTGATCGGATTGGCACAGGGGCTGGCGGTTCTGCCGGGCATCAGCCGCAGCGGCGCCACCATTGCCGTGGCCATGTTGCTCGGTGCACGGGGCGATGCCGCATTCCGGTTTTCGTTTCTGGCGTCCCTGCCCGCCATCGCGGGTGCCGCACTGGTCGAAGCGGGCGGAGCCGAAGGCCTCGGATCACTGAACCCAGCTGCCTGGGTGGGCGGTGCGGTGGCCCTCGTGACGGGGTACGTTGCGCTTGTTATTCTACGCCAGATAGTCCTCGTCGGGCGAATGTGGGTCTTTGCATTTTATCTGATCCCTCTCGGGCTATTTCTGGTCACGCGCTGATGCGGCGGCAATCTCATGAAGAATTCTGAAAACGCATACGCGGTCATCATGGCAGGGGGCCAAGGCACGCGCTTTTGGCCGCTTTCCCGACGATCCCAGCCGAAGCAATTCCTCACCCTCGGGCCCGGTGGCCTCTCGCTCTTGCGTGCCACGGCAGAGCGGGTCTGGAAGCTACTTCCTCCGGGGCGCACGTTGGTGGTCACCTCCGAAGAGCACCGCCAGCAAGTCGAAGCGCAGCTGCCAGAGCTTCAACCGCATCAGATTCTGGCCGAACCGGTCGGGCGCAACACGGCACCCTGCATCGGCTGGGCGGCTGCACATCTCAGGCGCGTGGACCCGGGCGCGATCATGGCCGTCCTGCCCGCCGACCATTACATCGGCGAAACCGAAGCGTACGTGGATGCCCTGCGACGTGGTTTGGAAGCGGCCACACATGGCGATTACGTCACCATTGGAATTCGACCGAGCCGAGCCGAAACCGGTTACGGATACATCGAGGTCGGCTCCGAGCTGGACCCGGGCGTCTTTCGAGCGCGCCGCTTCGTGGAAAAGCCCAACCGTCAGCGCGCCGAGCAGTTCGTCGCGAGCCGAAGCTTCCTGTGGAATAGCGGAATGTTTTTCTTTCTGGCGTCCCGGATCCTCGAAGCGATCGATCAACACCTGCCCGGCCTCGGGGAACAGCTTCGCCGCTACGACGAGGCCGCCGAACGAGATGACGAGGCGGCGGTGGTGCGGGCTACCTACGCCCAGCTGCCGGCGGTGAGCATCGATCACGGCATCATGGAAAAGGTCAGCTCGGTCAGCGTGGTTCCCGGGTCGTTTCAATGGTCCGACCTCGGCAGCTGGACCTCGGCCTGGGAGCTGGCGCCTCGAGACGCTCATGAAAACGTCCTTCCCGAAGAGGGCATCGGGGTGAACGCGAGCGGCAACTACGTGCGCGCACCCGAGGGCAAGCTCGTCGCCCTCGTGGGCGTGAGCGATCTGGTGGTGGTGGACTCGGGCGACGCATTGCTGGT
Organism: Myxococcales bacterium; assembly: GCA_050118395.1. Taxonomy (GTDB): domain Bacteria; phylum Myxococcota_A; class Polyangia; order Polyangiales; family Houyiibacteriaceae; genus SG8-38. The sequence continues at coordinate 4,567 of JASFKY010000035.1, read as the reverse complement.
CATCCCGCGAGACCGCGCCCAAGACGTACGCGAAGTCGTCGAGCAGTTGCGCGAACGGGACGATCCGAGAAGGTAACCCGGTGAATCCAGACACCTTCCGTCAATACGACATCCGTGGGGACGCCGATCGGGATTTCAGCGATGACTTCGTCCGCGACTTGGGCCTGAGCCTCGGGACCTTCTACTCTGAACGAGGTCTCCGAAGAATCGCAGTGGGCCGCGACTGCCGCCTGAGCTCGCCGCGACTGCATCGCGCTCTTTGCGCGGGACTGTTGGCGACGGGTATGGACATCGTGGACATCGGCGTCGGACCCACGCCTCTTTTGTACTTTGCGGTGCATCATTTCGATCTCGATGGCGGCATTCAAATCACGGGAAGTCACAACCCTCCGGATGAAAACGGCTTCAAGATGATGGTCGGCAAGGGCTCTTTGTACGGCGCCGACATCGAAGAGCTTCGCGCGACCATCGAAGAGCGAAGCTTTCGTGAAGGCGCGACCGGCACGATCGAAAGCGCCGATCCCACCTCGGCGTACGTGCGTCATGCTCAAAACGACATCCGTCTCGGCCGACGCAACCTTCGCTTTGCCGTCGATGCCGGCAACGGCGCAGGCGGCCCGCTCGCGATCCAAACCATGCGAGCGATTGGCCTCGATCCAATCCCTCTGCTTTGCGAAATGGACGGCCGCTTCCCGGTCCACCACGCCGACCCGACCGATCTCGAAACCCTGCAGATGCTCAAAGAGCGGGTCCTCAGTGACGAGCTCGAGCTCGGCTTCGCCTACGACGGCGATGCGGACCGTGTGGGTGTCATCGACTCGCGAGGCGATGTGATCTGGGGCGACAAACTGATGGTCGTTCTCTCCAGGGCGCTTCTGGCCGAGCATCCCGGGGCCACCATCATCGGCGAGGTGAAGTGCTCGCAAACCATGTACGACGACATCGACGCCCATGGCGGCCGCGGTCTCTTGTGGAAGACGGGACATTCTCTCATCAAGACCAAGATGAAAGAGGAAAAGGCATTGCTCGCCGGAGAGATGAGCGGTCACATCTTCTTTGCCGACCGGTACTACGGTTTCGACGATGCGATCTATGCAACCCTTCGCATCCTAGAAATCGTCTCGCGTAGTGACTTGCCGCTTCACGAGATGTTGAGCGACGTGCCTGAAACGTTCGCGACTCCCGAGATTCGCGTTCACTGCACCGACGCCGCGAAATTCGAGTTGGTGGCTCGGGTGCTCGAACACTACCGGCCTACCCACGAGCTAGTCGACATCGACGGAGCCCGCATTCAGTTCGAAGGAGGCTGGGGTTTGGTGCGAGCCTCCAATACGCAGCCCATACTGGTCCTGCGTTTCGAAGCGGACTCCGAGCAAAGGCTCAAAGCGATTCGGTCGGAGGTCGAATCACTCCTCGACCGACTGCAGGGTGGTTGACCCGGAACGCACGGGAAGCTCCACTTCCAAGCTTGCGCGGTAGCCCTCCCGACCCTCCACCGGCTGCCAGTCACTCGGTCCGATCACGGCACGTCGGGTCTCGTAGCCCGAATCGTAGACCAGAACCTCCTGGCCCTCGTGAATCGATGGAACGCGAATGCGTACCGTCGGCCCACGCCCCACGAAGCGGTACACCTTGGCTCCGGGCGGATTGGTCACGATGCGAATCTTTCCGGGGCCGCTCGTGGCGTCGGTGGGCACGACTCGAGCCGTGCCCAAGTCGAGCGCAGAAGAAGGACTGTCTGCGGGCTCGGCTTGAATGGCGAGCTCGTAAAGCGGGCCGTTTTCCGTGCGGGTCCAGGTGGCGTCTTTCGGGACGAAGGCCCTCGCGGGCTGCAGGCCCTTGTCGAAAACCAGGAACTCGTGAGCCGACCCCACCGACATGTCCTCGGCAATGGCCGGTCCGCGACCAACGAAGACGAAGATTTGGGCGTTGCTTGGCGATACACGCACGTCGATGACGCCGGACGGACCGGGGCTGGGAGCGACCCCCTCGGGTCGTAGCCATGGGTCGAACGCGCCGGCGGCAAGGCCGGCATAGATCACGAGGCCGAGCCCCGCGGCGAATAGCCATATCCCCCAGCTACCCCGCCGCTTGGGCAGCGGAGCCAGGGCTCGAGACGGCCTATCCGGCGCCGAGTCGGTTGCCGGAGCCGAGGTCCGAGGGGAGCCACCGGTGTCTTCGGGAGATGCGGTCACCGAGCCCGTGCCAAACACCGCTTCGGTCGGCGTCTCAAGCTCGGCCTCGGTGACGGGAATGGACCTCGACACCGAAACCGGAGCGTCTTCGGGATTGGGCTCCGGCTCGGGCTGGGGAGCCTCAGGAGCGGTCGTCCATTTTCGGATGGTTTGGGTGATGGGCTCGGAATCGACGACCGGCTCTTGCTCGGCCAGCGCCAACGATGCTGCGGCCGGCTGAGGCGCCGCCGTCACTTCCGCCGACTGCGCGATTCGAGCGGGCCGAGGGGCAGCCGTTTCAGCAGGCGGCGGGGGCTCGACCTCGGCCTGAGGAGGTCGCGGAAACCGAATGCGCTCGGTGATGGGCTCGTCGTCGAGATCAGCCTCGGGCGGCTCGGCCGGTGCCGGGGCTGGTGTGCGCACCTCCGGATCGCGAAGCAGCTCGTCGAGCTCGGCATCGAGCTCGAGCGGGTCGAGCTCGGGTTCTTTGGCGGCCGGCGGGCGGTCGCTGTCCCGCACCAGCCGAGCGAGCACGCGCCGCGACGCACCGCGGTTGATCGGAATCAGCGATGCTTCGATGGCATCGTGCAGCTCCCGCAAGCCCCGCAACCGCTGCCCGGTCGTGCCTTCCTTGACCAGCTGCAGCAGATCGGGAGGGATGCCGGGCCCGGCTGCCACCAGCAAACGCGCCAGCACCGACACGAGCGAGCGGGCGGCTTCGTCGGGCACCGTTCGTTCTGCCGAGTCGGTGACGACCACCGAACCGTCGAGCGTCACCCGCACGTGGTTTGGCTCGATCTTCACCGCGTGGTGCAGGAGGCCCTCGCATGCCTCCAGAGCGACGAAAGCGCCGATTTCGAAAGGTAGGCGCGCGCCACGCTCCTCCAGCTCCTCTAGCAGTTCCCCCACGCCGATATCCGCGCTCATCGATCCCCCTCAGTCCGGCTCGGGCGGGCGCACGCAAACCCCCCGTACGAGCAGGTACTCTTTGACCTCGGCCACAGTGTAGTGGCCATCGTGAAAGATTGAAGCGGCAAGTGCTGCATCGGCTCCTCCGGTCGTGAGCCCCTCGTACACGTGCTCGAGAGTGCCCACCCCCCCGGAAGCTACAACCGGAATCGGGATGGCGTCCACAACTGCGCGCGTCAACACGAGATCATAGCCGTCCCGCGTTCCGTCCCGGTCCATGCTGGTCAGCAGGATCTCGCCGGCGCCGAGCTCGGCCATCTTTTCGGCCCATGCCAGCGCATCGAGGCCGGTGTCCCGTCTACCGCCATGGGTATAGACCGTCCATCGAGCTTCGGGACCGGCTGCCCGCTTCGCATCGATGGCCACGACGATGGCCTGGGAACCGTAGGCCTCCGCCATCTCTCTCACGAAGGTGGGGTTGGCGACCGCCGCACTGTTGATGGACACCTTGTCTGCGCCGGCATGTAGAAGCTCGCTGACATCCCGGCGCTCACGCACCCCACCGCCGACGGTCAGCGGAACGGCGATGGTCGAGGCGGTGCGATCGACCAGGTCGAACAGGGTCCTGCGGTTCTCGTGGGATGCGGTGATGTCCAAGAAGGTGATCTCGTCGGCGCCTCCGTCACTGTAGCGCTGCGCGGACTCGACTGGGTCGCCCGCGTCGCGCAGCGCGACGAAGTTGATGCCTTTGACGACGCGACCCTCTTTGACGTCGAGGCACGGAATGATTCGCTTGGCGAGCATCAAGTCTCCTGTAGCGCCGCGAATGCCTCCGACAACGTGAAGGCTCCCGAGTAGAGCGCACGGCCACAAACGGCAGAACGAACTCCCGCCGCAGCGAGCGCACGAAGGTCATCGAGCGTGCCGATTCCTCCGGAGGCGATCACAGTCGCGCCAACTCGTGACTGCAAAGCGGCCGTTCCTCGGACGTCGGGCCCTCGTCGGGTTCCGTCTCGGTGGATGTTGGTGAATAGAATGGCGGCAACGCCCCATTGGTCCACTTCCTCGGCCACCTCGGAGACGTCTCGGCCGCTTTGCTCCCGCCAGCCTTCGACTGCGATCTTTCCGTCGCGCGCATCCAGGGCCGCCACGACGGCGCCCGGATGGGCGACGCACAGGGCACGAACGACGGAAGGCGCCTTCACCACCACGGTCCCCAACACGACGCGTGCGGCACCGGCTTCGAGCCATCGAAGCGCGATCCGCTCGTCGCGAACGCCTCCTCCGACCTGAACCTCGAGCCGGGTCTCTCGGAGAATGTCTCGAATCACCGCGACGTGGGCGGGGTTACCGCGGCGCGCGCCTTCGAGGTCGACGACGTGAAGCCGAGCGGCCCCCTGTTCCTCGAAGCGCTTGGCCATGGACACGGGGTCGTCGTCGTAGACGGTGACTCGATCGTAGTCGCCCTGATGCAGCCGGACCAC
>JASFKY010000034.1:0-20296 GCA_050118395.1 Myxococcales bacterium | reverse complement strand
AGGGCTCGCACCCACCATCGGAATCCAACAAGGGACGGCCCGGTATGGCGATTACGAATCGGATACGGCCGTTCAGGTGGGATTCAACGTGGACAGCGTCCTTCCGGAGGACATTCCCATCCGGGGCTTGTACATCGAAGGCCAGTTCGTAGCCCGGCGAAACGAAGGTGGACCCAATACGACCGCGCAGGCCCAGCGTCCCGGCTTTTTGATCGAGGCGCTCTGGCCGCTAAACTTCGTGACGACGGCAACGTTTGCTCCGCCTTCCAACTGGAGTATCGACGTTACCTGGGAGCCCTAGTCTGGCATGACACGTAAATTATTTGGAACGGACGGCATCCGGGGCCTCGCCAATCATGGGGAGATGACGCCTGAAGTCGCCTTTCGCATCGGCGCGGCGCTCACCTTCCAAGCCCGTCAACGCATCAAGCACGTGCCGCGGATCGTGGTAGGCAAAGACACACGGCTTTCGGGGTACTTGTTCGAAACGGCGGTCGCCTCGGGCATCTGCGCCCTCGGCGGCGAGGTGCTGCTCTCCGGTCCGCTTCCGACGCCTGCCATCGCGCACCTCACCACGAGCATGCGGGCGGACGCTGGCGTGGTCATCAGTGCCTCGCACAACCCCTACCAAGACAACGGCATCAAGATCTTCGGGCCTGACGGCTTCAAGCTTCCCGACGAGATGGAAGCCGAAATCGAAGGGCTCATTTTCGGCTCGGAGCTCGATAGCGGGCGACCCACCGGAACGAGAGTCGGCCGCGCCGAGCGACAGGATGATGCACCGGGCCGCTACGTGGCCTTCGTCAAAGCATCGTTTCCGAACGAGCTGACCTTGGAGGGAGTCAAGATCGTGGTCGATGCAGCCCACGGCGCGGCCTACCGAACTGCGCCTCTGGTGTTTTCCGAGTTGGGCGCCGTGACTCATTCCATTGGAGTCCGGCCGAACGGGAAGAACATCAATCACAAGGTCGGGGCGTTGCATCCAGAGGCCTGCGCTCGAGAGGTTCGTAGGCGAAATGCCGACCTGGGCATCGCCCTCGACGGAGATGCCGATCGAATCATCATGATCGACGAAAAAGGCCAGCAGGTAGACGGTGACGTGATCATGGCGCTGTGCGCGACACGCATGCTCCGCGCCAAGCGACTGCGTCACCGGACGCTGGTTGCCACGGTGATGAGCAACCTGGGGCTCGAAAGGGCCATCGAAAACGACAACGGCAAGCTTCTGCGTTGCAATGTGGGGGATCGGTACGTCGTCGAAACGATGCGAAGTCGCGGTTTGAATTTCGGAGGCGAGCAATCGGGGCATCTCATCTTCCTCGATCACGCCACCACTGGAGATGGGCTGATCGCGGCGATGCAAGTGTTGGCCATCTTGTGTCGCGAAGGCCGGCCTCTTTCCGAGCTGGCGGCGGAAGTCATGGAACGGGTGCCCCAAGTCTTGGTGAACGTGTCGCTGCCCGACCGTCGGCCGCTAGAAGATCTGCCCCGAACGCGCCGCGCGATCGCGGCTGCGGAAAAAACACTGGGCAAACGGGGACGCGTGCTCGTGCGATGGAGCGGAACGGAGCCGAAGCTACGAGTGATGATCGAGGGCCCTCACATGGAAAAGATTCGCACCATGGCCGACGACATCGCGAGCGCCGCGCAAAAGGAGCTTCGAGCGGCACTCTGAGGCTCACTGCGCGTGCGAGGCATCGGCGGGCAACAGAACGGTCACGGCTGGAGGATCGATGTCCAGCACGTCGACCTTGTCGGGCAAGCCTCGAATCTGCACGGGAACCGTCACCGAGCCCCTGTGCTCAGTCGTGTCAGTCAGGTCGACCGTGGCCCAGACCGACTCCGGCTTGAGCGCGTCGACGGCCGTCTCGGGACCGCGAACCCGCAACGAGACCACTCGAGGCCGAATTGCACGCGGCACCTTCCCTTCTGCGTTGACACGCAAAGAGGGAATGACGCGTTCGCCGATCTTGGCTTGCACGCGCAGCGTCACGAGCACGGTGGGCGTGACGAACGTCGTGTTGGCAGGGGAGCCGACCAATGGAAGCTCGCGCTGCACGACGCCCTCGCTGAGATCGGACACGTCGATCTCCATCGCCCGAACGCTTCGCATCGAGTTGACGACATCGCGGGGACCTTCCACCTCGACGGTATCGGGAAAGACTTCGGGAGGCGACGCCCATTCGAGCCCTTTGGGCAGGTTGCCACCAAGGGAGACCTCGACCGGAAGCCGGCGCGTCGCTCTGGGCACCCACTTGAAGGCCAGGGAGGGCGGCACGACGCCCACGACCGTCACGCCCGTTGGAAGATCGAACATCTCTTTTTCGAAGTAGTAGCGCGGTTCGTCGGTGCTCTTGAGCACCACATCGACCGGCGGCAAGTTCTCCTGCCGAATCGCGTTCAAGCGGGCCCGGCTCCCTCGGAGGCGCACGCGAATTCTGTCGGGTATTTCCGTCACCAGGATCATGTCGTCGGCGTCGGGCGGAGGCTGAACGACCACGCCCACGTAGACACTGCGCTCCATGTCCTCGGCGCCGTGCACCAACGAGAACATGAGGATGGCCAGACCGATGGCGCTCGCCTTGAGCCCCAAATTCGACGTAAAAAAGAGACGAAGCGAGTTGAGCACGTCGACGAAGGTCACTAGGTCTCCTCGGCCTTTTTGACGGCCATCACGGACTCCGACGCCTGCGAACGGCTGGGCTCTGGAGGCACCTTCGTGCTTCTTCGTTCCGGAGTCTTCTTCCGGCTCGGCTTGGGGGCGTAAAACAGGCCGTAGAGGGCATCACGCAACGACGCCATGTCGAGATTCCGCACGATATTGCCGTCGAAGCACAGAGAAATCGCGCCGCGCTCCTCGCTGACGACGACGACCACGGCGTCGGTTTCCTCGGTGATCCCCAGGCCTGCGCGATGGCGCGCTCCGAGCGACGGATCGCCGCCGGCGGAACCGGCCATCGGAAGAAATACGCCGGCCTGCCAGATCCGTCCCTCCCGAATCACGACCGCACCATCGTGCATCGGATTTTCGAAGCTCGGCACGAAGATACTGTGCAGCAGCTCTTTGCTCACGGAGGCGTCGATCTCGGTGCCCCTCTCGATGAACTCGTCGAGCGCAGCGCTCCGCTCGAACGCGATCAAGGCGCCGATACGCTTTTGAGCGAGGGTTCCAGCGGCCTTGATCACCTCTTCGATCGTTTGTGTTTCTTTGGCGGTGCGTTGCCCTCGAAGAAGCGGTCGCCTTCCCATTCGAGCCAAAGCACGCCGTATGTCGGACTGAAAGATGATGACCACGATCACGGCCAGGTAGGCGAGCACGGAGTCGAGAATCGTGGTGACGGTCACCAAGCCCATGCGGCGGGCCAACAGGTAACCCACAAACACCAAGCACAGGCCAATCGCCACTTGCATGGCCCGGGTTCCTCGGAGGATGACCAGAGCCCAGTAGATGAGGACGGCCACCAGGCCGATGTCGAGCGAGTCGTGCAACACGTCCCACGGATTGCGCTGAAAGAAAGCGAGAAACCCATCGCTCAACTCGGTCAGCACGTTGGTGAGCAAGTCGATCATGGCCGAGCACCAACGAATGGACTCAGTATTTCAGCAACGCGGAGCGCTTGTCTCATGACGTACACGTCGTGCACCCGAACGGCATCGACCCCCGCCGCTACACATATGGCAACCGCGGCCGCGGTGCCACCGACCCGATGATCGGCGGAAGGCAAGGCCCCGTCCGCATCGGGCGCCAGCTCAGCGAGAAACGATTTACGCGACGGGCCCACTAGTACACGGTATCCCGAGTTCGTGAAAGCCCCAAGAGAACTTAGCAACTTGGCTGAGTGCCGAGCGGTCTTCGCAAATCCGAGGCCGGGGTCGAGCCAGATTGCGGTGCGGGGCACCCCCACCCTTTCCACCCCCTCCGCTGCGGTCAAAAGCTCGTCGAGAACGTCTTGTACCACGTCGTGGTATCGGGTGTTGGGAGCCTCCACCTCCCCCCTGCCTCGATTGTGCATGAGCACATACTCGGCGCCGGCACGAGCGGCCGCCTCGGCCAATCGCGGATCTCGGCCGCACTGCACGTCGTTGATGATCTGAGCACCCGCGGCGAAAGCCGACGATGCGACCTCGGGCTTGACCGTGTCGACCGAGACCCGCGCCCCCAGCTCGCCTGCCAACACCTCGATGACGGGGACGATGCGCCTGATCTCCTCCTCGACGGGAACGGAGGTGAAGCCCGGACCGTAAGTCCGGCCGGCCGGTCGGCTCGACTCTCCGCCCACGTCGAGCACGTCCGCTCCTTCCCGCAGCAGTGCTCGACCGTGCTCGATCGCCGCCTCGGCCCTGAGGTACTTTCCGCCATCGCTGAAGGAGTCCGGCGTGACGTTGACGACGCCCCAGAGCTCAGCCACGGGCTCCTCCACTAGCCGGCGCTCGGAACCTCACGCGGTCGGGGTTGGAATATCGTGCCCTTGCGCTTCTCTTCGTTTTCGCGGCGCTTTTCCGCGTAGGTGGGGACACTGACGATCACGGGTGGGGGCAGCTCGCGCCCGGCCATGATCGCCTCGATCTCCTCTCGGCCGAGGGTCTCCCGCTCGAGTAGCGCTTCGGCGATGGCGTCGAGCTTCTCGCGATGCGCCTCGATGACCTCTTTGGCCCTGTCGTATTGGGCATTGATGATGCTCCGAACCTCGTCGTCGATTTCCTTCGCCGTCTGCTCGGAGTAGTCCTTGTGGTAGGTCTGGCCCAAAAACCCGGTCTCTTCCTTTTCCACGTAGGAAAGCGGCCCCAGCCGGGTGCTCATGCCCCACTCGGTGACCATCGAACGGGCGAGCTGCGTCGCCTTTTTGAAATCGTCGGCGGCGCCGGTGGTCAGCTGGCCGAAAACCAGCTCCTCGGCCAGGCGGCCGCCAAGCGCCATCGCGATGCGGTCCAGAACCCAGTCGGAGCTGTAGCTCTGTCGGTCCTCTTCGGGCAGCGCCATGGTGAGCCCGAGCGCCGGCCCTCGGGGAATGATGGTCACCTTGTGAATCGGGTCGTGATGCGGGAGCATCCAAGCCACCAAGGTGTGGCCCGCCTCGTGATAGGCGGTTGTCTTGCGCTCGTGCTCGCTGATCACCATCGAGCGGCGCTCCGAGCCCATCATGACCTTGTCTTTGGCCATCTCGAAGTCGGCCATCGACACCAGATCCTTGTCTTGGCGGGCCGCCAGCAAAGCCGCCTCGTTGACGAGATTTTCGAGGTCCGCGCCGGAGAAGCCGGGGGTGCCGCGGGCGATGATGTCGAGTTGTACGTCGTCGCCCAGCGGAACGCGGCGGGTATGCACGGCGAGGATCCCCTGGCGGCCGTTCAAGTCTGGCCGGGGGACGATGATTCGGCGGTCGAATCGGCCCGGTCGAAGAATGGCGGGATCGAGCACGTCCGGACGATTGGTTGCCGCGATGATGATGACACCCTCGCTCGACTCGAAACCGTCCATCTCCACGAGCAATTGGTTCAGCGTCTGCTCTCGCTCATCGTGGCCGCCGCCGAGGCCCGAGCCACGATGCCGGCCCACCGCATCGATCTCGTCGATGAAGATGATGCACGGAGCGTGCTTTTTGCCCTGCTCGAACAGGTCACGGACGCGCGAGGCGCCCACCCCGACGAACATCTCGACGAAATCCGAGCCCGAAATGCTGAAGAACGGCACCCCGGCCTCACCTGCGATGGCCCTCGCCAAAAGCGTCTTGCCGGTGCCCGGCGCTCCCATCAGGAGCACGCCCTTGGGAATGCGCCCGCCGAGGCGCTGGAACTTCTTGGGGTCCTTCAGAAAGGCGATGATTTCCTCGCAATCATCCTTTGCCTCGTCGATGCCTGCGACGTCCTTGAACGTGACTTTGTTCTGCGACTCGTTGAGGAGCCGGGCACGGGACTTGCCAAAGCTCATCGCCTTGCCGCCGGACGCCTGCAGCTGGCGCATGAAGAAGAGAAGAATGCCGACCAGGAAGATCATGGGCAGCCAAGTGACCAAGATGCTGGTCCAGAGCCCGTTTTGGTCTTCGGGCAGATATTCCACGCTCACGTCGTGATCGAGAAGCTGCTGATTGATTTGCTCGCCCATGATCCCGACGGTGACTTTTTCGTTGCGGTTGGCTCGCGGACCTTCCGGCACCGAATCGTCGGCGGACTTGAGCCAGTACGTGTACTCTCCGCTGTTCTCTTGAGGCCTGATCTTGACCTTCTTGACCTTTCCTTGCGCGACGTCGGTGACGAATTCGCTAAAGGGAACGCTGCGAGGCTGTTCCTCACGGGCGACGAAGTTAAAAATGACGATGCACATCAGGATCACGAGGACCCAGAAGAGCAGTGTTTTTTGGCTTTGTTTCATTCGTTAAGGCTCGGGCGGATGCCGGTGTCGAGACTCAGCTCGAGACCACATCCGTCCCCTCTTTGTGAGGCCGCAGAGCCCGCTTGGCAACCATCGCCCTCGTGGGGCTCACTGGGATTTGCTGCGCGTTCTGCGATGCTCACGATATTCCAACGAAAGCCCACCCGTCTCCCGGCGGACCGACCACCCAGATCCTAGCAGGAGCTCACCCGGGCCTGTAACAAGTCGACCGAGGTCGTTCAGGTGGCTGCGGCTCAGGGTTAATCCGGTTTCGCGCGCGATCCAGCTCCGAAGCCAGCGAATTCGAAGCGGGATGGGCAGGCTCACCACCTCCGAAAGCAACGCAAAGCGATCGCCCACGGGCGGAAGATCGGGGGTTAAGCTGTCCAGGTACGCGTTGAGCTCGGAAGCTTCGTCGCTGAGCGCGCACAGGTGCTCGACCACCTTGGGGTCTTCGGCCCCGAGCCGCGGGAGGAGCTCCTGCCGGATTCGCACACGTTCGAAGCTTTGCTGATGATTGGAGGGGTCCTCGACGAAAGGAAGCTCGCGGGTCGTGACATAGGCGTGGACGTCTGCACGGCGGCAGTCGAAAAGCGGCCGGACCACGCCGTCGGCGCGGCGGGCCTCGATCCCACCCAACCCCCGGATTCCGGTCCCTCGCAAGATCCGCGAGAGGACAGTCTCGGCCTGATCGTCCTGGGTATGCCCGACGGCGATGCGCGAGGCCGACTGCGACCTCGCGAGCTCGTGCAGCGCGCCGTACCGGAGCTTTCGAGCCTTGGCCTGAAGGGAAGCGCCTTCGGCGGGGAGCGTCACGCGAGCCGAAGAAAAAGGCACTCCCAGCGATCCGGCGAAGGCGCGCACCTGCTCCACCTCAGAGGCGGATTCGGGACGCAAACCGTGATCGATCGACGCGGCACACAGGGTGATTCCGAGCTCTCGTCGCAAGAGATGGAGCGCGTGCAGCAGAGCCGTGGAATCAGGCCCGCCCGAGCAAGCGACCAAGACGTGGTCGCCCGACGACAAGAGCTGCCGTTCACGAACGGTTCGGCGAACCGTCGAGGTGATCATGGACACACGCTAGAACACCCCGGATGCCAGGGAAAGTCGGACCTCGGTCCGGTCGCGCAAAACACCCATGCGCGCCGCTTCGGGGTCTAGCGGGGCCTTGGTCGACACGGAGACGGCGGGCATGGCCACCCGAAGCCCGGAGCGCGATCTCCGAAGCAAGCCCGGGCCAGCCTCTGCCAGCTCGATGGCGCGCCGCTCTTCCTCGCTCAGGCGAATCGACTGGTTGGGTTCCCAGCGCTCTCGGCGCTCTTCGCGTACACCTTTGACGGTGACGAGGATGGCAGGAAGCACGCCTGCGAGTCCGACGACCAGCGTGGCTACCGATCCTTTTTCACGGCCAGGCTTGTCCAGGGCGAAATACCCAGCGAGCGCGCCGCCGGTCGCGCCGACGATGGGAAAGACGGTGAGGGACCAGACCTTGTTGAGACCTGAGGCCGAAGGAATGATCAACCCGAGCTCTGCACCGACCAGGCCCAATCCGATCGTCCCCTTGGGGCTGGCCCGCACGGTCTCGAACGCCACGGTGTCGGCCTGGGCGGTCGCTTGCCCGCTGGGCGCGCACAGCAAGAGCCAGCCTGCAAGCGCGAGTACACATCCCAATCGTTCCAAGCCCACGTCCCCTCCGAGCGGCGTTCAGCCACCTTACACGCAGCTTCAAATCACGGCAACCATGCGATGTTACGAGAGAATCATTTGCCTTGAATTCGCATGGAGCCGGCCCAAGATTTCCCGCGATGCAGGAGCGCGACTACCAATCCCTGTTGGCTCGCCAGGACGGACACATCGTCACCCTGACGTTCAACAAACCAGAAAAGAAGAACCCCCTCAGTCAGGAACTGGTCAACGAGCTGCTTTGGGCTCTGGACGACGCCGAGGCCGATCCCAGCGTGCGGGTCATCGTGCTGACCGGCGCTGGCAACGCCTTCAGCGCAGGCGCTGACCTCAAGGGCATGACGGCGGGACGAGGCAAGCTCGAAAAGAAGGGGGAGTTCGACGACTTGCTCCTTCGATTCGACGCTCTCGAGAAGCCCATCGTCGCGCGTATCCCAGGCTACGTCATGGGCGGCGCCATGGGGATCGTCGCCTGCTGCCATTTTGCCGTGGCGTGCGAGAGCGCCGTCCTGGCGACTCCCGAAATCAAGCGCGGCCTGTTTCCCATGATGATCATGGCCGTCTTGCGGCGGGTGGTCGCCTCTCGCGAGCTCCTCAAGCTGATGCTTCTGGGCGAGAAGATCTCGGCCCATACTGCCAAAGAGATCGGGCTCATCACCGAGGTCGTGCCCGATGCCGAGCTCGATGCGCGAGTCAGCGAGCTGGCAGGCCAGCTGGCCAAGCAGTCGCCGACGGCGATGCGAATGGGCCTACAGGCCTTCAACCAGCAACGAAAGATGTCGGTGCAAGAGGCCCTGCCCTACCTCCGGGAGCAGCTCTACGCATTGCTCGCGAGCGAAGACGCCAAGGAGGGCCTCGCGGCGTTCTTCGAAAAGAGAGAGCCGAACTGGACCGGGCGCTAGTCGAGCACGTCCTTGACCAGGAGCTCGACGGAGCGCCCTCCCATCCAGTGGTCCGGTTGAAACTCGCCGATCAACCGTAGGTCGTCGCGGCCCTGCAGTCGCGAGAACAAGCTCGGGGCAAAGGCGCGAACGGACTCTTGGCCGATTCGGAGCTCGAGCTTCGCATGAACGTTGCCCTCGCCGACGCCGCTGGCGCGAACGACGTGTGCCTCCGCGAGAAACAAAGGCACGGGGTGCCCTTGCCCAAACGGTCCGAGGCGATGTAGCTCGTCGACCGTCGGCAAGCGAAAAGCCCCGCCAAGCGCCACATCCACTTCCACCGTGGGCTCCGTCCATGTCTGGCCACGGCTGGCTCGGCTGAACGACCCTCGAAACGACTCGAGTGCGTTCCGAGACAGCGAGATGCCTGCGGCCGCGCGGTGCCCGCCCCACGCGGTGAGGTCCGAGGCGCATTGACTAAGAGCGCGGTGCACGTCGAAGTCGCCTGCCGTTCGCGCGCTTCCGTGTCCTCGATCGCCATCGAAGGCGATGACGACGGCCGGGACGCCAAGAGAATCCACGACTCGGGCCGCCACGATGCCGACGACGCCCCTGTGCCAGCCGTCGCTGGCCACCACGACCCCCTCGTTGGGTGTTTCGCCATACACCTCGTGGACCTGGACAAATGCCTCTCGAGTGGCCTGCTCGACCATGGACTTGCGAGCTTCGTTTTGGGCCTCGATTTCTTGGAGCAAGTCCCATGCTCCCTTTGGCGTCTGTGCCTGCAGGAAACGAAGGCTCAGGTCTGCGGACCCGAGTCGTCCGGGCGCATTGAGACGCGGGGCGAAGCGAAACGCCACGTCGCGTGCGGTCGGTGTGGCGGTCTCCGGGATGCGCGCCGCACGCCTCAATGCGCAAAGGGCAGGTCGAGCGCGGGAGGAGCCGAGTGCCATCAAGCCGGCCCGCACGAGCCGACGATTGTCGCCCGTGAGCGGGGCGAGATCGGCGATCGTCCCGATCGCCACCAGATCGAGCCACTCGCGCAGGTCGAGCCGCGCGCCGATTTGCGCGCGGAGCGCGGCACCGAGCGAAAAAGCCAGCCCAGCGCTGCAAAGCCCTTTGTACTCGAAGCCGCACTCGGGGCGATGCGGATTCAAAAAGGCCAGCGCCGGGAGCTTTTCGGCGGGTACCAAGTGGTGGTCGACGACGATCACGTCGACGCCTTTGGAGCCTGCCTCGGACAAGCGTTCGTGGTCGCTCGAGCCACAGTCGCAAGTGATGAGGAGCCCGGGGCGCTCTTCCAGGCAGCGTTGGAGGGCCTCGTTGCTCAGGCCATATCCGCCGCAAAATCGATCCGCGAGGAGCGTCCGCACCTCTCCTCCGAGAGCCGCGATCACCTCCGTCAAGATGAGCGCCGACGTCGTTCCGTCTACGTCGTAGTCACCAAAGACCACGATGCGCTCGCCACCACGCACCGCCCTGGCAATGCGTTCGGCGGCCAAAGCTCGGTCCGCCATGTGATCGGGTGAGCTCAAGTCTTTGAGCCTGGCTTCGAGGAATGACCGCGCGTGGTCGACGTCTTCGACGCCGCGGTGGAGCAGAACCTGAGCCGCGCTCAATCCCAAGCCGCAAGCGTCGGCCAGCATGCCGGCCGCCCTCTCGTCGGAAGGCCGAACGCTGTACCGCGGCACCGGGCTAACCCCGGGCGCGACTGAAGAATCGCCGGTCGATCAGCTCGGTGATCGGCGCAGCGATGAAGATCGAAGACATGGTACCGATCAGAATGCCGATGCCCAGAGCAAAGGCGATGTCCTGAATGGCTCCGGTGCCCAAGAAGAAGAACGCGGAAACGGACAAGAGGGTCGTGCCCGAGGTGATGAGAGTGCGGGACAACGTCTGCGACGTGCTGATGTTGATGAGCTCTCGCAGGCTCTTGTCACGGACACGAACCATGTTCTCACGAATCCGGTCGTAGACGACGATGGTATCGTTGATCGAGTAGCCCATGATGGTGAGAAGAGCTGCCACCGTCGTCAGGTTTACTTCCTTCTGCAGCAAGACGTAGATGCCGAGCGTGATGAGAGCATCGTGGAGCATGGCGATCACGCCACCTGGAGCGAAGCGGAGGTCGAAGCGGAAGGCCACGTAGAGCATGATGAACGCGATGGCGTAAAGCAGAGACTGGATCGCCGCGTCCCGCAGCTGCTGTCCCGCTTTGGGTCCCACCCATTCGACGCGGAGCGCGTTTTCGGGAGCTCGATCGCCAAACCGAGAACGGAGCTGGGCGATCAGCTCGTCGGCGACGCCGACCAGATGGACCTCGTAGCGAGGGATGCGACTGCCAGCGAGCGCGTTGATCGAGCGAACGTGGGCACCAGCCGCATCCAGGGCTTCTTGAAGCTGCTGCTCGTTGATCTCGTGAGTGGCTCGAATCGTGATCTTGTCGCCACCGGGAGAAACTCGCATTTCCTTGAGCACATCCTCACCGAGCACTGCAGTGACCGCTTGGCGCAACTGCTCGACCTGCTCGTCCGGAAGCGAGGAAACCTCCCCCACTCGGATGATGTACTCGTTCGGCGTGCCTTCCACCTTGATGACGTCCGGACGCGAATACCCGGCCTGTTCGAGCGCACTGCGAATCTCGGCGGAGGTCACCGTGCCGGTGAATGCCAGCTGAACCTCGGTTCCGCCCGCGAAGTCGATACCGTAGTTCGGTCCCGGATAGAAGAGCGAGACCACGCTGAGTGTGGCGAGCAACCCCAGCGCGATGGTGACCGGGCCACGGTATCTCATGAAGTCGACGTACGTGCCGGCTTTGATGAATTCCATTTCAGCCCACCCGTAGTCGCTGCACGCGCAAACCGCGCACGATCCAATCGAAAAGAACCTTCGAGCAGAAGGTACCCGTGAAAAGAGAAGTTCCGATGCCGATCAGCAGCATCGTGGCAAAGCCCTTGATCGGCCCCGTTCCGAATTGCCACAAGACGATGCCGGCGATGGCCGTCGTCAACTGACTGTCGAACACGGAAGAATACGCACGTGCATACCCTTGTTCGACCGCCGAGCGCGGAGACTTACCGAGCCGCAACTCCTCGCGGATACGCTCGGTGATCAGCACGTTCGCATCGACTGCCATACCCACGGTCAGCGCGATCGCCGCCACGCCGGGCAGGGTCAACGTAGCCCCGATTCCGGACATCGTTCCAAGCAAGAGGAGCAGGTTCAAGACCACCATGACGTCGGCGACCAGACCAGCCACCTGGTAGTACATGGCCATGAAAACCATCACCAACAGGACACCCCAAAGCGCAGCCGCGGCACCCTTACGAACCGCATCCTGACCGAGAGTCGGCCCGATCAGCTGCTCGTTGGCGGGGCGCAACGGAGCGGGTAGCGCACCGGCTTGCAACACGACCACCAGGTCCTTGGCTTCCTGTAATAGCTCGTTGCGGTCCAAATACGCGCCGAGCGTGATCCGGCCTCGCGCCCCGATCTGCCCCTGGATGACGGGAGCCGACTCGACTCGATCGTCGAGCACGATGGCCATTCGCTTGCCGAGGTTGCGGCCGGTGAGGTCAGCCATTCGCGACGCGCCCCGCGTATTCATCGTGAAGTCGACCTCCGGACTCCCTGTCTGGGAATCGAAACCGACGGCGGCGTCATCCAAATCTTCACCGGTGACGTCCGCCACGCGGTACAGATAATAGGTGCGCCAACCCTCTCCGCCCCGCTCTGGATCGGGGTCTGTACGACCGATCACCAGCTCGTGATCATCGGGAACCGAGAGTGTCGCGATGTAGCTCCGAAGGCGCTCGCTCGCATCGTCACCGAAAGCCTCGACGTAGGGCTGGGCGTCCGCGCTGAGGTAGATGCCCTCGGGTATGTTGGTATAGAGGCCGCGCGAGTCCGACTCGTCGTCGACGATTTGGAACTGCAACTGGGCGGTGCGGCTGATGATCGACTTGATGCGGTCGAAGGAGCTTTCCTGGGCGCCCGGGACCTCGATGATGATGTCACCCTCGTTCGGGCGCGCGATCACCGTGGGCTCGAGAACGCCGAGATTGTCGATGCGGTTGGTGATCGTTCGCTCCGACTGGCGAACTGCGGTCTCCCGCATGTTGCTGAGCTGCTCTTCGCGCATGTGGAGATCGACGACGAGATCCCCGACTCCGCTGGCAACCCGCAAGTCGCGAAAGTGATCTCGGACCCATGTTTTCGTCAGCTTGTCAGCGTCTTCCTGGTTCGCAAAGGTGATGCGAATCGCCCGAACCTCGCCTCCATCCTTGTCGACACGCTCGACTTTGCAGCGCTGGCGAATCTGCTCGAGCGTCGCCTTGTCGATGTCGTCGACTTTGTCTTCGGGAATGATCCCGATTAGGACGCCGCACTGCCGCTGAACTTGCTCGGCCAGCCTGTCCCGACGGTCGCGGATGTATTCGCCGACCTCGACTTCGTACATCAGCCGAAGCCCGCCTTTGATGTCCAGGCCCGGGTTGATCTGATTGTCAAATGTCTCCTGGACGATCTCGGGGCACGGCAACCATCGATCGAGGCTCGGCCACAGGGCCAAAAAGCCCAGCACAGCCGAGCCTATGACGATTACCAAACGAAAGTACCAGCCTCGATCCATGATCCTCGCCTGTCCGCTCAGCTCTTTTGTTCCGGGGGTTGGTCCAACCCGGCGATGTGGCTTCGGAGCACCTTGATGCGCGTGCGATCCGCCACCTCCACCGTCACGTCGCGTTCATCCAACGCGGTGATCTCGCCACGAATGCCCCCGTTGGTCCGGACGATGTCCCCCTTCTTGAGGGCCCCGATCATGGCATCGTGTTGTTTCGCACGCTTTTGCTGCGGGCGAATCATCAAGAAATACAACACGGCAAACATCAACAAAAGCAGCCCGATTTGCTCGGTACCGCCACCGCCGCAGCCCATTGGTCCCGGAGCCGGGCCCTGTCCGCCTGGCGCCGCAGGAGCGGCCGGACCGCCAGTGACCTCGGGCTGAAGCAAAATGTAAAACAACGAATACAACACGGCGAACCCTCTAATGGTCGTCGAGCCCGGATGTACACCACGATCCGGGCTCTACGAGCGCGGCGGTTCTACTCCATGCCCCCAATCCGGTCAACTCATCGAAATTGCGGATTTATGCTACAAACCCGCGACCCCCGAAGAGACGGGGGCGTGAGGAGCATCTGCAGTGGACAAAGTGGACAAGATCTGGTTCGACGGGGAGCTCGTTCCGTGGGAGCAGGCGAACGTCCACGTATTGACGCATACGCTTCACTACGGCCTGGGCGTGTTCGAGGGCATTCGCTGCTACAAGCTGCATGACGGGCGGAGCGCTGTCTTTCGTTTGCGAGAGCACATTCGGCGACTGTTCGACTCGGCTCACATTTGCATGCTTCCGATGCCCTTCACGGAGGAGCAGATCGCCGAGGCTTGCCTCGAGACCGTTCGCGCGAACGGCCTCGACGAATGCTACCTTCGCCCGATCGCCTTCATGGGCGACGGCGAGATGGGCCTCGGAGCCAAGAACACGACGCGCGTCGCGGTCGTCGCATGGCGCTGGGGAGCTTATCTCGGCGAGGAAGGATTGCGCAGAGGGGTGCGCGCCAAGGTGAGCTCGTTTCAGCGCGCGGGCGTCAACTCCCTGATGTCCAAAGGCAAAATCAACGGGCACTACGTGAACTCGATTCTCGCCAAGCGCGAGGTGCAAATGATCGGCTACGACGAAGCAATCATGCTCGACGCCCAGGGATACGTTTCAGAGGCCTCGGGCGAGAACATCTTCGTCGTCCGCGACGGAGAGGTGGCGACACCACCGATGGGTGTTTCGATACTGGGCGGCATCACTCGAAATTCGGTGGTTCGCATCATGAGAGACCTGGGGATCACGGTACACGAGCGATTGATCTCGAGGGACGAGCTCTATATTGCGGACGAGGTGTTCATGGTGGGAACCGCGGCCGAGGTGACACCGGTTCGCGAGCTCGACGACCGGACGATCGGCTCGGGGTCTCGCGGTCCCATCACGGAGAAGGTGCAAAACGCCTACTTCGATGCCGTCCGGGGCGTGCGCGTGCCCGAGGAAAACTGGCTCGCAATCGTTTGAAAGCGAGCACCGGCTCGCGCCGGAGCCGCATTCACGCTAGAAGCCGCAGCGAGGGCCCATAGCTCAATTGGTTAGAGCCCCCGGCTCATAACCGGGTTGTTCCTGGTTCGAGTCCAGGTGGGCCTACCGAGTCTTTCCCAAGTTGGTTCTCTTGCATCCGCCGGAAAGGCACGCTAAGGCCCGCCATCGCCATTGGCGATGGAGGCGATCTTTGCGCGAAGAGCTCGTAGCGCTGGCTAAACTTGCTGACATGGATGACTCGGCGCGTGACATCGACGCCGAGCTGGTACGAATCCCCGAGCGCCTCGAAGAGCTCCGCAAAGGCGTGGAGATGCTCGAGAGCTTGCTCGCTCAGGAGCGGCAGCAGCTCGCAGAAGCGGAGCAGCTCAAAGCGCAGCAAGCAAGCGAGCTCAAGGAACGGGGCGAAGGGCTACAACGGGCTCGGAAGAAGGTAGCGCAGGCCTCGAGTATTCGTGAGGCGGACGCGGCGGAGCGCGAAGTGGAGGCCAACCGCCGCGCCATCAAAGAGCGAGAAGAGGAGCTCGGCCGCATCGCGGACGCGATCGATGCGAAGACCGCGTCACTGGCGGAGCGTGAGAAGGACTTCGAAGAGGCGCGGGGCGTGTTGAAGTCGGAAGAAGACGCCTCGGGTGCCCGAATCGAAGAGCTCCAGGAACAGCGCGGTAAGCTGCTGACGGGGCGTGACGAGCTTGCCGCAAAGATCTCGAACCAGGTGATCAAGCGCTACGAGCGGCTGCGCAAGGGCATCGCCAACGCCGTCGTCGTCATCGGCGACGGAAATTGCGCCGCGTGCCGGATGGCTCTGCCGCCTCAGCTCACGATCGAGCTTCAGCGCGCCGACGAGCTACATCAATGCCCGCACTGCCGCCGAATCATCATCCACAAGACAGTGCTCGAAGACTGAAACCGAGGTTCGTGCTTTTGGGGCCTGAGGGCCACGGACCCTCGCTCTCGCTCTGTCGCGCCCCGGCGTCAGTTGTCCATGAAGGAACGGAGCTGCTTCGAGCGGCTCGGGTGACGGAGCTTGCGTAGGGCCTTGGCCTCGATCTGACGGATACGCTCGCGAGTCACCTCGAAATCCTGACCGACCTCCTCGAGGGTATGGTCGCTCTTTTCCCCGATGCCAAAGCGCATGCGCAGGACTTTTTCCTCGCGGGGGGTCAGCGTCTTGAGAACCCGGCGAGTCTGATCTTCGAGGTTGCCGCCGATCACGGCATCGACCGGAGAGATCGCATTCTTGTCTTCGATGAAGTCACCGAGATGGCTGTCCTCTTCCTCGCCGATGGGGGTTTCCAAGCTAATCGGCTCCTTGGCGATCTTGAGAACTTTCCGCACTTTTTCGAGCGGCATCTCCATGCGCTCCGCGATCTCCTCCGGGTCAGGCTCTCGACCGAGCTCCTGCACCAAGTAGCGCGAGGTGCGGATGAGCTTGTTGATCGTCTCGATCATGTGAACCGGAATTCGAATGGTGCGAGCCTGATCGGCAATTGCCCGGGTGATGGCCTGCCGAATCCACCAGGTCGCGTACGTCGAGAACTTGTAGCCGCGGCGATATTCGAATTTGTCGACGGCCTTCATGAGGCCGATGTTGCCTTCCTGAATCAGGTCCAAGAACTGCAGGCCTCGATTGGTGTACTTCTTGGCGATGGAAACGACGAGACGAAGGTTTGCTTCCACCAACTCGGCCTTCGCTCGCTCGGTCTGACGCTCGCCTTCGGCAAGTGCGTGATAGGTGTCACGCAACTCGTCGATCGATTGGCCTAGGGACTGCGCCACATCGTCGATCTTTTTTTGCGCGTCGCGGATGTGTTCCTCGGACAACATGATTTGCTCTTCGGTGCCGTACCGGCGGTGCATCCGTTTTTCGACTTCCTTGCTCTCCTGCATGTCCTGGATGACGCGCTTCATGTCTTTGAGCTTGAGCCCGCCTACGCGCGCTTCGGCATCATTCATCTCGCGCTCGGCGCGCTCCACCCGACGGATGTAATCCTTGATCCGCGCGACGACGCGGTCGATCTGCTTCTTGTTCAGATTGAGCTCACGCAACAGGGCCACGCGCTCGTGACGATGCTTGTCGAGTTGCGCCGTGTATTCTCTCTTGCTTCGGTCCGAAACACGTCGCTTACCCTCGAGCTCGTTTTGCACTTTCGTCATCGACGACTCGATGCGCTTGACCTTGTCGAAGAGCTTGAGCGCCCGAGCCTTGGCGCCCTCGAAGTCGACCTCTTCTTCCTTGTCCAAGTCCCGAATCACGTCTTTGATACGCAGCTTGCCGCGACGGAGGCTCTCGCCGATCTCTAGAATCTCCGCCACACCAACGGGGGAGTTCAAAATCACCTCGAAAATCTTGTCTTCACCCTGCTCGATGCGCTTGGCGATCTCCACTTCGCCTTCCCGTGTGAGGAGGGAGACCGCACCCATTTTTCGCAGATACATGCGAACCGGATCGTTCGATTTCTGAGCGTAGCCATCGTCGGCGGGCGGCGGAATCGTCGAAGCGCGACGAGCGGACGTGCGAGTCGCCGCCACCGGAGCCTCACTGGTGCGGCTTTGGCCCTCGGGCGCTCCGTCGACGACGTCGATGTCCTCACTGTCGAGCCAGACCATCAGGTCGTCGATCTGATCCGACGTCACCATGTCCGGAGGCAAGGCTTCATTCAGCTCGTCGTAAGTGAGGTGCCCCTGCATCCGCCCACGTTCCAGAAGCGCCTGCACTTCCTTGCGTTCCCGGCCTTTGAGCTTTGGCACGACACGCGAAACCGGTTCGGACTTGAATTTGGATGCGTTTGTTTCCTCATCCCGCACTGAGCTGTTGCTCGCCATCTTTACCTCTGTTTCGTGTTCGCTTTGAGCCTGTGTGCGCTGCGTGTCAGCTCCACAAACTCTCGGGTGAGTCCTGCGGCCAACGCGTCATCGCCGACTCGTCGAGCCTCGATGATGCGCTGCTGTAGACGCGGGAGTTGCTGTTCGATGCTCTTTCGCTCGAGGATGACCAAGCCTTCCTCGAAAGCGTCACGTGCTTCCTCGAGGCTGTGCTCTTGCAAAGCCAACTTCGCTTCCAACCAAGGCCTGAATCGATTGTCATGCAATTCATCGAGCAAGGCCGCGCCCTCGAGGGCTCCGTGCCTATCCACCATCCGCAAGATAACGTCAAAGATGGCGCGAAGATCAGGCGTCGTCAAAAGCTCCCCGAGCTTCTGCATGTCTTTCTCGTCGACGAGCTCGGGATGATCGATCAACAACGAAATCAACTTCAACTGTAACTCCGACACCGGAGTTGCAATCTGCTGCTGCACCGCGTCACGACGCGGTGCGGCGCGGCTCTTCGATCCTCCAAGGCCCCGACGAAGCTCCCGCTTCACCAAATCGACGTCAATGCCGCCGAATTTGCGCGCAACGCGTTCGACGTAGAGCCCACGCTCGATCGGGCTTTCGACCTTGGCAAGAATCGGACCAAGTCGTGCGATTGCATCGGCCTTCGCGTGCGGATTCGGATCGACGTTCGATGCTGCATCGTCGATCAAATGTTCGATTATGGTGGGCGCGCTTACGATTCGTGAGCGCAATGCTTCGGCTCCGTGCTGCCGCAAGAAGCTGTCCGGATCTGCGCCTTCGGGCAGAGTCGCCACGTGCGCGTTGAGCGCAACACGAGTGAGAACCTGGTGGGCTTCGCGAACCGCCTTGAGACCGGCAGCGTCGGCGTCGAATAGGAGCACGACCTTTTGAGCGAAGCGCTTGAGGAGCTTGGCGTGCGCGTCGGTGAACGCGGTGCCCATCGGCGCCACTGCGTTGTCGAAGCCCGCCTGGTGCAAGGCGACCAAGTCGAAATTTCCCTCACATAGAATCGCCTCATCCGTTCGCCGGATCTGCACTCGACCCTCGTGCAGCCCATAGAGAATCTCGCCCTTGTGGTAGAGCGGGTGCTCGGGGCTGTTGACGTACTTGGCGGGTGGCTCCTTGTGAGGCTTCATCGATGGAACGGGCGGCAGCGCTCGCCCACTGAAAGCCACGACTCGCCCGTGCACGTCGGCGATCGGAAACATGAGCCGGTGTCGGAAGCGGTCGTAGTGCCCGCGTCCCGAGCGTCTGGCCACGATCAATCCGACCGTCTGCGCGTCATCTGGAGATACGCCGGCACGTTCCAAAAAGCGCACCACGGAATCCCAGCCATGCGGAGCATACCCCAAGCGAAACTTTCGTATCGACTCTTCGGAGATGCTCCGATCCGCAAGCTCTTGACGCGCGATGCCAGCGTCAGGATGCTCTTGGAGCTGGGAGCAATAGAACTCGGTGACCTTGTCCATCAAGGATGCCAAGCGCTCGGTCTGCTTCTTGTGGCGCTGAAGCTCCGCCTCGTGCTGGGGATCGTACGTGGGCAATTCCACTCCCAGCTGCTCCGCCAGGTCCCGCGCTACTTCGGGGAAAGTCTTGCCCTCGACGTGCATCAAGAACGAAAAGACGTCGCCTGAGGCTTTGCACCCAAAGCAATGGTAGAAGCCGCGGGCTGGATGGACGTAAAAGGAGGGAGTCTTTTCGTTGTGGAAGGGACAGAGTCCTCTGAGACTGCTGCCGGACTTCTTGAGGTTCACGTAATTTCCGATGATCTCCGCAATCGGGGCCCGCTCGCGGATCTCAGTAATCTTGTCTTCGGAAATCACCGCCGCGCCCTGCCGTTGCCCGCCGTCGTTCGCAGTCGCGCAGTGTAGGCTTCGCCTGCTTCTTGGCAAGCGCCTCCGGCCGCTGTAGTTGTGGCGTCCATGGCTTCGAAGAGCCCATCGGTGCCGCAAATCCTCTGGGTGTACACCCTGGTGTCTGCTGGGGTCTTCGCCGTCACGCGCTTGCAGTCGGAGGAAGGCTTCGGACGATATGTTTCCGTGGTGGTGGCAGCGATCTTTCTCTTGAGCGCCATCACGCTGACCCGCGACGATCCAGCGCACTACGGAATGGCGCTGGGCGGCCTGCTGGAGCCACCGCGCGACGATCGTCCGGTCGGTCCACTCGGGTTGTGGGACCTCGCTCGTGCCTTGCGCCGAGCGGCACCCTCCGCGCTCCGGGAGCTCGGAGTCGCAGTGATGATCGCGGCAGTGGTCTTTCCTCTGTACGCCGTGGGTTACTGGTGGTGGAAGGAACCCTCCCACCAGCCGACTCTTCATCTGTCGTCGGGCTTCGTGAGCCTCGCCATGGCGCAAGTCATCGTGGTGGCATTGCCGGAGGAAGCCTTCTTTCGTG
>JASFKY010000033.1:0-20389 GCA_050118395.1 Myxococcales bacterium | reverse complement strand
CGAACTGGCCGAACACGTGATGAAGCACTTTGCCGACGAGGCGCACGGTGGCTTTTTCGACACCTCGGACGACCACGAAGAGCTGATCCATCGGCCTAAGAATCTGCAGGACAACGCGATTCCTAGTGGAAACGCGATGGCGGCGACCGTGTTATCGAAGCTCAGCCTGCTGACCGGAAACGGGGAGCTCTGGCAGGCGGCCGAGCAAAGCGCTTCGATGACCGTCAAGCTGATGAGCCAGTATCCGGGTAGCTTCGCACAGTGGCTCAATGCAGCGACCTTCATGTCGAGCGAGCCCGTGGAAATCGCGCTCGTCGGCAGTCAAGCGCAGCTCGAGCCTCTGCTCGAGGTTCTACAACGCGGATATCGGCCGTTCCAAGTCGTGGCTGCCGCATTGGAGGGCGAGGCCGTGAGCTTGCCGCTGCTGCAAAACCGTCCCCAAGTAGACGGCCAAGGGACGGCATACGTCTGCCGGCAATTCATCTGTAAGGCCCCCGTGACCGACCCGGGCGCGCTCGAAGAAGCGATTCAAGCCTCCTGAGCCGGGACTCAACGGGGCGGAGGCTCATCGATGACGATGGGATTCGTCGGAGGCGTGACCGCAGTCTTGGGCGGAGGCTCCGCAGGAAAGTCGGGAACGGTCCAATCGATGCCCTCGTCTGGCTCGACCTCGGTCGCTTTTGCCGGCGCGGACGCGGACGTTGGCGCGGATGCTCGGGTACGTCGCTTTTTGTTGCGCGGCGCGGACGGTCTCTTCTTCTTTGCTTTCACGGGGGGCAGCGGAGGCGGCGCCTTCTCGACGGTCTGCTCCGGCGCTTCCGTCTCCACCACGCTTGCATTGGCCTGCGTCGAGGGCTCGTGGGTTGCCGCGTCGGGTTCCGGTTGGTCCAGGTCTTCCATGACAGTGGGAGGCTCCTCTCCAAGGGCCACGGATGGCTGGAGGGGAGATGGAGCTTGCACATCGGACTGCGACCCACCGAGCCTCCACCAAGCACCTGCCGCGACACCCAAAACCACCAGAGCCACCAGGCCGAGCAGCGTCCAGGCCCTTGGATGCTCTTTCTTTTCGAGATCCGATACGGCGACGAGATCATGGCTCGTGGTGCCAAATGGCGCGGGGGCCGAGCGCAACAAGGCCTCTTCTTCGGGGTCACGACTGAAAGAGACCGGACCTGTATCGGCCAGCGCCGCGGGCGCACCCGGCGGCGAGCTCGACGCGAGAAGGTCGGCCAAGTGCGAGCCCGGCGCGGCGAGCTCGTCTCCCCACACCGTTGCGAGCAACAGCGCGCGGGCGTCGTTGAGCAAGCCTGCTCGCCCGGCTCCTTCCACCAAAGAATCGAGGAATTCCGCAAGCGTCTGCTGGCGTGCATCCGGATCCTTTTCGAGCGAACGCATGACCACCGCCTCCAACGAATCGGGAACCTCGGCGCCTCGCCCTTTCTCGCGCATGGGCGGCGGCCGGCGATGGACATGCTGCATCAGGACCGCCCCGGTGGTGCTGCCCTCGAATGGGACCTGCCCGGTGAGCAGCTCATAAGCCAAGACCCCGAGCGAGTAGATGTCGCTTCGATGGTCGGAACGATCACCGGTCGCCGCCTCTGGAGAGATGTAGGTCGCGGTCCCGAAGATCCTCCCGTTTTGGGTCGTGGTCGAATCCGCGTTCTCGGCTTGTAATACCCGAGCGATGCCGAAGTCGACGAGCTTGACGAAATCGAGGTCCTTTCCGCGTCGCACTAGGTATACGTTTTGCGGCTTGATGTCCCGGTGCACCACGCCCGCAGCATGCACGGCACCCAAAGCCGCGCAGAGCTTCATGAGGATGATGACCGCTCGGTCCAGGGCCGGCGGACCGATTTGCTCGAGCTCGTCGGCCAGCGTTCTACCTTCGAGAAGCTCCATGACGATGTAAAGCCGTCCATCGTCGAAGCGCCCGGTGAGGAAGACACGGACCAGGTTTGGGTGGTCGAGCGAGATTGCCAACCGGCCCTCCCGTTCGAATCGCGACACTGACTGCTCGTCACGCGCCAGCTCCGGTCGCAACACTTTGATTGCGACGTCCCTGCCTACCGTCGTCTGGTGTGCGCGGTAGACCGTACCCATGCCCCCGGTGCCGATTTGTTGCTCGATTCGAAACTGCTCCAACACCACCCTGCCCAACATCGGGTCCGGAACCTCGTCATCGCTCACCAGAAGGCTGCCGTCGTGGGGGCAATATTCGGCCTGGCTCACGAACCTCGAACCGCAGCGAAGGCATAATTTCCGCATCTCGGTGGGCTTCCTCGATGGCCCTTGGGGACTAGCACTTGGTAGGGGATAGTACAATTTCACCTGAGACGTCGGGGCGTCCCAGAGCTTCATTGGGAGCCGTGCTTTTTTGCACTACCTTGCATTCCGTCACGCATGCGGATCATCGGCGGCAAGCTCTCCGGACGCAGGTTCGACGCGCCTCAGGGGCGAGCCACGCGGCCCACTTCGGACCGAGTCCGCGAGGCGCTCGGCTCTGCGCTCGAATCCCGCGGTGCATTCGACGGCGCTCACGTGTTGGACCTCTTCGCCGGAACGGGAGCGTTGAGCTTCGAGGCCCTGTCTCGTGGCGCGTCGGCAGCCGTATTGGTGGACGCCGATCCCCGCGTGCTTCGGCAGGTGCTGCAAAGTGCCGCCAAGCTGGGCCTGGCATCGCAGGTGCATGCGATTCGCGCGGATCTTCTGGGTGATTCCTCAGCCGTCGTTCGCCGCATCCCGCGAGTAACCGGAGGCTTCGACTTGGTTTTCGCCGACGCGCCCTATTCCCATACTGACTCGGTCCCCGGGCTCTTGACGGAGCTCATCCGAAGCCAACACCTCGGAGATGGAGCCTGGGTCGCCGTCGAGCATGCGGCGAACTACGATTGGATCTGGCCGAATGGGCTCGCATCCGACACGGAGTACCGCTATGGTCAGACGCGAGTCAGCCTCGGTTCCCTCGTTCCCGAGAAAGGCAGTCAGTGAGCATCGCCGTTTATCCTGGGTCATTCGACCCCATCACCAACGGCCATACCGGCATCATCAAGAGTGGGCTGGTGGCGTTCGAAAAGATCATCGTCGCGGTCTTGAACAACGAGTCCAAAAAGCCTCTGTTTTCCGTCGCCGAGCGAATGGAGATGATCCGCGAGTCCGTGGTGGACATGGGCGCGGACCCAAAGCGGGTCGAGGTGGACAGCTTCGATGGGCTCTTGGTGAACTACGCCGCGAGGCGCAACGCAGGCGTCATTCTGCGCGGGCTCCGAGCGGTTGCCGATTTCGAGTACGAGTTGCAGATGGCCAACATGAATCGTCACCTCAACCCTGGGGTCGAAACGGTTTTCATCATGGCGGACGACGCATATTTCTACGTCGCGTCGACCCTGGTGAAAGAAGTCGTCAGGCTGGGAGGTGACGTGTCCGGGCTGGTGCCACCCCCCATTCTTCGCAGGCTTCTGGCCAAGTTCGATAGATAGGTCGGCGGCTGCACCAACCCCTCGCGCGCGAGTCGGCGTACTTCGGGCAGCGCACCAATCGATACTTTGCCGAGCTGCAACTCCCATAGGCTGGCTTGCCCCTGCTCTGCCGCGCGACGCACCCGAAGCCAGCTCGAGAGGTAGACCGCATCCCGCGCTACGCCGCCACCGCGAAACGCCCGCTCACACAAGGTGACCGCTTCGGCTGCAGAGAATCGATGCTCGCGAACCAGGGCCAGCGCCGTGTCGCCGAACGATACCCCGCGGTGCATTGCATGTGCGGCAAGCAGTCGCCCCGCCAACGTGCGCCGTCGCTCGGCATCGAGCTGCCCCGCGAGCTCTTCCAGATAGATCGCCACGCCTTCTTGGTCCGCAAACGACGAGGCCGTTCCCACCGAAAAGATGCCCATCCTCTGGGTCCGACCGTTGAACGCCGACACCAAGTGCCCGTAAACCTCGTGCGTTGCCAAGCGCTGGGCTTCGCATGCGCCGTAGGATCGGTCCGAGATGAAGACCGTCCGCTCACCCACGGCTGCATTGGCGATGAGTAGTGGGTCGACGCGAACCGCCACGTGGACGCCAACGTGCTTCGCGTACGCCAACATGAGATCGCGAAGGTTCACGCCGGAGATCGAGGTGGCCGGAATGGATCGGACCTCTCGCTCGATGGGAGCGGACGCGAGAATCTCGTGCGCGGCATCGAGCACGGTGTGAGTCTCGTCATCGAACAATCGCTCGGCACCGGTTCCGAAAAGGCGAGCTGCCATGGGCCGCACCTGCTTGCTCCGACCCAGGCTCTCCAACAACAAGAGCTCGGTTTCCAGCTCTTCGAGCCGTTCCAGGTAGAGCTCGGCGGCCGGCGAATCGACGGCCAGCTGGCGAGCGCGTCCGAGCGTGCTCCAAACGGCGTGATCGAGGGAGACGGGCTGCCAGCCCCAACGGGGCTTGGCGTGCAAGCCGCGGGTGACACGTGCCACGAGCCGGTGCCTCTCGGCCGGATCGCCATGCGTGGTCGCGCTGATCAGATGCCTCGCGACACCATGCAACGCCCGCAAAGCGACATCGAGCTCGGCCTGCCGCCGCGCCCAGGGCTGCCTACAGAAGTTGCGTGGCCCGCTCTGCCAGCTCACTTCGCTCACCTTTGGAAAGAGTCACGTGGGCGCCGATGGTTTCGGCCTGAAAACGCTGGGCAACGACCGTCAGACCGTTGCTCGCGGCGTCCACGTAGGGATTGTCGATTTGATAGGGATCTCCGGTCAGCACGATCTTGGTATCGGCTCCGCAACGAGTGATGACCGTCTTGACCTGATGAGGCGTCAGATTTTGTGCCTCGTCGACGACCAAGAACTGATTGGGCAAAGAGCGGCCTCGAATGTAGGTGAGAGGCTCCACCTGAATCACTCCGGAGGCGATCAGATCGTCGTAGTTGCGATGCTCGGACATGCGGCCCCGGCCGCTGCTGAAGATGTACTCCAGGTTGTCGAAGATCGGTTGCATCCAGGGGTTGAGCTTCTCTTCGACGGTGCCTGGCAAATAGCCGACGTCGCGCCCCATCGGGAAGATCGGTCGAGAAACCAGCATGCGGCTGTAGGCGCCATCCTGCACGACGGACTGCAACCCCGCCGCAATGGTGAGCAGCGTCTTTCCGGTGCCCGCCTTTCCGACCAGCGTGAGGAGGTGAACGTCCGGCGACAGCAACATGTCGAGAGCAAAGTACTGCTCGAGATTTCGAGGCCGCACCCGCCACACCCCTTCCCGGCCGACACGCAGAGGCACGAGCATCCCACTTTTGGGATCGAAGCGCCCGAGCGCCGTGTGTCGCGGGCGGTCGCGCTCTCGAAGCACGACGCCAGCGTGGGGATAGAGCTCGACGTCCAGCTTGCTCGCATCGATGAGCTCGCGCTTTGCAAGCTGGTCGACGGTGTCGCCGTCGACGTCGACGCTGACGATCCCCGAGTACAAGTCGTCAATGGAAATCCGACCGCCCTCGTACGTTTCAGCGCGCAGACCCAAGGCGTCGGCTCGGATCCGCAAATTGGTGTCCATGGTGACGAAGACCAGTGGGCGCTCGGGCTCCTCGTCGCGCAGATCGAGCGCCATCTGGAGAATGAAGCGGTCCATCTCACCGGGGCCGCGCGACCGGTTGGGCATCTCCGGCGGGACTGCGACGCGAAGCTCGCCCCCGGTGCTTTCGATGGGCACGCCCTGGTCGAGCGAGCGGCCGTTGCGATTGCGAAGCTCGTCCAAAATGCGTGAAAGGTGCCGCGCGTTTTGCCCCAGCTCGCTCAGCTCCTTTTTGAATTGATCGACTTCTTCAATCACGAAGATGGGCAGAACGACCGTGTTGTCCTCGAACTTGTAGACCGCTAAAGGGTCGTGAAGGACCACATTGGTGTCCAAGACGTAGGTCTTCTTCACGCTGGCAGACGGTAGCACGCTTTGGAGGAGCAGGTACCGAGAAACGAAAAGTCGCTATAGTGCGCTTGGCGAGCACGACATGATCGGGGAGCTGAGTTATCAAGGCCTCGCCATCCTCGCGGCAGCAGGGGTGCTGGCGACGGTGGTCAACGTGATGGCAGGAGGCGGTGGCATGCTGGTGCTGCCGGCGCTCATGGCCCTTGGGCTTCCAGCAGACGTAGCCAACGGAACGTACCGACTCAGCGTCGTGACCCAAAGCATTGCCGGAACGTCCGCGCTTCATCGCGAAGGCAAGCTCGACACTCGATCCATTGTTCCAACTCTGATCCCCACCGTGCTCGGAGCGGTGGTGGGGGCGCTGCTCGCAACTTGGATTTCCCGCGAGCTGCTCAAGCCCATCTTGCTGGCCACGATGATCGTCATGGCCGCTTTGATCGCGTTTCGTAAGCAAACGCTGGTCGCCCCTCAAGGCGAACCGCTCTCGCCTTCGGACGCGCCTAGGGCCTATCTAGGGCTCTTCCTGGCCGGCGTCTATGGGGGCTTCATTCAGGCCGGAGTCGGATTCTTGTTGCTGGGAGTCCTGGTTGGAACACTGCGTCACAGTTTCATCTCGGCCAATGCACTTAAGTTGGTCATCACGCTGGTATTTGGCACGGTCGCTCTCGGCATCTTCGCGTGGGCCGGCTTGGTCTCCTGGGTGCCGGCAGTCGTGCTCGCGCTGGCGTCGATCATCGGCGCCCGCCTAGGCGTGCGACTCATGCTCAAGGCCCCGGTATCCTGGCTCAGGTGGTTTGTGTTCGTATGTGTGATCGCCACATGCATCGCCGCCTGGCTTCGTTAGTTAACTCGGAACATCCTTAGTGATACTCTGATCATCGAGGAGGACTTCGCTATGGGGGAAATGGTCACGCAGATTGCGGCCCTGCAGGACTACGAGCGCTACCAGGATCTTCACTGGGAGGGTTCCTTCGAAGATTACCTTCAGATCGTGCGGGAGAGGCCGCAAGTGACGCGGAATGCATTCCAGCGTCTCTACGACATGGTGGTGTCGTACGGTGAAGAGGAATACATCGACAACAAGAAGAAACTAATTCGCTACCCCTTCTTCAAAGACCCCATCGAGGACGGCAAAGATGCCATCTTCGGTTTGGACATCCCGCTGATGCGACTGGTGCACGTGTTGCACGCCGCAGCCCAAGGTTACGGGCCGGAGAAACGTATCATCTTGTTGCATGGTCCGGTGGGCTCTTCGAAGAGCACGATCGCACGTCTGCTCAAGAAGGGACTCGAGCGTTACTCGCGAACGCCCGAGGGTGCCTTGTACACTTACGAGTGGTTCAATCTTCATGAGACCGGTCTTGCCGGCGGCGATGACACCTTCCCTTGCCCGATGCATGACGAACCGCTGCGGCTCATTCCACCCGAGTGGCGCGACCATGCGGTGCAAGAGCTTCGTCTCGGCAGCGATCGTCAACGAATCCAAGTGCGTGGAGAGCTCAACCCGGCATGCCGTTTCATCTTCCGCAACTTGCTCGAGAGATACAACGGCGACTGGTCCAAAGTCATGAACAATCACATCAAGGTGAGGCGCTTGGTGTTGAGCGAACAGGACCGCGTCGGCATCGGCACCTTTCAGCCAAAGGACGAGAAGAACCAGGATTCGACGGAGCTCACTGGCGACATCAACTACCGAAAGATCGCCGAGTACGGGTCAGATTCGGATCCTCGGGCGTTCAACTTCGACGGCGAGTTCAACATCGCCAACCGCGGCGTGGTCGAATTCGTGGAAGTTCTCAAGCTCGACGTCGCATTCCTGTACGACTTGTTGGGAGCCACTCAAGAACACAAGATCAAGCCGAAGAAATTCGCGCAGACGGACATCGACGAGGTGATCATCGGTCATACCAACGAAGCCGAATACAAGAAGCTCATCAACAACGAGTTCATGGAGGCGCTTCGAGATCGCACGATCAAGATCGACATTCCCTACATCACGAAGATGAGCGAGGAGATCAAGATCTATCAGAAGGACTTCAGCCCTTCACGTCTTCGTGGAAAGCACGTAGCGCCGCATACCCTGGAGGTAGCTGCGATGTGGGCGGTGCTCACCCGGCTCGAGGAGCCCAAGAAGCACCAGCTCGCTCTGCTTCAAAAGCTCAAGCTCTACGATGGCAAGATCCTTCCCGGATACACCCAGGACAACGTGAAAGAGCTGCGCAAGGAAGCAAATCGCGAAGGGCTGGAAGGGATGTCACCTCGGTACGTGCAAGACAAGATCAGCAACTCCTTGGTTCGAGAAGGCAACGAGGGATACATCAACCCGTTCATGGTGCTCAACGAGCTGGAAAAGGGGCTTGCTGCATCGCTGACCGTGGGTGAGGATCAACGAAAGCGTTTCGGCGAGCTGATCAGCGTGGTGAAGGCGGAATACGACGAGATGGTGAAAAACGAGGTGCAACGCGCAATCAGCGCGGACGAAGAAGCAATCGGCCGCCTGTGCGCCAACTACATCGACAACATTCGCGCCTACCTGATGAAGCAGAAGGTCAAGAACAAGTACACCGGCAAGGACGAAGAACCCGATGAGAGGTTGATGCGATCCATCGAGGAGAAGATCGACATCACCGATGCCCGAAAAGACGATTTCCGTCGTGAAATCATGAACTTCATCGGGCACTTGGCCCTGGAGGGCAAGAAGTTCACGTACGAAACCAACGATCGTCTCCGCCGGGCGCTCGAGATGAAGCTATTCGAGGATCAGAAAGACTCGATCAAGCTTTCGAGCTTCGTGTCGAACGTCATCGACAAAGAGACGCAAGACAAGATCGACATCATCAAGAATCGACTGATCAAATACTACGGATACAACGAAGCGTCCGCGACCGACGTGCTCGCGTACGTCGCCAGCATCTTCGCGAGGGGCGATGTGAGGGAGTAAGGAGTGTCATTGCGAATCGACCAAGATCATTCTCGGTTCCGCAACATCGTGCGCGGCCGGATTCGTCAAAATCTTCGCAAATACATCTCCAAGGGCGAGCTGCTCGGACGGCAAGGCAAAGACCTGGTTTCGATCCCAATTCCCCACATCGACATTCCCAAGCTGCGTTTCGGCGACAAACAGCAAGGGGGGGTGGCGCAGGGCGATGGCGAGCCTGGCGATCCCTTGTCGGGTAACCCGCAGGACGGGGATGGGCAGGGACAAGCGGGCGACCAAGCGGGCGACCATGCACTGGAAATCGAGCTCACCTTGGATGAGCTCGCCGACATCTTGGGCGAAGAGCTGGCGCTTCCCAACATCCAAAACAAAGGCAAGAGCGCGCTGGTCGACAAAAAGGACCGGTACGTCGGGGTACGAAACGTGGGCCCGAACTCGCTCCGGCACTTCAAGAGAACGTTTCGTAGCGCGTTGCGCAGGCAGATCGCCCTCGGCACGTACAACCCGAAGCGACCCGTCATCATTCCGACCCGCGATGACATGCGTTACAAGTCCTGGAAAACGGAAGAGGAGCCGGTCGCCAACGCCGTGATCATCTACATGATGGACGTGTCGGGATCGATGGGTGACGAGCAAAAGGAAATCGTTCGCATCGAATCGTTTTGGATCGATACGTGGCTTCGCCGACAATACAAGGGCATCGAAACGCGCTTCATCATCCACGATGCAGCGGCCCGCGAAGTAGACCGTGACACGTTCTTCCGCACTCGGGAGTCGGGCGGCACGATGATCTCCTCCGCCTACCGACTGGCAGCAGAAATCATCCAGCGTGATTATCCCGCTTCGGAGTGGAACATTTATCCATTCCACTTTTCCGACGGAGACAATTGGAGCGTCGATGACACGCTGCTGTGTGTGGACATTTTGAAGAAGCTCTTGCTGCCCGCCTCCAACGTATTCTGTTACGGGCAGGTGGATAGCCCCTATGGCTCGGGACAGTTCATCAAGGATCTCCGGGAGCATTTTTCCGGGGAGGACCTGCTGATCACGAGCGAGATCAACGATCGCGACGCCATCGTCGAATCCATTCGTGACTTCCTCGGAAAAGGAAAGTAAGCATGGCTCAATTCGCGCTCAAGACGGCCCTTCCGAACTATCTGCGCGACGAGCAGGCGCGAATCGAGGATTTCGCGCGTCGAGTCGGCCTCGATTTCTTTCCGACCATCTTCGAGGTCTTGAGCTACGACCAGATGAGCGAGGTGGCGGCCTACGGAGGGTTTCCCACGCGATATCCCCATTGGCGCTGGGGGATGGAGTTCGAGAAGCTCAGCAAGAGCAACGAGTACGGCCTGTCGAAGATCTACGAGCTCGTGATCAACAACAACCCCGCCATCGCTTATCTGCTGGAAGGCAATAGCTTGGTCGATCAGAAGTTGGTCATGGCGCACGTGTACGGACACGTCGACTTCTTCAAGAACAACTTTTGCTTTCGACAGACCAGCCGGGGACGCGATCCTCGAACCGGGGCGGACCTACGAAAGTGGATCGACACCATGGCCAATCACGGTGCGATCGTGCGCAAATGGGCGAACCGCATCGGTCTCGAGACGGTCGAAGAGTTCATCGACGCGTGTCTGAGCATCGAAAACCTCATCGACCCGCAAAAGCCCTTCATTCCCAAAGATTCGGCCCCCAAGAGCTCGGAGGAAGAGGAGCCTCCCGAGACGCCCGAGGTGCCGTTGCTGCGCGTAGATCGCGAGTACATGGAGTCGTTCATCAATCCCGAAGAGTTCGTGGAATCTCAAAAAAAGCGGCTCGCCGAAGAGGCAGAGCTGGCGCAGCGATTCCCGGCGGAGCCCGCTCGAGACGTCCTGGGTTTTTTGTTGGAGCACGCTCCGCTCCAGCGCTGGGAGCGTGAGTGCCTCGCGGTCATTCGCACCGAAGCCTATTACTTCTTGCCGCAAATGCAGACCAAGATCATGAACGAAGGCTGGGCCAGCTACTGGCACTCCAGGCTCATGACCGAGAACATTTGCGACGCCAGCGAGATCGTCGACTATGCAGACCGATGTGCGAGCGTGCTGGCCACCGCCCCAGGCCAGCTCAATCCCTACAAGCTCGGGATCGAGCTGTTTCGTCACATCGAAGACCGTTGGAACAAGGGACAATTCGGAAAGGAATGGGACGAATGCGACGACTGGGAGCTTCGAAGGCATTGGGACCGTCGGACGGGACTGGGCCGCGAGAAGATTTTCCAAGTTCGTGCGCTCTACAACGACGTCACCTTCATCGATGAATTCCTCACCGAGGACTTCGTGGCCGATCAGAAGCTCTACTCCTTCGGTTACAACGAGCGAAACGACCGCTGGGAAATCGAAAGTCGAACGTTTCAAGACGTGAAACGACAGTTGTTGGCCAGTCTGACCAATGCAGGCAACCCCATCATTTCGGTGGTCGATGCAAACCATGCCAACCGCTCGGAGCTTCTCTTGAACCACACCCACCAGGGGGCGGACCTACGGCTCGACTGGGCCAAGGAAGTCACCAAGGCCCTTGCCCGCGTGTGGACCCGGCCGGTGGAGATTCACACCATCGTCGACGAAAAGCCGACAGCGCTGCGTTACGATGGCTCCGACTACTCCCAGAAGCTGCTTTAGAAGCCAGCGCAGTTGGCAAAGCGGATCGTGGTCGGTCCCCCACCAGTAGCGCCCACGTCGAAGCCCTGGAGCGTGACGCTGCTCCACAGAGACTCACATTGCAGGTCGAAGCTGATGTCGCTTCCATCGACTGAGATGCTCGAGAGCTGGCATGGCTGCTCGATCGAAGGCGGCTCCGTACCGCACGAGCCCATGTCGTAGGCGAGCTGATCCTCCACGATCGTCACGTTGCATGCGCTCACCGTAGCGCCATCCATTCCGATCAAGGCATCCATCTGAAAGGCGAAATCGGGGAACGGGTTGCCCACGCTGGCCTCGAGGCGAATGCTGGTTCCCGTGGACCTGTCGATTGCCTCACAGCTGGCGATGATCGGATCTCCGGTGCAACTCGTCTGTCCGTGCTCTCCCACGATGGAGCGCTCGTACACGCCTATCCCGTCGTCGAGACAAGTCTCTGGGGCCGGCGCCCCGCAATCGACCTCTCCGCCGGAGGGACAGGTCAGATTCCACGTGGCATCCACGGCCACGGGTCCGCCTTCATTCGCGCACGAGATCACCAGTAGCGACAAGACCGGCCCCAAAAAGCGCGTCGTCCCCATTTTCGACCCCACGCGTTCAGGGTAGCGAGGCAAGCGAACGGCGGCAACTATGGGGTGTGAAGCGCCCGATCCAGGTCCTCTCGCAGGTCTTCGACGTCTTCCAGCCCCACCGAAACGCGGATGAGCCCGTCCTTGATCCCTCGTGCTTTGCGAGCGTCCTCGGGCATCGAGGCGTGGCTCATCGATGCCGGCTGACCGATCAAAGACTCCACCCCCCCGAGGCTCTCGGCCAAAGCAAAGAGCTGCACACGCGACAAGATCGAACGAACCCGCCGATGCCCCCCTCTCACTTCGAATGACAACATCCCTCCAAAGCCGGCCATCTGCCTGGCGGCCAGGGCATGTTGAGGATGGTTGCTGAGACCCGGGTAGTGAACGGCCGTCACGTCGTCCCTCGTGGCCAGCCACTTCGCCAGCTCGTGGGCGTTTTCGCAATGACGGGCCATTCTCAAGGGCAGCGTCTTCATGCCCCTGGCCACCAAGTAGCAGTCGAAAGGCGACAGGACGGCTCCGCCCGCGCGCTGGGTCAAGCGGATTCGCTGAGACCGTCGGTCTTTGACATTGCTGATCACGGCGCCGCCGAGCACGTCGCTGTGCCCATTCATGTATTTCGATAACGAATGCACGACCACATCCGCTCCGCACTCGATCGGCCGCTGAAGCACCGGCGTTGCAAAGGTGCTATCGACGACACACAGCGCTCCGTTTTCGTGGGCGAGGCTCGACAAGGCTTCGATGTCGAAAACTCGAAGCAAGGGATTGGTAGGCGTTTCGACCCAGAGCATCTCGGTGGAGTCGCGCATCGTTTGCTCCACTGAGGCCAGATCGGAGAGGTCGACCCAGGAGACGTCAACTCCGAGAGGGCGAACCAGCTGCTCGATCAACCGGTAGGTACCTCCATACAAGTCCGCACATGCGACCAGGTGATCTCCCCTGCTCAGGAGTTGAAGCACCGCGTGCATCGCGGCGCATCCGGATGCGAAGACCGCCGCGTCTGCACCTCCTTCGAGCAGCGCAAGCGAATGCTCCAGCGCGTCTCGATTCGGGTTGCTCACGCGACTGTACGCGTGCTCCTCGTAGACACCGGGGGACTCTTGGACGAACGTGGTCGAAAGAGAAATGGGAGGCATGACAGGTTGCCCGGCTGCGTGGCCGAGGGCTCCAGCATGGGCGGCGATGGTCGCGAGTCGATGTGGCATGAAGCTGGAGGTACCCCGCGTCATGCCCACTGCCAAGCGGCGTTTGCAGCGTGGGGGCGTCACAAGCTAAAAAGCGATGCCGATGCTGGAGCTCGTCACAGATCCGGATGCGTGGATCGCGCTTTTGACGCTGACCATGCTCGAAATCGTCCTAGGCATCGACAACATCGTTTTCATCGCCATCCTGGCTTCACGTCTTCCGGTAGACGAGCAGGGGCTTGCCTATCGGTTGGGTCTGCTCGGAGCCATGCTCACCCGCATTGCGCTGCTGATGACCATCAACTGGGTCATGCAGCTCACGCATCCATTGTTCGAAGTGATGGCTCATACGTTTTCCGGGCGCGATCTCATTCTGCTCGGCGGTGGGTTGTTCCTGATCGCCAAGAGCGCCCAGGAGATTTACGAGAAGGTCGAAGGAGAGCCGCAGGAGGACATCCGAGGCTGGTTCCACGGCCTACCTGGAATCGTGATTCAAATCATGCTGCTCGACATCATCTTCTCGCTCGACTCGGTGATTACGGCCGTGGGCATGGCCGAGCACATCGAGGTGATGGTCACCGCCATCGTCATCGCCATCGGGATCATGCTGGTGTTCGCCAAACAGATCGGGGATTTCATCAACAAGTATCCCTCGTTCAAGATCCTGGCGCTGTCGTTTCTATTGTTGATCGGTGTTCTTCTGACGGCAGAGGGCCTCGGCCAGCACATCAACAAAGGCTACATTTACTTCGCCATGGCCTTTGCGCTCGCGGTCGAGCTGCTCAACATTCGCTTCCGAACCAAGCAAGCCCCTCTGTAACCTAGTTTTTTGCTGCAGGGTGAGCCCTCATGCGCCAGAATCGGCGGCGATGCGCTTGGCCACCTTGATCGGACCCGATCTTCAGGACGCGATCGCGATCGGACCCGAGGCGGTTCGCGAGGCCGTCTCGGAGTTCCATGCCGAGGACATCGCCGAATTGCTGGAGGATTTGTCGGCGAAGGAGGCTGCCGCGCTGGTGCGCGCGCTTCCGACCGAAGCCGCTGCCGACGTGGTGGAACGATTGAGCCCACGACGCCAGGTCCTCGTGTTCAATGCGATCGATACCGGCAGAGCGGTCGAGCTCCTCGGGGAGATGGATCCCGATGATCGCGTGGATCTGCTCCAAGAGCTCGAGCCGGAGGACGCGAGATCCTTGCTCAAGGCGCTCGAGCGACGAGAGCCAGAGGCAGCCGAAGAAGTTCGCGAGCTAGTCGGCTACGAGCCCGAGACTGCGGGCGGCCTGATGACGACGGAGTTCGTCGCCTTGCCTCCGGAAACCAAAGTCTGGGAGGCGATCGAGGCAGCGCGAGGGTTTGGCCGCGAAGACCGAGCAGAGATTCTCTACTACATCTACGTGTGTGGCTCCCGAGGCGAGTTGTTGGGCGTCGTCTCTTTGCGCGATCTGATCCTCGCCGACCCGGGTCAGTCGCTGTCCGAGATCATGAAGGACAATTTGGTCTGGGTCTCGCCGTACGACGATCAGGAGAAGGTGGCCCATGAAATCGCCCGCTACGATTTGGCCGCCGTGCCCGTGCTCGACCCCTCGTTTCGCCTGCTCGGTGTGGTGACCGTCGACGATGTCGTCGACGTCGTGATCGAAGAGGCCACCGAAGACGCTCAGAAGATGGGTGGTTTGGTGCCGCTGGAAGATTCGTACTTTCAGACCAAGTGGGCGGAGTTCGTCTGGAAGCGGGGCTCGTGGCTGGTGCTGCTTTTTGCCGCCCAGCTGCTGACGGCCGCAGTCATTCGGCAGAATCGAGCCGCCCTCGAAAGCACGCTCGAGCTGGTCATCTTCATTCCGCTGATTATGTCATCGGGAGGCAACGCGGGCTCCCAGTCCTCGACACTGATCATCCGAGCCATGGCGCTCGGGGAGCTTGCCCCAAGAGACTGGCTCAAGGTCCTCAGCCGAGAGCTCGTCATCGGCTTTTCCTTGGGCCTTGCGCTCGGGTTGTTGGGATTCGCCCGTGGCTGGCTGGCGGG
The DNA here is from genome assembly GCA_050118395.1 of Myxococcales bacterium. Classification (GTDB taxonomy): domain Bacteria; phylum Myxococcota_A; class Polyangia; order Polyangiales; family Houyiibacteriaceae; genus SG8-38. The sequence goes on along the minus strand of JASFKY010000033.1, from coordinate 5,103 downwards.
CGAAACCGTGTCGCCCGTCGCCATCGCAAGCGCCGTAGGGCTCAGCATCCTGGCAATCGTCACCGTCAGCACCATCATCGGCTCCCTACTTCCATTGTTGATTCGAAAGGTAGGCCTCGATCCCGCGGTGTCGTCGACGCCATTCATTGCCTCGGTGGTCGACGTTTTGGGTCTTCTCGTCTACTTCATGGTCGCGCACGTGATTCTGCACGTCGTCTTCAGCGTCTAGCCTCTCGATTCGTCCGGCATTCGTGATAGGCTCCAGCTTCCTGAGGGGAGCCGTACATGCCGAATCTCACCATCAACTACAATCAAGATGTCGACACGGTTTATCGTTTCGTGACCGATCCAGAGGTCATCAGGAAGCGCAGCGAAGCAATGGGCGAAAAGAACATCCGCATCAAGGTAGACGAAGCGGGTGGAACCAAGACCATCACTTCGACCCGCGAAATCGAAAGCGACCTGCCAGGCTTTGCAAAGAAGCTATTCAGCTCGACCAACACGATCGTCGAGCGCCGAGAATGGCGCGACGCGGGCGACAAGAAGACCTGTAAGAGCCACATCGACATCATGGGGACTCCCGGCAAGATCGACTCGAATATCACGATTTCTCCGAGTGGCAGTGGCTGCACCTACGACATCGAATTCGAGGTGAGTGCGAAGGTGCCCCTCATCCGGAAGAAACTCGAAGAGTTCGTGGCGAAGACGACGCTCGAGGGGATGCGCGACGAGCACGAATACAATCAGCGCGAGCTCGACGCCCGGGGCTGACGCTCAGGGAGCGACCAACTCCGGGGCCAGGTAATCCTCGGTGTCCCAAAAATCGCACTCGCTCGCCACATTCGTGCCGATCGAAACATCGGTGTCGAGCACGACGTACCGACCCGTGCTTGCATCGTAGGTGGGCCACTCCGTGCCGGCTACATCACCCGGTTCGCCGGTTCGTGCGAACGTCGAGAAGTATCCGAGGATGCGCAACCACAGCGCTTCGTCCGCCGTGCCTGGCGGCCACGGATTCAACACTGTCGAAAACGTCTCGAAGTCGATCTCGAGCACCGGATCGTATCCGAACACGTACGGAATGTCCGAGCCGTGGAATGCGCCCAAGTCGTAGCTGGGAAGCGAACCTCCGATGAAGGGCAGCGCGACCTCGAGCTGCGAATGTCCATTCGGATACTCGAACTGATAGAGATAGACTGGACCAAACCCGGAGAGCTTGGCCGCCTCGGTCTTGCCTGGGCACCGGAAAACCGTATCCGTCGCGACCGCCGCAAGTGCGACGGCGGGCTCCGAGTAATCGGATAGCGGATATTGGGACGCAGCACGCGCCGCCAGCTCTGCGTCTCCACCCACCAATCGAGCGATGAGATCTTCGTAGTCGTCGGCGGTCACCTCGAGCGGAGGATCTGCAAGCTCGCCCAACCAGGTGAACAACCTGGCTTCATCCCTGGTGAAACCGACCATCGTGGGGACCTGATTGAAGTTGCCGGAAGCAAAAGCCTCGGCGGGCTGCTCGGGGAAAAACGCGCCGTCGAAAATGGGACCCCAACTGCCGGTGGGAGCATCGGTCGGGTTGAAGCCGAAATTCGGGGCCGGCGGCAAAGCGGCGAGAACGTCATCGATGGATTTTCCACGCATGCACGAAAGGACGTCCCCCTCCGACCCACAACCCACCGCGACCGCAAATTCGTCCCCTTGTGCCTCGGCGGCGGCAAGTGTTGGCCAAGGCCGCTCGCATGAGCCGCTCATCGAGATCGCCTTGTGGAACAAGCCGCTACTCTGGGGCGAGGCGAGATGACTGCACACACTGAATGCACCCGCCGATTCCCCGAAGATCGTGACGTTGCTCGGATCTCCTCCGAATGCCTCGATGTTGCGCTGAACCCAGCGAAGTGCGGCTGTTTGGTCCATGAGCCCATAGTTGCCCGAGGCTCCGTCGGCGCTCTCATCGCTCAGTGCTGCATGGGCGAGAAATCCCAGCTGACCGAGGCGGTAGTTCATGCTCACCACGACCACCCCGCTCTTTCGTGCCATGCGATCGCCCGATGTCCCCCCGTCGGTCTGCAAACCCTCGCCCAGGGTGAAGCCGCCTCCGTGGATCCACACCATGACCGGCAGGTCCGATCCCTCGACGGGTGTGTCCACGTTGAGATAGAGGCAGTCTTCACTGGGCGCGAAGCCCGGAACGGGCAAGCCCGCAAAGGGTTCTTGCGGACAAGGACTGGGCGAATCGACCGCGACCCGTGTGTCGGTCCATGGTGCCGGATCCGCCGGCGGCTTCCAACGCAGCTCTCCGACCGGTGGCGCGGCGTAGGGGATGCCGCGGTAGGAAAAGACGCCCTCGTTTTCGAAGCCTTCGACCGGCCCCGAATCGGTTTGAGCCGTGGCGGTCCGGGGGCTCGAGCCCGCGTCGTCCCCGCCACAGCCACCAATGGCACAGAGCAACCAAACACAGAGGATCGAGTATCGTTTCATGGGCAACCTCGGATAGGGCACGGCAAGGTATGGGATCGGCCGCGTTTGGACCAGCCTCCCGTTCAACCAGCGGGCACCGCTCGATCCCGAGCCCAATCGCGGAGGGCATCGATCCGCTCGGCCATGGTCACCGACAGGGGCTTGGTGAGCTGAATCTCCTCGACCAGAGCTTCCGTCGTCAGGTCTTCTTGACGCGAGAAGGCCGTATAAAGCGCCGAAACCACCGCTTGCTCGATCTCGGCGCCGCTGAACCCGTCCGTGAGCGCTACCAAACGAGGGATGTCGAATCTCTGCGGGTTGCGCTTCCTGCGTTCGAGGTGGATTTGCCAGATCCGCTCGCGGGCCGTCTCGTCTGGGAGGTCCACGAAGAAGATCTCGTCGAACCTCCCCTTACGCAGCAGCTCGGGAGGCAGCTTGGAGATGTCGTTGGCCGTCGCGATCACGAACACGCTTTCCTTCTTGTCCTGCAGCCAAGAAAGAAAAGTTCCGAAAATGCGCTGGGCCGGACCTCCCGCGGCATCCTCTTGTGACAAAGCCTTTTCGATTTCGTCGATCCACAGCACGACCGGAGCCATCTGCTCTGCCAGCTTGATGGCCCGCCTCAGGTTCTTTTCCGTTTCACCCACGTAACGGTTGTAGAGGTTGGAGGGATCGAGACGGATGAGCGGCAGCTGCCACTCGGACGCCACGGCCTTGGCGCATAAGCTCTTTCCGCAGCCTTGCACGCCGATCAGCAGAAGACCTTTCGGTGGGGATAGCCCGTACTGTTTGGCACGGCCGGGATCGACGAAGGCGGCTTGCCGCTTGCGAAGCCAATCTTTGAGGTTGCGAAGGCCTGCCACGTCTCCCATTTGATGCTGGTGAGGGAAGTACTCGAGCACCCCGGAGCGCTCGATGATTTGCCGTTTCGCCTTGAGCACACGACCGATGTCCTCGCGGCCCAGGATCCCGTCCTCGACCACGGCCTGGGTGATGATCTTTTGCACCTCGAAGAACGTCAGGCCGTGGAGCGCAGCGAGGAGCTGAGATACATCCATGCTCGAAAGCTGCACCTTGACCGGCAACCGTGATGCCAGGTCGCGCAAAACGGCTTGGACGAACGAATGGTAGGCCTCCGGCGTAGGAGCCTCCAGCTTCATTGGCGTGAACAGAGGATCCAATGCGGGTGGAAGCTCCAACCCATGGCCCGAGAGGACCAGCGCGCCGCGATGTCCGAAGTACTTACCGTGAATGCTCTTCAAAAATGCAATCACCGTTGGTTCATGGAGGTAGGGCTCGAAGCCTCGAAGGTGAAAGATCGCCTCCAGGTTCGAGCGTTCGATGAATGCCAACACCTTTTGGGGCGAGGTGGTCTCGGGAGTCTGACCCGGCTCGGGCCGCTCGCGGCGCAGCCCACCGACGGGGGTCCACGAAAACAGAGGCAAACCGGTATGGTCCGCCGCATGCTCCAGCAACGCGTGCAGGCGATCGTCCTCGGCGGTATCCACCAGCAAAAGGGGGTGATAGGCCCGAATGAGAATCTCGAGCTCGCGCAGCTGATCGGCCGACGGCGGTATCCCCCAAAGCACGAATTCAGGATCGGAGGTCGCCAAGGGGGTGTCAACTTGTGTGAGTTGACAGTAGTTACGGCGAACTTACACTCGCCCGCATGGCAGGTTTGGGTGAGAAACTGATGGATAAGCGCGTTCTCGAACGCAACATGGCCAAGGGCTTGATCTCGAAAGAGCAGTATGAGCAATACCTGGCCGACCTCGCGGACCGGGAAGGGAGCTTCGAGCGGGTCGAGGTCGAGCCCGGTGATGCCGAGGAAGCAGAGACGGAGTAGCTTCGATGAGCGAGGATGACGCTGCAACCCCCGACATCGACTTCAACACGTTCATCTTGTCCTTGAGCACGTCGGCCTTGATGCACTTGGGCAAGCTGCCGGGTGCCGAGGAAGAGACGGTCAACCTCGCGCATGCGAAGCAGGCCATCGACTGCATCGCTCTGCTCGAAGAGAAGACTCGCGGAAACCTCACCGGAGAGGAGGAGCGTCTCCTCAGCGAGATTCTCTACGACTTGCGCCTCCGGTTCGTGGCAGCGACGAAAGCAAAGAGCGGCGACGATTGAAGAAGCTGACCCTGCGGCTGGATGCCTATGGCGAAGATGCACGTCGATACGTGGCCGCGGCACAGCAACTCGCAGATGAACGAAAGCACGCCGAGGTGGAACCCATTCACCTCTGGTACGTACTGGTCGACGAGTCGTCGTTAGCTCAAGCTGCGCTCGAAACGTCCGGCGTGGACCCCACGACGGTGTTGGTCGAGTCCGAGTGGGCGCTTCGCCAGCTTCCAAACCCGGAGCTTTCCGAGCCATCTCATCTGTCATCGGGCTTCTTGGAGCTCCTGTCGCGGGCGGAGCTCGAAGCGACGCGTCATGGAGGAATGCCCGTCCAGACGCCCGACTTGCTGTTGGCGTGTGCGCAAGAGCCCGACGGGTCCGTTCGCTCCGTCATGCGGCAAACCGGCCTCAACAGCGCCATCATTCGTGAATCGCTGGCCGAGGCGGCTGGGCCCCGCCGGGTGGATCGAGACCCCCCTGCTGCCGCAACCGGGGTGCTGGAGCAGTACGGACGCGATCTCACCAGGC
>JASFKY010000032.1:0-20524 GCA_050118395.1 Myxococcales bacterium | reverse complement strand
TCATGGGCGACTTGGGCGACGATCGGCGAGAGCTGTTTGCAGGGGCCGCACCAATCCGCGTACAGATCCACGAGAACTGGAAGCTCGGACCGTAGAACCTCGGCCTCGAAATTCGCGTCTGTAACCGAATGAACCGTCATATCAATATCCCCTGGGCTGCTCCTTCGATTCTGTCACGATCGCCACGCCTGCGCTCGTGCCGAGCCGATTGGCGCCCGCTGCAATGAGAAGATCGGCCATCGCGGCGTCGCGAATGCCGCCCGCGGCCTTGATCCCGAAATCGGGGCCCAGCTCGGCTCTGAGCAAACGCACGTCTCGCTCGGTAGCCCCCTTTGCACCGAAACCGGTCGAGGTCTTGACGAAGCTCGCGCCGGCAGCTCGGGACCACCGGGCGCCTCGACGCTTTTCGTCCTCCGTGAGCAGGCAGGTTTCCAAGATCACCTTCACCGGCTTTCCTGCGGCCGCTTCCACCACTTGGGAGATGTCATGGACGAAGGTCCGCTCGAGGCCGTCTTTGAGGGCGTCGATGCGACACACCACGTCGATCTCCGAGGCACCATCGAGAATGGCTTGAGCCGTTTCGGCGCGCTTTGCAGGGGTCGAGCTCGATCCAAGGGGAAACCCGACGGTCGCGACCACCGCCAACTGGCAGTCTCGTAGCAGTGCGGTACAAAACGCGACGTGGGCCGAGTTGACACAGACCGCCGCGAAACGGTGCTGCACCGCTTCGTTGCACAACCGCTCGAAATCCGTACGGATCGCATCGGGCCGGAGCAACGTGTGATCGATGAAAGCAGCCAAGTCGCGACGCATGAGGAACCTTTTTTTGCCGTAGGCCGACCAACCGTACCACCAAGCGAGCCGGGGGGGCTTCTCCACTGATGGACGTTATTTGCGAGCGCTGCAACACCGAATACGAGTTCGATGAGACTCTGCTCTCCGCTCGAGGAACGAGCGTCAAGTGCACGAATTGCGGACATGTATTCAAGGTCTTTCCGCCGGGAGCCGAGAATGCCGAGCGCGCCTCGCACTGGCGCCTCAAGCGTTCCGATGGCACCACGGATGCGATTGATTCGCTCCGCGAGTTGCAGCGGCGCATCAGCGCCGGAGAGCTCACTCCCGATGACGAAATCGCCCGGGGAGACGATGTTTGGAAGAAGCTCGGCTCGATTCCTGAGCTGGAAACCTTTTTTCGGGCTGCGGGCATCGAGATTCCGTCGCCACGGATACGCTCACCCATCCCGCCCGCGCCGAGCCGCGCGCAAGCGACCGCGCGACCGTCGAGCGCCCCACCGCTACGACGCCCCCGACAACCCACCCTGCTCGGTGTCTCGCCTGCGCTCTCGGGGCGAGGGACCGATCCAGGGCCAGGGCCAGTTTCGGGGCCAGCGCCCGGGCCAGCATCCGATCCAGGGCCCGATCCAGGGCCTGCGGCTGCGAGTGAGCCGGGTCTCGAGTCTCTGCGAGACTCGCGCGAGCCGAGCCTGGAAGCGCCTTGGGACCCGTCGGGCCCAAGCCTGGAATCGTTGCGCGACTCGTACGAGCCCGGGCTCGGACCCGATCGAGATTCACCCGTGGAGGGTGTGGAATTCCTGAGAGATTCCTTGGAGCCCGATGAGGAAGCGTTTTCCGACTCGTCCGGGCCCGGATTGGAATCGTTGCGGGATTCGCGGGAGCCCGCTTACGAGTCGCCTGCTTGGTCAGCGGAGGGGATTGCCGAGGCTGAGTTCCAGGACGTGCCCGGCGCCTATGAGTCCCGTGGCACGCCGCCCCCCGCCTACGTCGACGAGGACGACGATATTCCGGAGTTGCCAGGGCGCGGATGGTCGCCTCTGAGCTGGCTGCTGTTGATCGTATTGGTGGGCGGGCTGGCCCTGGTGGCCTCGCAGTGGCAGCGCGTCGCCGAGTTGGTCGGCATGGGGTCCGATCCGGCGCTCATTGCAGCCAGCGTCACGGAGGGTGACGCGAGCTTGTCGTTGGGCGAGCCCAGCGGATACGACGCCGCCATCGACGCGTATCGGCGTGCGGTCGAGGCTGGCGGCGATCAGGATCCGGAGATCGTCGCAAAGCTTTCCAACGCCTATGCACTGGCAGCGCAGTCGAGACTCGACGAGGGCCAATCGGGCAGCGAGGTGGAGAGCCTGCAAGCCGCTGCGCTCGCCTATGCGCGCGAGGCCACGGCGCTCGATCCGCGCAACGTCGAGGCAAAGCTCGCCGAGGCCGACGCACTGCGGCTCGCCTCACAATATGCCGCGGCGAGGTCCGTGCTGCAGGATGCGCGATCCATGTCCTTCAGCCGAACGGCAGAGGCCTTCCGCGTCGAGGCGAGGCTCAGCGCGGCAGAGGCCGGCGGAGGTCTCGAAAATGGGCTGGAAAGCGCCAGACAGGCGGTGTCGCTTTCGCCCGACGGTGTTCGATTCCTGTTGTTGCTTGCCCGCGCAGAGCAATCGGCGGGGCATGTGGACCGCGCTGAGGAGGCGCTCCAAACCATCCTCGCCGAGCACCCCAATCACCCCGTGGCCACGAAGCTCCTGGCGGAGCTGAAGCAGGCGGAGGCCGCGAGCGCCGAGCCAGCGGCAGAGCCAGCGCCGGCGCCAGGGTCAGAGACAGCGACAGAGTCAGAGTCAGCGCCCGCGCCAGAGACAGCGCCAGAGACAGAGACAGTGCCGGCGACAAAACCAGCGCCCGCGCCAGAGACACCGCCCGCGTCAAAGGGCGCGCCAGCATCCGCGACGAGGGCTCCGCCCGAGCCTGCGAACACCCAACCGACCCCCGCGCCAGCTCCCGCCGCTCCCGCGCGGGCTGCAGCGCCGAAAAAGCCAGCCTATGACGAGTACGATCAGCTGAGCAAGGCGCTCGACAACGATGCATTCGTGGACGGTCGGCCACCGGTGCGAGACTACGAGTGGCAGATGAGTCGCGGATGGGACGAGCTGGCAGCGGGACACTACACGCGCGCGCGTGCGTTTTTCGAAAGCGCGCTCGAGGTCCAGCCGGGATCGGCGGACGCCATGGACGGCTTGGGGCAAGTCTCCGCAGGCTTGGAAGATTTTGCATCGGCGGCGCGCTACTTCCGGGTGGCGGCCGAGCGCGGACATCCCGACGGCTATTTCGAGCTCGGTCGGACGTACGAGCGACTCGACAAGAAAGACCGGGCGGTCTCCGCCTATTACACGTACATCAAGCGGAACCCTGGCGGCCCGCATGCCGCGGCCGCGCGTGCGCGAATCAAAACCTTGGAGCCGCTTGCAAAGCTGCCGGAACCGTCCTCCGAGCCGAACGCGGAGCCCTCGAAACCTACACAGGAGTCAGGATCGGTCTTGCCATGAACCCGTACGCGCGTCTTTTCGCGCCCGTGCTCGCCGCGATGCTCACATCGCTCTCCATGACCTCTTGCAGCCGCGACGAGCCGGCTTCGAACGAGCCGGTCGTGCACGAGCTTCGCATTTTGGAGCCCTTCGCCGATGGCGCGCAGCACGATCCCTTCGAGCTTCCGCAACCTACGCTGCATGACATCTTGGACCGCATCTGGGAGTCGACGAAGAACGAGCATGTAAAGGGCTTGTTTCTGCGGATCGGTCCCTTGGAAGGCCAGTGGGGGAGTGTAGAAGACCTGGTCGAAGCGCTCGGTGAGTTCCGGTCGAGCCAACGCCCCGTGTACTGCCATTTCGAAACCGCGGACAACGTCGGCTATCTCCTGCTCGCGTCGGCTTGCGACCGAATCACGATGTCGCCGGCGGGCGTGCTGGACCTGATCGGGCCGGCCGCAGTCATGATCTATGCACGCTCCTTCCTCGAAAAGATCGGCGTGGAGGCCGAGATCGTTCACATGGGACGATACAAAGGCGCCGGCGACGTCTTCATTCGCGACGACATGCCCGAAGAGGCCAAGGAATCGATGGATGCCATCCTCGACGATCTCTACGCCGCGCTCATTGCCGCTGCCAAGCGTCGCACCCAGGACGACTCGGAGGAGGCGGCCAAAGCGCTCATCGACGGCGGGCCGTACGTCTCGGCCGATGCGATGAAAGCGGGCTTGGTCGACGCGGTGGGTTTCGTTCGTGAGGCGCGAGACGAGATCAAACAGGCGGCCGGAGTCGAGACGGTAGACCGTCCCCGCATGCTTCCCAAGGCCGAGGAGATCACGTTGGGGCAGTTTTTGGATCTGCTGAGCGGCGAAAAGGACAAGTCCGAGGCCCGTGGGGAACGCATCGCCCTGGTGTTCGTGACGGGCACCATCAAGGACGGGGAATCGGACCGGATGGGTGAGGCCGTCGCCGGGCCTTTCGTACGCGTCATGGAGCGGCTCGAAAAAGACGACAACGTCAAGGCGGTCGTGATGCGGATCAACTCCCCGGGGGGCTCGGCGCTTGCCAGCGACCGCATGTGGCAGGCGGCTCGCCAGCTCGCACAAACCAAGCCGCTCATCGCCAGCGTCGGAAACCTCGCGGCCAGCGGCGGCTACTACATCGCTTCGGCGGCCGATCGCATCTATGCGCACCCGAACAGCCTGGTGGGGTCCATCGGTGTCGTAGGAGGAAAGTTCAGCCTGGCCGATCTGGCCGAGGATGTCGGCATCCATGCATACGTGCTTCAGCGCGGAAAGCACGCCGCTTGGTCGACGTTCGTTCGGCCCTGGAGCCCTACCGAGAAAGAGGCCTTCGAAGGTCTTTTGCGGGACACCTACGACCGCTTCATCGACCGAGTTTCCACGGGCCGCAAAATGGACCGCCAAGCCGTCTTGGCCGCTGCGGAGGGGCGTGTGATGACCGCGCAGGATGGCCAGGCGCTCGGCCTCGTCGACGAGATGGCCGGCCTGAGCAAGGCGCTCGAGCAGGCTCGGGCCGCGGCGGGTCTAGGCCCCGAGGCTCCCGTCGAGGTGTGGCCTCCGACCAAAGGGCTGATCGACGCCCTGGGCGATTTTCTGAGCGGCGACGGAGACAATGCGCGCAGTCTCGGCCGACGAGGCATGGAGCGGGCTGCCAAGCAAGCCTTGCTTGGAGTCGATCCCTGGATGGGACCGCTCGAAGTCGTCTCCAAGGAGCACCTGGCCCTGGTGCCGCCCTATCTCTTCATGCTTCGTTAGGGCGTCGCAGCAGGCGTGATCTCGGCGCAGTATTGCCAGCTGTCCTGGCCTGCAAGGCATGAACCGTCCGTTGGATCGCCGACCATGGCCGGCTCTTCACAGGTCGTGCCCAAGCAGCCAGAACAAAAAGTGACCGGCCAAGAGAACGGCGGCGACTGATTGCTGAAGCCTCCCGCGGTCTTTCCGTTGGCGCGGATCTCCAGCACGATCGAATCGAAGCCCGTGCTATCGAGGGCGTCGACCACGGGCCCTATGTAGTTCTCGGGAATGCCAATCGCGGTGGCGAAGCCCAAGGACGGGGTTCCGGGGGAGGTGGAAGCCGGTATCACTGCGCTACTGGCGCCCTGCGTGTACGGGTTGGGAAGGTCGCCAAAGTCCGGCTGGGTGCCATCGGGCAGCAAGATGGTGAGCTCGAAGCTCTCGATCTGCACGTTGCCCTGCGAGCCCTGGAATTCGAGACCGTTGTTCACGAGGTAGCTTTCGATCCTCGGGATGATGCGGTAGCTCCCGCCGTAGTTGCGGTCGTATCGACCAATGGACACGAGCTGTTCTTGATCGGCCGTGACGGTGCAATTGTTCGTGGTGGGCTTCAGGTTGGCCGTGACTTGGATGGAGAGGTCGGGAAAGCGGTCGCATCCGGCCACCGTCACCACCATCAATGCCAAGAGGATGAATCGACGCATAACTCCCCTCCCCAGGGTGCTTTCATCGTATCGGGCATCAGGCGAAGCCACCAAATTTCCGAGGCTTAGGTGGGCCTGAGCGAGCGCCTGACCGCATCGAGCTCGAGCAGCGCGATTTCGGTTTGGCCTGGAGCCCGCGGAATTACGAAGTGAATTCTCTCGCCGCGGCGCTTTTTGTCCGAGCCGATGAAATCGAGCGCACGGGTGTTCAGGCGGCGATCGAGGTCGGTGGGTAGACCCAGCCGCTCGAGCAGGCGGGTCAATCGCTCCGTCTCCTGGGCGCGTCCCCCCGCCAGCCGATCGGTCACACGCATGGCCGCGATCATTCCGAGCGCGACCCCCTCGCCATGGCGGACGCCCCGGTAATCGGCGGCTGCCTCGAGGCCGTGCCCCACGGTATGTCCTAGATTGAGGAGCATGCGGCGCCCGGATTCTCGCTCGTCCTCGTGGACGATGCGGGCTTTGAGCCTCACCGACATGCGCACCGCAGCGATGGTGGCGTCCTCGTCCCCTTCGAGGAGGGCCTCGGCGTTGCGTTCCAGCATGGCCACCGATTCTTCCGAATCGAGCCAGGCGCTCTTGACCACCTCCGCGAGACCCGCGATTCGTTCGGCGCGGGGCAGCGTGGACAGGGTCTCCACGTCGCACAGGACGAACTTGGGCTGGTAGAAGGTCCCCACGAGATTTTTGCCGCGCGGCCGGTTGAAGCCCGTTTTCCCGCCGACCGAGCTATCCACCATGGCCAAGAGCGTGGTGGGCACCTGCCCCAGGGCGACGCCTCGAAGCAAAGTCGAGGCTGCGAACGCCGTCAGGTCGCCAACGACACCGCCGCCCACACCGATCACGATGGCTCGCCGGTCCACCTCGGCGTCGAGCGCCGCATCCCAAATCCGCTCCACGCTTTGGATGTCCTTGTGCGCTTCGTCGCCCGGAAGCTTCACTTCGATTGGAGGTTTGCTGGCCAAGGCCAAGCAGCGAATGACATCCGCGGCCCAAGGTCGGTCCGCATCGCCGTCGAACACCAGCACCGCTTCGCCCTGCGCATGCTGGGTTGCATGCAGCCCTACCCGGTGCCGGGAGCCACGTCCCACCTCGACCCGGTAGGTTCGCTCGCCGAGCGGAACCACGATCGGTGCCAAATTCCGCACCGCTACGATTTGGGCCGCGATTTCCTCGGGATCGAGCGTGCTGGTATCGATCACCGCATGCGCCTCGGCGTAAGCGTCGGCCCTCTGCGCGAGAATGCGCTCGAGGTCTGCGCGAGGATCCTCGCCGAGGAGGGGTCGGCCCTCGCCCGCCCCCACCCGAGCCGCCAGGACTGCGGGGTCGGCCGTGAGCGTGATCACGATGCCCTCGCGGAGCAGTCGTTGCCGCGTTTCCTCGTCGACGAGCGTGCCGCCCCCGAGCGAGACCACGCCCACCTCGGGCGGAAGCGTCTTGACCGCTTCGCGTTCGAGGACGCGAAAGGCGCGCTCTCCCCGCTCGGCAAAGATCGCCGGGATCGAGGTCCCCACCAGCGCTTCCACGTGCGCATCCAGATCGAGGGCCTGGGTTCCGAGCAGGTCGGCAACCACGCCGGCCACCGTCGACTTCCCCGAACCCATGGGGCCTGACAAATACACTCGCACGTGCCGAAGCATACGGGCAGGCCGCGCCCCAGTCACGGCGCCGAGGGCCGGCTTACTCGGGAAGCGCCAGCGCCCGGTTCACGATCCGTGGCGTGAGGAAGATCAAGAGCTCGTTCCGGTCCTCGCGAAAGCGGCGTCGCTTGAAGAAGACCCCGAGAACGGGGATGTCCCCGAAGAACGGCACCTGGTCCACGTTGCGGCCGGTGTTGCGGGTGTAGATGCCTCCGATGACCGCCGTGTCGCCGTCGTCTACGAGCAACTGCGTGAGGGCCTCGCGCTCGAGGATGGTCGGCTGGCCGTTGGCGCCGGTCCGACCGAAGTCGGGCTCGTTACGCGTGATCTTCACATCCATGGCTACGGCGCCGTCGCTGGTCACGTGCGGCGTCACGTTGAGCTCGAGCTTGGCTTCCTGGAACGCCGTGTTGACGCCCTGCGCGCTCACCTGCGAGAAGGGAATCAACGTACCCTGCGAGATCGAGGCCTCGTTGTTGTCGAGGGTCAGCACCCTCGGAGAGCTGATGATACGCACCGAGCCCGCGGCCTCGGCTGCGCTCAACCGGACGTTGAGGTTCACCGCCCCGCTGAGGCTCCCCATGGTCAAACCGAGCGCACCACCCGAGCCGCTGCCCGTCACCGCCGGCAGGTTCACCGCGAAGTTGGGATTCGAATTCGTTCCGCCGAACGGAGAAAGTCCGTTCGTGGGGGCCGTGCCGACAGGGGCGCCGCCGGCGATTCCGATGTCGGAGGGGAAGCGCAAGCCGGTGGGGTTGCCTGTGGCGCTGCTCATGACCGCGCTGCCGCCCCACTGAATGCCGATGTCGCGCGAGTAGCTGCTGCTCGCCTCGACGATGCGCGATTCGATCAACACCTGCGGCGTTTGGGTATCGAGGCTTCGAACCAGGTCCTCGACTTGGTCGAGCTGCCCGACGATGTCGCGCACGATGAGCATGTTGGTGCGGCTGTCGACGGAGACCGAGCCGCGTTCGGTGAGGAGCTCGCGTACACGCGGCTGAAGCTGTTGGGCGTTCGCGTAGCTGACCGGAATGAGCCTCGTTTCGAGCGGCGCGAGCTGTTGCTGCTGCTTTTGTCTGGCGATGGCGGCTTCCCGCTCCTGCTCGAGCTGCGCCAAGGGCGCGACCCGGAGCAAGTTGCCCTGGCGAACCATGCCGAGGCCTTTGGCCTGCAGGATGACGTCCAGAGCCTGGTCCCAGGGAACATCACGCATGCGAATGGTCACCGTGCCGCCCACGTTGTCGGCCGTGACCACGTTGACGCCCCCTACCTCGGACAGCAGGCGCAAGATGTTGTGGATGTCGGCGTCCTTGAAATCGAGATCGATGCGGCGGCCCGAGTACCGCTGGGCGGGCTTGCGGCCGACCTGCATGGGGAGCTGACTCAAAAAGCCCGCAACTTCGGGGCCGTCGATTTCCGCGGCATAGTCCTTTTCGCGCGCGATGGTGCGCGAGTGCGGCCGGGTCTCGGTAGCCGTCGGCGAAAACATCCAGACGATGTGGTCGCCCGAGCGAATGGCCGTGCCCGCGGCACCCTCGGCGCCCTGCACCTCGACGACGGCACGGTCGCCCCGTTGCTCGACCTCGATCGAACCGATGAGCGAGCCCCGTGGCGCCTCGATGCGTCGCTTGGCGTGGGGTCCCAACTTGGCGCCGAGCACCTCCAGCCGAGGCGCGGAGCCGGTTCGCGTGGACACCCTGAACTCGGGATCGCCGACGAGCGAAATGACCACGCGGTCGCGTCCGTCTTTTTGCTCCAAGCTCACCTGTTCGATTTGGGGCCCGCCGCTCTTCGCGGGCTCGTGCCGTCTCGCCCCCGCTGTCGCGGCGCCACGTCGCAGATTGACGGTGATCCGATTCTCGCTGGCGCGAGCGTGATAGGTTGCCTTGTCGGCGAGCTTCAACTCGATACGCGCGCCTTGGGCCGTGTTGCTGGTCACGGTGCGCGTGATCAAAGAGCTGGTCCCGGTCGTCTTGACACCACCGGACCGAAGCGCAGCGCCTTCGATGTCGATGACGATGAGTCGCCCGTCCTCGTGTGCACGGACCGCGTATTGCGGATCCTCGAATACACCTTCGATCGAGATGAACGCTCCGTCGCGTTCACCGTCGATTTGGACTCGGTCGATTTGCGACCCTAACGCATGGGCCATATCCGCCCATGCGAAAGCTGCCCCTACGGCAATTGCGAGACCCCAATGAATACGCATCCCTGACTCCTCTGCCAGCTCCCGTTAATCATCGAACGCTAGACAGGGGCGATGCAAAAAAACGACCGACCAGGGATCGAGTGAGGGATCGCTGCTCAGGGAGACTGAGTCAGCGAGGTTGGCTCTCCGCCCTCACGAAGCGGCATCACGCGCGTCAGAGGCGGTTTGTCCGGGGAACTCGGGTCTTCCCGCGTCAACACGACAGAACCTGGACGGATGCGGTCCACACGCCAGTTCAGTGTGACTGGCATTCCCTCTGAACCTCCGCTCTGTACCACTTCGGGACGACCGATGTAGTCACCGCGGCGCACCACGTGTCCGACTTGCGTGGTATCCGTCAGCATCGCCCGCGGCGTGGTGATGCCCGTCACGATGGCGATGAGCTTCATCTCGTCCAAGCTGGTGTTGGGCATGAGCACGCGTCGCTGCGCCGGCGCGGCAGCCTGAGCCTTGAAGTCCTTCGCGTACGAACGGAAGGGATCGCGATTCTGGATGTCGAGCTCCACGAAATCTTCATCGCTGTAGACGATGGGTCCGAGGTCTGCCGGTGCGCCGCCCGGCGCTGGGGTGACGGGCTTTGATTCTTTCTTGGAGCTCTGAGCACCGCTCGGGCCGCCGAGGCCCCGCGTGCCGCTGTACTCTTCATCCCCGCCGCACCCGACGAAGGCCAAGGCCGCCACGAGCACCAAGCAAGGCAACATGCGAATCCTCGAAAGCATGACCTGCTAGTTCCCCCCGTTGGGCGGACGACGATAAGTCGTCGCGCGAACATCGACGTTGATCAGCACTTCGCCGGATGGAAGCTGCTTTGGTTGCGTCATCCGTATGTTTTCCAAGCTGATGGCCCGGTCCAACTTGCTCACGTTGTAGAAGAACTTGGTGAGTTGATGAAACCGACCAGTCAGCGCCAACACGACGGGAATCTTCGAATAAAGCTCTTGGCGTTGCTCGGGCCGCGGCTCGACCAAGCGGATGGTGAGACCGCTCAGCTCGGCGACTCGGTTGAGGTCTTGGAGGAACGCGGCGATCTCCGAGTCCTCGGGCAGGATGCGGCGATTCTGTCGGTCGTCCGCCTCGCGGTTCGCCAGCTCTTGAGTCAGCTCCAAGTATTGCTTCTGGCGTCTCTCCGCTTCGCGAATCTGGTCCTGTAGTTGTTGTCTCTTGGCTTGGGCCGACTCCAGGTCCGAAGAGATGTTGCTGTAAATCAGCGCGTAGTAGGCGGCGCCGAGCAGCGCGAGCACACCGACTAAGAGCAGCGCCTTGCCCCAGCTCGGCAAACCCACGAACGTTTCTTCGATGCTCGCCATCAGTACCTCACCTTGCACGTGATGTCGAAGCCGACCGTTGCCAGACCGGTCTCCGGATCACTTGCGGCTCGAGTTCGCTGAAGGGTCACGTCGTCGTAAATCTGGCTCAGGGTGAGTCGCCTCAGGAATTCAGCGACGTCTTCGTTCGAGCGACCCATCCCGTTGATTTTACATTCTCGGTCGATTTCCTCGAAGCGAGTCAGCCAGAGCCGGCGAACGTCCCACGACTCGTTGTACCCGGCCAGCGGGTTCTCTTCCCTCATTTGCTGAAGCTCCGCGGGGTCGATGGTGGGCCCCCCGGGGCTACTCAGGATTTTCGACAACTCCATCACGGCACGGGTGGGCCCACGCCTGGCCCGTTCGAGCTCCTGGACCACCTGTTCGAGCTTTCGGCTCTTCTCGAGACGGGCCTCCACATCGGCAAGACCTTGGGTCTTGTTTTGCAACTCGTCGCGCCGAGCCTCGAGCGTCTTGTTCTCCTGCGTCATCGCCTGCAGGTCGCCGCTTTGGACGAAGTAGAGGACGCCCAGGACGGCCAACCACAGCGCAATGGCGCCACCGAAAACCGCCGCCCAGGTGCCCAGGCTCAAATCCCCCGCGGGCAGCGCCATGGGAGCCGCCCTTCGCGCCCGCTTCTTTTTGTCGGTCGGCAGCAGATTGATGCGAATCATCAGTTGCGCTCCCGTTCCTTGCGTAACGCCAGGCCGATGCTGACCACCGCCTGGGAGGTTCGACCTTGCAAGTCGGCCGCCGCTCTCTCATCGATGTCCGCCACACGAGTGGTGTCCAGGATTTCCACCGGCACCTGCGCTCTGGTTTGAAGGATGTCCGAAAACGACTGAATGTTTGCCGTTCCGCCCGACATACAAATGCGGGTCAAGTCGCGGTCCCCGCTGGTTGCCAAATAGAAGTCGAGAGAGCGCTGGATTTCTCCAGCAAGCTGCTCGACGGCTTGGTTGACGATTTCGGGAACCTCTCGCGGAACGATGCCCCGACCTTCGCCTCCGCATTTGTACGATTCTGCTTCGTCACGCCCGATGCCGAGTTGGCGTTGAATCTCTTCGGTGATTCCGTTACCCCCGCTGGCGATGTCGCGGGTGAAAGCCGTGGTTCCGTCGGCGAGGATGTTCACCGTGGTGGTTGCGGCGCCGCAATGCACGAGCACGGTCGTTTCCTCCGGCGATGCGGGACCATAGGCAGCTTCGAATACGTTTTGAACGGTGAATGCATCGAGGTCGACGACTATCGGACGAAGTCGAGCTTCCATCGCTAGGTTGATGAGATCCGTGATCTCTTCCTTTTTGGCGGCGACCAACAGCACGTCCATCTGCCCGTGATCGGGCCTCTGGTGCAGGACCTCGTAGTCGACTTGCACCTCATCGAGATCGAACGGAATGTGTTGCTCTGCCTCCCAGTTGATCTGCTCGTGTAGCTCGGCGGGAGTCATCAGTGGCATGGCGATCTTTTTGATGATGACGCCATGACCGCTCGCGCGAAGCGCTATGTTGCGACGCTTGGAACGCGCGAACAGCTTTTCCAAGCCCTCGACGACGGCGCCCGAATTGATGATGTGACCATCAACGATGGTCTCAGGCGGCAATGGGTGGAAACCGAACCTGGTGATGGTTCGTGCCCCCCGGCGACCCTCTTTGATTTCACAAACTTTGATCGAGCTCGATCCGATGTCGACGCCGATTAAGTTCTTCCCCTCGGATGCCATGCAGGCACGTCACTCCTCCTCACCGAACACGCGTACCCGGTCGGCAAGTCTCAGACCCAAAGCTTCGAGAATCTTTCGTTTTGTGTCCATTCGACATCCAAAACCCTTCTCGACACGATCAATCGTCAACACCGATAGGTTCGCGCGACGAGCCAACTCAGCTTTGGACATCATGCGTTCGATCCGAATCTTGCGAACATTATTGGGCTTGTTGCCACTCTTCTTGCTCGACTTGGGTTTGGAAGACCCTTGCCGTTCGCTCGATTCAGAGGCGGACGCACCCGTTGTGTCAGGCTTTTGCATCGCTTCGTTCGCCTCAGGATCGTAGGTCATGAATCAGCCAGCCGGGGAGAGCCGCGCCTCTCCTCACACTTTCCAAGGCTATGACCGAACCTCCGAAGGGTCAAGCAACTTAGAAAAAATCACGTCTAATTTATTCTATAATTATGTTTAATTTATATGAACCTACTCCTCGGAACACAGACATCCGCGATCGCCGCACACTGGTTGTGCCCGACGCGCGAACCCATCGATTGTCAACGAGCAAAGGTGCCGGTTTTCATGGTCGCAACGGACGAGGCCGAAGGCAAAAAAAGGGAGATGCCGAGTCGGATAGTTGCCCTGCGCCTCCAACCGTCAACAATGGGTGTCTCATGACGAGCTCGAGTGGGGTGTGGCGAGCCGCGGCGGTGGTGCTTTTAGTCCTTTCGTTCCATGCGCCGGCGCACGCCCAGCGCAAGCACACGGTTCGAGAAGGTCAAACTCTCGGCGCGATCGCCCAGCGGTACCACGTCTCGGTGACGAACCTGGCGGCGGCCAACCAACTGAAAAAGACCTCTACCCTGCGGGTCGGTCAGGTGCTTCGGATCCCTCCCAAGGGGGTCGTGTACGTCTACCCTGGGCAGACTTTGATCGGGATCGCCCAAATGAACAAGGTCAGTGTGAAGGCCCTGGCCCGAGCCAACCGGTTGAGCCCCGAGGCTACGCTGCGCGTCGGGCAGCGCCTCGAATTGCCGGGCTACAGTGAGGCCGCGAAGGAGAACAAGGCGAGAAACACGATTCTCCACGGTTTGGTGATCCTCGAACGGCCCGCCACCCAAGAGAGCTTGCGCCTTCGCCTTTTCGACGAACACGGAAAAATCGATCCCAAGGCCCGTGCCCGGCTGGCGCATTTCCTCAGGGATCGGGAGACCAACGAGGAAACCCGGCCGCACAGTCGACTGATGCGCGTGCTGGCCTCTTTGGCCGATCACTTCAACGGCCGTACCCTGGTGGTGGTCAGCGGCTTTCGTTCCGCAACAAGCGAATCGAGCCGACACGGGAACGGCCGCGCCGTGGACATTCGCGTCGAGGGCATTCCCAACGAAACTCTGCGCGACTACTGTCTCACCCTATCGAAGGTCGGCGTGGGATATTATCCGCGCGGAAGCTTCGTCCACATCGACGTGCGCGACCGAGCCGTGTACTGGGTCGACTGGTCACGGCCAGGCGAGCCCCCTCTTTATTTGCCGCCCGGCGAAACGCCTGAAAAATACGATGCGGGCGTTTCGACCGTCGCCTCGCCCACCGACCTCTAGCCCTTCCCCTTGGGCGCCAACTCGATGCCGTGCTCCCGGAGTCGGCGGTAGAACGTTCGACGCGCCATTCCGAGCGATCGGGCTGCCCGCGCTCGATTCCAGTCATGGGCGTTGAGCGCTGCGAGGATTCGATCGCGCTCCGCTTCTTTGTACTCTCGATAGTTGTCCACCCGTCCATGTGGGTCTCGATCGCCGGCCGCGGTTGGGATGGACAGGTGGTCGACTTCGATCAGGTCGCCCTGCGCGAAGACCGCGGCATGCACGAGGAGATGCTCGAGCTCCCGCACGTTGCCGGGAAAGTCGTGCTCGAAGAGGCGTTGAAGCGCCTCCGGGCTCAAACGTTTGGGGGGCTCCGAACCATCCTCTGCGATCCGCCGAAGGAAATGATCGCACAGCAGTGGAATGTCGGAGCGTCGCTCTCGGAGTGGGGGCACGTCGAGCTCTACGACCGCCAAGCGATAGTAGAGGTCCTCGCGAAGCCTGCCTCGTTCCATCAGCTGTTTCAGGGGCTCCTTCGACGCCGCCACGAGACGCACGTCGACCGGCCGTTCCTCGGCGGCCCCCACCGGCCGAATGCGCTGCTCCTGAAGCACTCGCAGCAGGTCGAGTTGCATTCGGAGCGGCATGTCGGCGATCTCGTCCAGAAACAACGTGCCTCCGTGCGCCTGCACGAAAAGGCCATCCCGGGCCCGCCCCGCGCCGGTGAACGCCCCCGGAACGTGACCGAAGAGCTCGCTCTCGAGAAGTCCCTCGGGGATCGCACCGCAGCTGAGCGACACGTAGGGTCCTTCCGCGCGGGCGCTGCCTCGATGCAAAGCGCGCGCGATGAGGCCCTTGCCGGTGCCGCTCTCTCCTACGATCACCACAGGAACGTCAGAGGCGGCGATGCGGTCCATCCTCTCGTAGACACGCCGGATGGCTTCGCTCGTGCCGATCAAGCCCCATCGGTCCCCTTCGTCGGTCGAGCTTTGAAGGCGTTGGATCTGACGCTTGGTTTGCTCCAAAGCGGCCGCCTGACCTTGCAACCGCTGTTCGAGTTGCGCATTGGCTTGCCGCAAAGCTTCATTGGCTCGTTGTAGGTGGTGCTTTTGCGCTTCGATCTTCGCGAGCAGGTCGGATGTCTCGATGGCGATGGCTGCCTGGTCGGCATACGCGCGAAGGAGCTCGAGATCGATTCCGGAGAACCGCCCACTGGCGCTTCGATGTTCCAGGTAAAGGACACCCCAAGTTCGGCCGCGCGATTCAATCGGGAGGCACGCAACCGATTTCAGCATGAGCCGGTGTACCGACATGTAATCTTGTACGCGGGTATCGTGCGCGGCATCCACCGTGACGATGGGCTCTGCGTCGAGCAGAACGGTTTCGGCAATCGAGCGGCTGAAGGCCGCCGTCTTCTTGCCGAGCGTGTTTTCCGCTCCTCGGACGGTGGTGGCTGAAAGGGCTCCTTGCTCGTCCACCAGCAACACGTAGCCGCGCTCTGCTCCCGAAAGCGAAATGGCCCCGTCGGTGATGACGGACAAGAGCCTCGAAGGATCTCGCTCACTCGTCAGCTTGCGCAAATTCGAAAGCAAGGGAGCGAGCCCATCGGAAGCCCTGCTCGCGGTCCCCGGCTTGAGCCGACGCGCGGCGTTTTGCACGGCTCCGCGGCGCGCATCGGACCAGAAGCCGGCACGCAAAGGCGGTGGAAGCGAAGTCACCATGTCGTCCCACAGCGCGGTGGCACGCACGGCCGCCCGGCGCATGGGCTCGGTTCGTCGTTGAGAGCGATGCCAAAGGGCCAAATCGGTCCACGCTTCGGCCTGGATGCGGGCGGCGCCACGCGTTCGGGCGTCGACCGCAACCCGGGCCAGCGCGTCCGCGGGATCTTCGGGACCGATTCGCGCTCTCAGGGCGCTCACGGCCAAGGCTTCCCCGGTGCTGCGGGGCTCGACGCGCCCGAGCAGGGTCGAGGCTTCATCGAGCCGCCCGAGCTCGATGCATGCCCTCGCCGCGAGAACCAGGGCCCGCTGCGAAGCGTCGGGTGCATCGGATGGCACCGCGGCGCGTACCGACTCCCAGTCACCGCGTGCCGCGGCGATGCGCGCGCGCACCATCGCCGCCGTGGCACCGTCGGTCGCGCCGTCGAGCAACGCGATGGCCGCGTCCTCATTGCCACAATAGGCCTGGATTTCAGCGCGCGTGAGCTCGAGCAAAGGCGCGCACTTCCCCGCGTCTTCGAGCTCCCAAAGGAGTCGAAAAGCTTCTCCGAGCGCACCGGCCTCGATGTGGCACCAGGCCAATTCCGCTGTGATCAGGGCTCGGTCGCTCCCCACCGCATCGCGGCGGGCCTGCTCGAGAGCTCGAGCTTGCTCATGTAGGCCCATCAGGGCACTGTCTGACACACTTCCAGTCTAGCGGATCATCAGTCGGACTGGAGATCGATGATCACCACACCACGAGGCGCTTCTTCTTCGCGCTCAGGTGCGCGAGAATGATCGGGAAGCGGCAGCGGAAGCTCGATTTGAGGACTTTGGCGCTTTGCCTCTTCTTCTCGCTGCTTGATCTGCTCGATGATGAAGCCTGGAAGCATTGGGTTCCTCTATCCTTAACCTAGGTCAAACGGGTGACAGCACCAATATAATAACGCGAGCTCTGGTGACAACGCCTGGAATCAGCCGGGCGCTCCCTGGTGGCCCAATAGCGAAACCTGCATGATTCTAGTGAGTTGAACCGATGATCTCGCCCATCCCGCCCCTGCTCGACGCTCGAGATCTTTTGAGAAAATACGACCTCGCGCCCAAACGATCCTTTTCCCAAAACTTCCTGATCCAGCCCGCTACCATCGCCAAAATCGCCGATGCGGCAGCTGCGTTGGGCCACGAGGTCGTCGAGCTTGGCGCGGGGCTCGGTGCTCTGACCCACGCCCTGCTCGAACGGCATTGCCGCGTGTTGGCCGTGGAGCTCGATCGCGACATGGTGCGCGTGTTGCGGGGCGAGCTCGGAGAAGCGCCGGGATTGGAGATCCTGCAGGCAGACGCGGCAACCTTCGATTTCAGCGCTCATTCGGTGCGTTGTGGCTCGAAGCTCGTGGTGGCCGGAAACCTGCCATACCAGTCGACGGGCGCCATTTTGCGACAAGTGATCGCGCATCGGTCCGTTCTCCATGGGGCAGTGCTCATGGTGCAGCGCGAGGTCCGAGACCGGCTGGTCGCACCTGCTGCAACCAAAGAGTACGGCGCGTTGACCGTCTTCACACGCGCTGCATTCGAGGTGGAAACCCTTGGCCGGCTTCGGCCGGGGGCGTTTTACCCTGCACCGGACGTGGAAAGCTCCGTGGTTCGGCTAGAGCCTCGGGATGAGCCTCTCGCCGAAGAAAGCGAAGCTTTTCGAGCGGTCGTCAGAGCTGCTTTTCAAATGCGTCGAAAGACCCTTCGAAACGCGCTGCGCGCCTTGGGGGGCGAAGATCAAGCCGACCATGCGCTTCGGGCGGCCGGGATCGATGGCACCCGTCGCGGCGAAACCTTGTCGATCCAGGAGTTCGCGCGTCTGGCAAAGCAATGGTCGGCTTCGCTTGCATGACAGGCCGCATGGCGATGGGGAGGCGAGCCATGTATCGTTCCGGCTCCATGTTCAAAAGCGCCTCGATGTGTGTGGCACTCCTGCTGCTTGGTAGCTGCGCACCCAAGAAAGTCGAAAGCCCCCTCGAAAAAGCGCCACCGGCCGAGATTGTCCGGGCGCGAGACCTGGCCTCCAATGGAGAGGTTCGGCAGGCGCAGGACGCCTACGAGAGCTTCATCATCGGCCACCAAGGAACCGTCGAGGCCGACCTCGCCCGATTGGAGTTGGGGATCCTCGATACGGACCTCGGTCGATGTGAGCGCGCCGTTCCCCACTTGGAGCAAGCGCAAGGAAGCGCCGATCGGGCTCTGGGCCTTCGCGCTTCGTTGCACTTGGCGACATGCCAGTTGAAGCTGGGCGATCCGGAGCGTGCCCTTGGAACCATCGAGCCCCTCACCGCCGAGCGTTTCTCTCCCGAGGAGCAGGCTCTGCTTTGGGATGACGCGATCATCGCCTCCGAGCAGACCATTGACGCGGCGCTCGCATTGCGCGTGATCGATGATCTCGACGCGCACGATTCGACTCCGCCCGATCCAGAGCGCCGGGACGCGACGGTCGATTTGCTCGCGCAGAAGATCACGATCGAAGAGGCCCTCGTGCTGTTCGACGAGCTGCGTCCAGGCGCCCTCCCCCAGGTCGCGGTTTCCATGAGACTGCTTCGCCACGCTCTCGAGACGCAGGACGCCACTTGGGTGCAAAGAGCGGCAGACGCGCTGCGGGCGAGTCCCTTTGCAAGCGACCCCGAGGTGGCCACGCTCGTGGCCATGGCCGACGAATTCCTGTTCGGCAACCCTTACGTCGTTGGCGCCTTGCTTCCGCTCAGCGGACGAGGACAGGAGGTAGGTCGCCAGCTGTTGCAAGGGATGCAGCTTGCCCAACTGGACGAGGGCGGACCCGAGCTCGCCGTCGAGGATACCGGTGACGATCCCTCCAAAGCCGCGGCTGCCGCTCGATCGCTCATGACGAATCAGCGCGTGGTTGCGCTCCTCGGCCCGGTCGGGGCTCGAACCACGGAAGCCGCGGCCGAGCTCACGGACCGCGCGGGCATCCCCCTGCTGAGCTTCTCGGCCTCCGAGGACGTGAGTCGTGCAGGGGACCGCGTGTTTCGCTTTCTGTACGGCCCACGCGAAGAGCTCGAGGCGCTCGTAGGTGCTGCGCGCAAGCGCGGACTTTCCCGTTTCGTCGCGCTC
Organism: Myxococcales bacterium; assembly: GCA_050118395.1. Lineage (GTDB taxonomy): Bacteria > Myxococcota_A > Polyangia > Polyangiales > Houyiibacteriaceae > SG8-38. The sequence goes on along the minus strand of JASFKY010000032.1, from coordinate 1,515 downwards.
TATCCCGATCATGGCTACGGCCGAACCCTCGAGAGGCTCTTCGATCAGGAGGTGGCCGCGGCTGGAGGCGTGTATTGCGATGGCGTGGCCTACCCGCCCGGCACCAAATCCTTCGTCGAGTACGTTCGCACCGTGCTCGAGACGAGCTGTGACGCGGTGCTTCTCGCAGACGTCGGGGAGCAGATCGCTCTCATCGCCCCTACCTTTGCCGCGGAAGGCGCGTGGAGCACGGCGGGCGCGATAGCAGGGGCACACGGCGAGCGCGGGATCCAATTCCTTCTTCCGAGCCCCAGCTGGTCGCCGACCTTGCTTCGGCGAGCTTACCGTTACCTCCAAGGCGCGCTCATTGCGCTTCCCTTTTACGAGAGCTCGGACGCGACGCTCAATCAGCACTTCCGAACGGCGTACGAGACACGCTACGGAGAACCGCCTGCGACGTTCGCCGCCTATGGATATGATGCGTACCGAATGGTTTCCGCTGCGCTTCGGCAGGGATACCAGACTCGCCAAAGCCTCGCCGACGCTTTGATGGGCGGCTTCGGGATCACTTCGGTCACTTCGGTGGGATCGTTGTCCTCGGACCGAAGCCCCGCTCACCCCCCGCAACTCTATGAAGTACGGGAGGAGCTGTTGCAGAGCGTGGGACCGTGAGCTCCTCCTGGTCCGCTCTGGCCCAGCGCTCGATTTCCGCAGGGAGGCGCAAAGCCACCAGCACGGCCTCGGCGAGCTCGGTTGCGCTCGAAAACCGGCCCGCCTTGTCTTTGCTCAGACCTCTGCGAATCACCCCGTCCAGCTCGCTTGGGTAGCCCGGGTTGAGCGAGCTCACCGGCAGCGGCTCGCCTTCGATGATTTTCGAAAGAACTTCGCCGACCGAGTCCCCTCCAAATGCCACCTCCCCGGTGGTCATCTCGTAGACGATGGCCGCGAACGAGAACAGGTCGCTGCGCGGGTCGACGTCCGGTCGACCCATGGCTTGCTCTGGGGACATGTAACACGGCGAGCCGACCGTGGTGCCAAGCGCGGTGAGCTTGGGTCCGAAGGACACCTGCAACTTCACCGAGCCGAAGTCGAGGACTCGAACGGCCTCTGCGCGATCGGTCTGGCAGACGAAGATGTTGCCGGGTTTCAAGTCGCGGTGAACGACACCCTCGGCATGAGCACATCGAAGTGCCAACGCCAGCTGGCAAGCGATGCGCACGACTCTGGGTGGCGACAGCGCGCCGTGGCGCCCAAGCAGGACGGCCAGGGTCTCTCCGCGCAGTAGCTCCATGACGATGAAAGGAGCGCCACTTTCGGTGCGGCCAAAATCCAGCACCTCGACGATGTGCTCGTCTTGGAGCGCCATGGCTGTTTCGTACTCGCGATGGAAGCGCTCGACCGCCACGGGGTCGCGTGCCGCGTCCGGTCGGAGCACCTTCAGCGCCACCGAAGCTCCGGTTTGCCGATGCTGCGCAGCGTAGACCGAGCTCATTGCACCATCGGCCAGGTGGGCAGTCGTCACATAGGCCCCGAGTC